>JBEKAN010000387.1:0-4504 GCA_050015895.1 Verrucomicrobiota bacterium
GGCAGTCCGTCCGAGAACCCTCTCCAGAATGAGTGATAATGAACTGCGAAACGGAACTGGACCGGCCATCCCGCGTTGCCTGCAGCGATTTGTTAGGCCGAGTTTTCATTGTCAATCTTCACTCCAAGACTCCGAATGAAATCATCGGGATTCTTGGGCCACAACCTCAATGTGTGGTCCTCACCCTTTGCGTCTCGATACGAAAGCATAAAACTCGTGAAGCCAATAGAGCTGGAACGGCGAACCGATGCTATCGACACGAGAGGAATCACGTGCTCAAGGTCATAGAACGGTGTAATAAGCGAGAACGGAAACCATGAGGTCACAATCAGAAAGTTTCGTGTGACGACAAGCCTTAAACAATTCCGTGCGCCGCCGAATTTGGTGAGGATGTTCTTTCGGGAGCAACCGGAAGCAAAACGCTCCTGATATACGACATCCGACTTGTCGAATCGTGGTCTTCTCCGGCGTGCCCGAATGTATAGCCAAGCGAGGAAGCCGAACAACGCCGCGTTGCCGACAATGTCTAAAGTCGGATGTAATGGCAAGGTCATGCTCGTCGGCCTAACAATTAATATCGTGGAGGGTGTCGCCGCCAGCGGCCGAAATCAAGCCTCGAATCTGTGTGCATTTTCAGCCGGGCGCATTCGACGTTTTTGGGTGGTCTTTTCTCCATCTTCAGCCCTAATCTGAGGGGTGCCCGGCGGCAACGGTTGGCCCATTGGAACCTCCGGCATTTTTGGTTGAACCCCCGTCTCGCGGAGCGTGTTTCAAAAATCCGATTCTTGAGCTGCCCCTCCGGCAAATGGCTCGGCAGGAGCCTCGCCCTACCACAACCGCCTCGGTAAGGGCGAAGCTCCTGCCGAGCCGGGGCGTTAAGAAGATGAGATTTTCAAAACACGCTCTCAGACATTTCCTCAGCCTCCAGCCTTTCCCATCCCTCACGGCTGGCTCATGAAGATTTGAATTTCCCTCGACATTCATCGCTTGACTTGGTAAAATTAGCACGCCCTAATTGTGATGCGGCAATGAGGGCGTGCTAAATTTTGATTGTGTTGATAATTGGCTGGCGGTCGTCGTATGGGCCTCGGGGCGGGGAGCTTTCCCGCGATCTCATACGGCCCTTCAGGAGCCAGCCTTTCCCATCCCTGCCGCGCCCACATTCGCCATTGTCTCCCCTGCCCAGTGGGGTTATCGTTCGGGCATGGCTTTGGTGCGCATACTGGTGGATGGCTACAGCCTCCTGCACAACTGGCCCCAACTGGCGCCAGGCCACCCCCGCCATTCCGCCGCGGCCCGCGACGAACTCATCCACGTCCTCACCCGCTATCAGGACGCCATCCACACTGCCGTGACCATTGTCTTCGATGGAGGCGGCGCCCCTGCGGACACGCCCCGGCCCGACTCCACGCCGGAAATGGAGGTGATCTATTCGGGCGCCGGTCAGACCGCCGACGACATCATCGAGCGGGTGGCATTTCGCATCCGGGATTTTGGCGAGGCTCTCGTGGTCACTGATGATTTTGCGGAGCGCGACACCGTTCTGGCCCTGGACGGCCTGGCGTCGAGCTGCCTGAATTTCATCCACGAGGTCGAGAAAGTGCTGCAACAGCAGGAGCGGGACATCACCCAGCGCAACCGCCGCGAAAGCGCGAGATTCAAGGAGGCAAAAAGTGCGAAATGAACCTGTGAAAAACCGCCTTCGACGCCGCTCCGTCCTGCTCTTCGCCCTTGCGGTCTGCCTTCTAACGCCAGCCCTTCTTCCCGCGGCCCAACCGCCGCCGCAGAAGGGGAACCGGTTTCTCTTCATCCTCAACACCTCCACCGCCATGCGGCGCCAGACCAACGGCGTGCTGCAAGCCGTCCGCGGGCTCCTCCAATCCGGCATGAACGGGGAGATGCGGGACGGCGACACCTTTGGCCTCTGGACCTACGACGAGCAACTGCACACCGACTTCCCCATGCAAGTCTGGTCGAAACGAAACCAGGATGAGACCGTGGCGGGCATGACCGCCTATCTGGCCGGCCTGCGCTATCAGAACCGGGCGCACCTGGAAAAAGTGCTGCCCGCCATGAGCCAGATGATCGCCAGCTCCCGCGTCATCACGCTTATATTTATATATGACGGCACGGAGACGATGCAGGGAAGCGGTTTCGACAAGGACATCAACGACCTCCAGCGCCAATTTGGCCGCCAGATGCGCGACCAGAACCTCCCCTTTGTGACGCTTCTGGCCGCCTGGAACGGCAAGACCATTGACTACAGCGTCAACCCCCCGGGGAAAATCTCCGTGCCGCAGACCGCCGATTTGATCCAGCCGCCCGTCACGAACGCCCCGCCGGCCGTGGTGGCGGCTGTTCCCGCGCCTCCGCCCGTCGTCGTCCCCAAGCCCCCCGAGCCGCGTCATCGGGAGATTATTTTCTCAAACCCGCCGCCGCCCAACCCGCCTGCGCCGGCGGTTGCGGAATCCGCTCAAAACGTTCCGACGAATGCAGTCTCCGTCCCGCAGTCCGTTGCGGCGCAAACGCCGGGCGCAACCGCGCCGCTGGTCGCTCCGCAACCCCCGGCTTCGCCGCCAGCCTCTGGAGCCGCGATTCGGACAGATCCGACGGAGCGGACGGATCTGCTCTCAGCCGCAGCGCCGCCCGTCACGGCAGGCACGGTCGTCCCTGCTTCCTCCGCGGTGCCTGAGCGTGGCGGCGCTCTGGCGAGCGCCGCACTTTCTGCAGCCACGGTCGCACCGCCTGGCCCCACAACCCCGGTCCAAGCCACGCCCGCACCCGCCGCCACGCCACCGCCCGTCCAGCCTGCCCGCGCCCCCGCGCAGGTGGTCCCGCAAACGGCGGTGGTCATGCCCGCGCCCGGCGACCACATCGCGTTGCTGGTCATCGCGTTCTCGCTCCTGACCATTGCGGTCGTGTTGGTTCTCCTTTTGTCGCGCCGTTCGCGCGGCACCCCCAGCCTGATCACCCAATCCTTGGATCATCGGCGTTAGTCCATGCGGCGTGGGAGATCGGAAGTTGCAAGCCTTGTGAAAGGCTCAGGGCGTCTTTGTGAATGCCACGACCTGCTCGAGCGGCCCCAGAGCTTTCACCATGTCATCCTGGTACGGGCCATACTCCGCCGCTGTAAATTTGCCGGCCCGGCGTTGGAGCCGGTAATCAATCTGCAATCCCGCCCCTTCCTTTCGGGCTTCGCTCCGGCCTGTGGCGAAGGCCGTTTGCACATTTTGGCGGAAATCCTCCAGCGCGGGTTCGCGGCAGCCTTGCGGGATCGCCAGGAGGATTGTGCTTTCCACCTCTATCGGGAAACTCAGCTCGAAGGGGGTCGTCCGCAGTTCCACCGGTTCCGCCGCCGCATATACCTGCTCCCACACATCCGGCAATTTTCCCACCAATTGATTTCCTGTCAGGTGAAATTGCCGTTTCAAGATATAATCCATATCGAGCACCAACGGAGCCTGCGTGTCTTCGAGATTTTCCAGCTCAAAGGAGGTCACCGCGCCCGACTGCCGGTTCAACTGGAGTTCCACGAAATTCCGCCGGGCCTCCGGCTGCAGTCCCTTGAAAAAAGCCCGCAACTGGCTTCCCCCGCACCCCTTCAAGCTCAACACTTCATGCACCGCCACATCCGTTCCGTTGGTGATCCGGACCTCCCGGCGCGAATTGAAAACATTGCATCCGGCTGGATAGTCCGGGATCACCACAAACCTCGGATTGGCCGCGTCCAAGATCAACGCTTCCTTGCCCGCCAAACCGAGCGGCACCGCCTGAGAGAGGTCCGAGCCTTTGTCTGTGCAGTCTATGAAAAACCCGTTCTGGAAGGCGGGCAGATAAACGATCATGTGGTCGAACTGGTCCAGCGTGGGCAGTTCTTTGCGCACCTTCCCCTGGGTTCTCACCAAGGCCAGTCGGGCCGGAATGCCGGAGGCTTCGAGCATTTGCTGCAAGAGCAGCGCGTGGTCCTTGCAATCCCCGTAGTGGTTGTGGAGAATTTCCGCGGTCTTGTGCGGCAGGCGCGCCCGCCGGCCAAATTCCAGCGCCTTGTACGCGCAATTGGTCTGAACGTAACCTGCCAGCCGGAAAACCTTCCCGGACTCCCCGCTCGCGTTTTTCACCAGATTTCCAGCCAGTTCCCGCGCGGGGGCGTCCAAGCCGAAATAATCGCCGAGAACTTGGAGATAGTTCCTGGTCTCGCCCTCCCAAGTCGCTGTGGCGTCGCCGATGCAAAGCGCCGGGGCGAAATCCGCCGGTGCTTGCTCCATGGGTTCCCATTTGTAAATCTCCGGGTGCTCGCGCTCCCAGTACAGGGCGCCCTCGCTCTGCATGTTGTCGCCCGCGCCGAGGCCTGCAAACTTGAGCGCGTTGGTCTCACCCCGGATCAGAAGAATGTCCTCGAGTATGGGAAAGGATGTGATGCAGGCGTGCTCGGTGAAGGGAAACTCGTCCGGTGGCGCGAGGTCCTGGCGGGTGACTGTCAAATCAATCAGACTCCCGGGTCGCA
>JBEKAN010000388.1:0-4461 GCA_050015895.1 Verrucomicrobiota bacterium
TTGAGGCGAGCGATGGAGCGTTTGATGGTGTTGAAATTGGTGAGGGTGCCGCCGAGCCAGCGTTCGGTGACGTAGAGCTGGCCGCAGGATTTGGCGGCCTCCTTGACGGCCTCCTGGGCCTGTTTTTTGGTGCCGACGAAGAGGACGCTGCCACCCTTGGCGACGAGGGAGTGGAGGAACTGGCAGGCGACGTCGAGCTGGGCGAGGGATTTGCTGAGGTCAATGATGTGGATGCCGTTGCGGGCGTCGAAGATGAAGGGTTTCATCTTGGGGTTCCAGCGGCGGGTCTGGTGTCCGAAATGGACGCCGGAGTCGAGGAGTTCCTTAATGCCGATACTGATCACAGTTTTCCTTTTGTAAGAAGCCCGCGTCGCCCGGAGGCGGCGGACCATCCCGCGGAAGACGGGATTGAATTTAGTGTTGTTGTGGCCGCCCGCCCCCACACGAGGACGGATTGAAAGGCCGTTTCCCTTTTGGGAACATCCCAAAAGGAATGGGGAAGATAGCAGCATCCGGGCCGAATGCCAGCCTTATTTGGAGATTTTTTTGGGCGGCCCATTCCCGAGCGCGGCCTGGCAATTCGAGTCTCGGGGGTGGTTTGATCCACGGCAGAAAACGAGAATGGAAAGGCAGATTTTGGACTGGACAGGCCTGGAGGCGGGCGTATATTGGCACGTATGAATCCTAATCCTCTTGCAAGATCCGAGCGCCCCCCGGAGGGGCGTTGCGGGGAACCGCGCGGTTTCACGCTGATCGAGTTGTTGGTGGTGATCGCGATCATCGCCATTCTCGCGGCATTGCTGCTGCCGGCGCTGGCCCGGGCGAAATTGCAGGCGAAGCAAGCGGACTGCAAGAACAACCTGCACCAATTGGGCCTCGGGATGTTCATGTACGTGGGTGACAACAATGAGACTTACCCCGGCGCCGCGTCCGGCACAGACGGGTGGCAACCGGATGATTGGATTTATTGGTGGCCGACCAACAATGTGGCCCTCAGCCCGGTGGTCGCGGATTTGGGCACCAAAGCGGAAACGAATATTTTCAAGTGCCCGATGGACGACTTGAGGACCGTCACCGGGAACGACTATCCTTACAGCTACCTGTTGGACAGTTACGAAAGCAAGGTGGGCGGGGAAAACGTCAATTGTGGCTTCAGTTCGATTAGCACCACCGGTGCCCTCCCTCAACCTTTCACGCAAGGGCAGGTCAACGCCCCCGCCAACAAGCTCATGCTGGTTGAGGCGACCACAACGCTGGTGCCTCCGGACTACACGACTTACGAGGCAACCACCCCAAACTCCTATACCAACTGGTTTGCAAGCTGTGGCCGGTTTGTTCCAATTGACCGGGACTCCAACTTGCCTCAAAATTTCTTGACCGGTCGGCACGACGGGCTTTCGGACGACACGTATGGAGACGGGCATGTGGGCTCACCCCCTCCAAGTGATGTGGACGAGTTTTCCAAGGCCGTCGCGAGTTACTGATGACCTTGGAATTTCGCTCGGTTTGGCCAAAGGCATGCCGGCTGGCACGGGGAGGGAGGAATGGAACTGAATCCATCTGAACCGTGGGTTGACGACCGGGGCTTGTGTGATTAGGATTCGGCGCATGAAACATAAGAATTCCATCCAACAGACGTGCCTCCATCGTTTTTGGCTGCCAGCGGCGGCGTTTCTCCTTTGCGGCTTTTGGCAGACTCCAAGCGCGCCCGCGGCGGCCAACGGGTATGCGCCGCCGGCTTCCCCACGCGCGACTTACAGCTTCAACCCTGACTGGAAGTTTATCCGGCAGGATGTGCCGGGAGCGGAGGACCCGAGTTTCAACGACGCGGCGTGGACGACGGTGAGTCTGCCGCACACTTACAACGACGTGGATTCCTACACGAGGCTCATAGACCACAGCGGCGGGGACCGCGGGGCGTGGTCCGGGATCACGTGGTATCGGAAGCATTTCAAGCTGCCGGCGGGGGCGAAAGGGGGGAAGGTTTTTCTGGAATTTGAGGGGATGAAGCAGGCGGGCCATTTTTGGGTGAACGGAAAAGCGGCGGGCAAATTCGAGAACGGGGTGAGCGCGTGCGGGTTGGACCTGACGGACTTGGTGAATTATGACGGGGACAACGTGATCGCGGTGAAAGTGGACAACAGCAACAACTACCAGGAGGAGGCGACGAGGGTGGGCTATCAATGGATGGGGCGGGCCTTTGATCCCAATTACGGCGGGTTGAACCATGACGCCTGGCTGCACCTGACGGGCAGCGTTTATCAGACGCTGCCGTTGTTGGAGAATCTCAAAACGACGGGCGTGTATATTTATCCGTCGCATTTTTCCATCCCCGGCAGGAGTTGCGACGTGACGGTGGAGGCGCAGGTGAGGAACGAATCCGGGGCGCGGCAGAGTGTCAGTTTGTCGGCGGTGGTGGTGGACGCGGACGGGGTGCAGCGGGCGAAGGTGGCGGGGGACACTTCGGATCTGGGGGCCGGCCAGACGGCGGTGCTCAAGGGGACCGGCGCGCTGGCGGGGGCGCGGTTCTGGGACGTGGCCGATCCGTATTTGTATGATGTGTATTCGATGTTGACGGTGAATGGGAAGGTGGTGGACGTGTGCAAGACACACACGGGATTTCGGGACGCGGAATTCAAGGGCGGGGCGGGGACCGGGGGGCTGTGGCTCAACGGGCATTTTGAGTATTTGAAGGGATTCGCGGAGCGGGCGGTGGACGAGTGGGCGGGGCTGGGGCAGGCGTATCCGGATTGGATGCACGACTTCAACGCGGAGATGATTCGCGGCTGCCACGGCAATTACATCCGGTGGATGCACATCTCGCCGCAGATGGTGGATGTGAGGGCGTGCGACAAGGCGGGGATCGTGGAGGTTTGCCCGGCGGGGGACAAGGAAACTGACGCGCAGGGGGCGCAGTGGAACCAGCGCGTGGAAGTGATGCGGGACGCGATGATTTATTTCCGGAACAATCCGAGCGTCGTTTTCTGGGAGGCGGGCAACACGTCAGTCACGGTGGACCAAATGCGGCAGATGGTGGCGATGCGCAAAGAGTTGGATCCGAATGGCGGGCGGGCGATGGGAGCGCGGGACGGCAACGCGGACAGCCCGGCGGTGACGCCGGTGGCGGAGTATTTCGGGGTGATGATGCCGCAGGCCCCGCAGGTCGAGAGACTGGCCAGCCCCTCGGCCATCTTCCGGGGTTACAGCCAGGACCGGCGGGACAAGGGGCCGATCCTGGAGTTTGAGGATTTGCGGGACGAGGTGGGCCGGCGGTTCTGGGACGATTTCTCGCCGCCGCATTTCGGATTCAAGAAGGGGCCGAACGACACATGGAACTACAATCAGGAGACGTTCTGCCTCCAGGCGGCCCAACGCTACTTCGATTATTGGGCGAACCGCATTTCCAACCCGGACCCGGCCCACTCCAGATGGTCGGGCTACGCCTCGATTTACTGGTCGGACGAGAACGCGGACGGACGGCAGGACAGCAGCGAAGTGTGCCGGGTGAGCGGCAAAGTGGACGCGGTGCGCCTGCCCAAGGAGGCTTACTACCTTTACCGCGTGATGCAAAGCACGACGCCGGACATCCACATCATCGGGCACTGGACGTATCCGGCGAACACTGTCAAGACCGTGTATGTGGCGGCGAACAACTGCCAGTCGGTGGAGCTGTTCGTGAACGGAAAATCGCACGGGGTCGTCACCACGCCGAGGAACGGTTATATTTTTCAGTTCCCCAACGTCGCCTTTGAACCTGGCGCCATCAAGGCGGTCGCAACGGCGGGCGGGAGAGCCGTGGGGCAGGACGAAATCCAGACGGCCGGCCCGGCCAAGGCGATCAAGCTCACCCCGCACATTGGGCCGAATGGATTGCAGGCGGACGCCTCGGATGTGGTGTTTTTCGACGTGGAGGTGGTGGACGCGCAGGGGCGGCGCTGCCCGACCGACGAGGCGCGGGTGGATTTCAAATGGACCGGCCCGGCGACCTGGCGCGGGGGTTACAACAGCGGCTTGGTAAATAGTGTCAACAAGCCTTACGTGAGCACCGAGTGCGGGATCAACCGGGTGGCCATGCGCTCGACATTGCAGGCGGGCGCCATCACGCTGACGGCGACGCGGGAGGGGCTGGAGCCGGGCACGGCCACAGTGCAGTCCAAGCCGGTGGCGATCAAGGACGGGTTGATTGCGACGGGGTTGTAGTCTCAGGGCGATCCGTCGGCGGAGCGCCGACGGATCAGTGGGTGGAACAAGAGCAAAATGGCCCGCTTTGCAGCGACGTGGGCTGCCTGTTTGCGGACTTCTCGCGCTGCCCAGGTTTGCCCTCATGGGGAACGACGCCACGTTAACCCGACTTCGCGGATTCGAGGGGGTCGCAATGCGCAAGTGCTTGGAAATCAAGCCAGCGACCCCAAAGGTCTTCACTACAGCCGCTCAGTTGCCCAGCGCCCGCGCCGCTGTGAT
>JBEKAN010000389.1:0-8413 GCA_050015895.1 Verrucomicrobiota bacterium
GGAGGCGTCAAAGGCTAGCCCGGCCGAGTTCATTGCAGGTGTTACTGCAGTGATGATCCCGTTGGTGCCCACTTTGCGGACGGCTTCATTGAAGTTTGCTTCGGAATAGTCTGCAATATATATGTTTCCGAACGCATCCACAGCCACTCCGGTAGGCTCATCAAGTGCGGCATTGGTGGCCATGCCACCGTCCCCGGAATACCCCCGGTTGCCGTTGCCCGCCACCGTGGTGATGATGCCGTTGGTGTCCACCCTGCGGATGCGCTGGTTGCAAAAGTCGGCAATATACACGTTGCCAGCCGTATCCACGCCCACGCCCTCGGGAGACCACAGGGACGTGTTAGTGGCGAGACAATTGTCCCCGGAATAGCCACTACTGCCATTGCCAGCCATTGTGGTGATGATGTTGTTTGGGAGATTGTTGCTGTTGAACTGCCATTGGTAGGTGAACGGGCCGCTCCCAGTCACGACCACGCTGAACGTGACATTGGATCCCACCAAATTCGTCTGGCTGACTGGTTGGGTGGTGATTGTCGGCGCGCTCTGAGCGTGGAGGCTCAAGGCGCACCAGACCAGCGCGCTGGCGGCCAAAGCAAACGCCTTCGCCACTGATCTTTTCGATTTCATCAGAAACAGGTGTCCCGCTTGGACATTAGTTTTCCTTTACAATCCTATCAGCACAACTTCGCTCAACTAATGGTCAATGATTGGAACCACCGATTTGCCGCGGCGTCAAGCGATTTTTCGAGAGATTTCTTTCGTCGGGTGCGGGAAAATTCCTTCAACGCGGGGCTGAGACCAAAGCAGCAATTGGGAAAGCACCCTCCTTCGCCGAGCCTGCGGCGGGCAGGGAAGGCGGAAATGGTTCAGCCAGAGGGACTTCCATAATTGTCAGGCAGCTCTTTCGTGCATTCGGCGTATTCTGCGGTGAAAAATCCCTGAATTCCTCTTTTGAGCTTTTTGAGGCTTTTCGCGGCAAGTGCTTGATTCCGCGGGATTTACAGCGGCGCGAGGCGGCATTTTGAATTGAGAATTGGGAATAGGGAATTGAGAAGCTTCGGTTGGCGGTTCCTTCTCTTTTTCACGACAAGTGCCTTGCTCGCGGCCAAATCACTTCGGGCTTTGGGTCGAGAGGACCGCCCTTACAGGGCTTTTGAGGATTCCGTGGCGATGCCCTGGGCCTTCGCTCGCAATGCTCGCTTCGACCCAGGCTGTCATATTGCGGGCCTTCAGCCCTACGGGATTGCCTCACATGACGGCTCCCTGACGGCAACCTGACGGCTTTCTGACGGGTCCAACCTCAAAAATCCCCAATGTTTACGGGGGTCCTGACGGGTTGACGGCTCAAAACCCCCCTGTGCCCCCCCTCGTGCCCGTCCAACCCAGCCCGCGCCCTGGACCTACCGCAGGATGTTGTACACGAAAATGCAGCGCAGGGCGCTGAAGCCGTCGCGCCAGCCGATCTTCTTGCCCTCGGCGTAAGTGCGCCCGTAATAGGAGATGGCCACCTCGTACAGGCGCAGGTCCATCCGGCTCACCTTGGCGACGATCTCCGGCTCGAACCCAAACCGGTTCTCCTCAATCTGGATCTTCTGGATGATCTCCCGCCGGAACATCTTGTAACCGGTCTCCATGTCCGTGAGGTTCAAGTTGGTCGCCATGTTGGAAAGCAGCGTCAGGGTTTTGTTGCCCAGATAATGCCAGAAATACAACACCCGGTGCGCCGCGGACCCGGTGAAGCGCGAACCGAACACCACGTCGGCCTTCCCCTCCCGGATGGGCCGGGCCAGAACCGCGTAATCGGCGGGGTCATACTCCAGATCGGCGTCCTGGACGATCACGAACGGCGCCGTCGCCTTGGCGAATCCGGTGCGCAAAGCCGCGCCCTTGCCCAAGTTGACCGGGTGCTGGAAAATCCTGATGCGCGGCTCGATCTCCGCCAGCGGCTGGAGCACCGCCCAAGTCTCGTCGTGCGAGCCGTCGTCCACCACAATCACCTCCCGCACCAGCGGCTGGGCCAGGACGGTCTGCAGCACCCGGGCGATCGTGCCGCCCTCGTTGTAGGCCGGGATGACCACCGACAGGCACGCGGGCGCCCCGCCGCCCGCGGGCGCGGGGCTGGCCGGCGCCGGCTCCTGGGCCGGGCCGCTTTCCGCCGCCGGGGGGAGAGCAATCTTGGTTGGGCTTGCGGGCGCGGGACTCGCCGGCGCGGAGCCAGGCGGGAGCTTGATTTCGACGCGCATAGCAACTAACTGTTAGTCCGGTTTCCACGCCGCCAGCGCGGCGCGATAGACTTCCGCCAGCGGAAGGTTCTTTTCCGCCGCCAACTTTTTGCACGACTCGAATTCCGGCGCGACCTGCGCCAGCCGTCCGTCCAGGAACCCCAGCTTCAGGGTCACCTGTCCCAGCGGTGTGGGCACGCTGCGAAACTCCCGCCGCAGCTTCCAGCGCTCCACCAAAGAGCGCCGCACGCCGAAGGCGCTGGTTTGCCGCAGGATCATCTCGCCGAAGCTCTCCGCCCGCTCCGGCGCGCAAAGGACGCTCAACAACACCCCCGGCCGGTTCTTCTTCATTTGGACCGGCGCGTAAAAAACATCCAGCGCCCCGGCCGCCAGCGCCGTCTCCACAAAATGTCCGAGAATCTCCGGGCTGGTGTCGTCCAGATTGGTTTCCAAAACGGCGATGGTGTCCGTCTCCCATTCATGGGGGGAGGCCGGCGCCGGTCCGCCCTGCGCCAGAATCGCGCGCAGCACATTCGGGCGCGTCTTGTTCTCCCGCGAGCCGACGCCCAGGCCGACGCGCGCCGCCGCCAGTCCCCGCATGGGGCCGAACGACTCGGCGAACTCCGCCAGCAGCGCCGCCCCGGTGGGCGTGACCAACTCGTGCGGCTCCTCGCATTGCGTGATGGCGACACCGCGCGCCGCCAGAATCTCCAGCGTGGCGGGCGCGGGGATGGGAAACCGCCCGTGCGCGCACTCCACCCAGCCGGAGCCGTCCACCACGGCGGAGGCGAGCACACGCGGCCTGCCCAGGATTTCCAGCGCCACGCATCCGCCCACGATGTCCACGATGGAATCCAGCGCGCCGACCTCGTGGAAGTGGACGTCGGCGGCGGGCAGGCCGTGGATTTTGCCCTCGGCCGCGGCCACGCGCTGGAAAACGGCCAGGGACTTTTCCTTGATCCACGGGGAAAGCGCGCTGCGCGCGATCAACCCCTTGATGACGGAGTGTTTTGGCCCGTGCTCATGGCGGGGCGAGTGGTGGAGCACATGGCCGTGCTCGTGTGGATGTTCGTGGCCATGTTCGTGTCCGTGCCCGTCCTGATGCTCGTGCCCGTGCTCCGGCTTGGGCTGGTGGGAATCACCCAGATGCACATCGAATTTCACCCCTTCGATCTGGCCGCGTTTGGCCCGATGGGCGTGAAGATGGTAGTCGTGCAGCGCGAGCTTCCCCAGCTCCCGCTCGACCTGGTGGAGGTCCACGCCCAGGTCAATCATCGCGCCCAGGAACATGTCCCCGCTGATGCCGCTGAAAATATCCAGGTAAAGAGTGTTCAAGCTTTTTCGTGTGTTCAGGTTTTCTAACTCTCCTCCGGCGCCGCCAGCGCGTTGATCTGGCTGGCGGCGTATCCCGCGCCGAAACCGTTGTCAATATTTACGACCGTCACGCCGCTGCCGCAACTGTTGAGCATGCCCAGCAGCGCCGCCACGCCGCCAAAGCTGGCGCCGTACCCCACGCTCGTCGGCACCGCGATGACCGGCCGCCCGACCAGCCCCGCCACCACGCTGGGCAGCGCGCCCTCCATCCCCGCCACCACCACCAGCACCCGCGCCCGCTGGATGGTCTCCTGGCGCGCCAGCAGCCGGTGCAGCCCCGCCACGCCCACGTCATAAATTCGTTCCACCCTGTTGCCCATGATGTCCGCCGTCACCGCCGCCTCCTCGGCCACCGGCAAATCGCTGGTTCCGGCGCAGAGCACGGCGATCAACCCGGGCCGCTTGGGCGCGGGGTGCTTTTCCAGGGTGACACACCGGGCCAATGGGTGATGCACGGCCCACTTGAATTTTTTGCGGACGGCCCGCGCCTGCTCCGGGGAGAGCCGGGTGATGAGAACCTGGCGCTCGCTTGACGCCAGTTTGGCGGCGATCCGCACCACCTGCGTCGCGGTTTTTCCCGCGCCGTAAACGACCTCCGGAAATCCCTTCCGCAGCGCCCGGTGGGTGTCCACCTGCGCGAAGCCCAGATCGGCCAGCGGCGCGGCCTGGAAAGCCCGCAACGCGCCCGCCGCGCTGATCTTTCCAGAGCGAAAATTCTCCAAAAGCTGGATGGCTTCGGCTGTCGTCACGCGCCAGAGCATACACCAAGCCGCCGCCGGGTCACGCCCGAAAATCAGTGTCGCGGCGGCAAGGCGCCAGTGGCAGGGCGCGCACTCCGTGCGCGCCGCGGCGGGCAGACATGCGTTTGCGGCCCTGGTTGATCGCCTCAATCGGATTGAATCTCATGCTCGTCGCGGCCTGGTACATCGCCGACTTGCAGGAGGACCATTCGCCACCCGTCCACGAGCCGGTTCTGGCGGAGCCCAGAATCAAGACCAATGTTGTGGTGCGCCTCCAGAACATGACTTGGGGGGACATCGCCTCCCCCTACCTGAGCAATTTCGTCGTCAACCTGCACGCGATGGGCTGCCCCAATGGGACGATCCGCGACATCGTTCTGGGCGAGGTCAACCGAACTTTCGCCCGCCGCCGCTCCCTGGAAATTGTCACCCCCGACCAGCAATGGTGGAGAAGCGATCCCGACCCCGCCGTCGCGGACGCCGCCGCCAGCCAATTCCGCGAGTTGGAAAGTCAGCGGCGCGCGACGCTGGACAACCTGCTCAGCAGCGTGCTGGGCACCAATTGGGAAACGGAAACCGACCTTCTGGCGTGGCTGGTGTCCAACTACGGCCTCACCGGCCCGCAACTGGGCGAGTTGTCCCCGGAAACCAAGCGCGCGGTCTATGACATCGCCACCCGCGCCCAGGAGGAACTCAGAGGGCAGAACCCGATGGAGATGGCGCGCATCTGGCAGAACGAGCGCCTGGAACTGGCGGCTTTGCTGCCGCCCGCTCCCTTGAGCGAGTACCTGCTGCGCTACTCGCCCACCTCCCAGCGCATCCGCGATCAGACCCGCGGCTTCAACCTCTCCCCCGATCAATTCCAGAGTCTGTTCGCGGCTGTGGACCCCATTGTCATGGATCCCGACTTTTATTACCAGGGCGGCAACGCCGAATCGCGCCAGCGCCAACAGGCCCTCCAGGCGCAATACCAGGCCGACTTGAAACTAGCCCTGGGGGACGCGGCCTACGCCAGCCTCCAGCTCAACCAGGACCCGCTCTATGCTTCCGCCAGGGACGCCGCCCTCCAAGCCGGCATCCCCGCCCAAGCCGTCCTGCCGCTTTACGAAATCAACCGCGCCACCCAGACCGAGTTGAACCGCATCCGCGCCGACCCGACGATGTCGGACGAGGACAAAATAGACGCCCTGGCCAACACGCGGGCGGAGGCGCAAAAATCCATCGAGCAACTCATCGGCGCCGACGCCTTTCAACGCTGGCTGCAAACGCAGACCAAGCCCTGAAGTCCAGAGCGAATTGGGAATAGGGAATAGCGAATTGGGAATTGGATGCGGACCAGGATGAGGCTCCGAAGGTGGGACGCTTCAAACCGCTTTGAGCATTTCCCGCAATTTCGCGGCGTCGTTCGTCGGACGCTGGCAGGCCGTCCCGGAGCAAAGATACACCATCGGAGCTTCCGTCGCCGGCAGGCTCTTGGCGAACGGCTCGACCGCCCCCGTCGTGCCCAGCACCACTTTCCCGGGCTGATAGACAGAATGAACGGCCCGCAGCAGCGCGCGGGTTTCCGGCCGCTCCGCGCCGCCGGCCACCACCACCCGACGCGGCTCGTGCAAATAGAAATCCAGCGCCAGCAGCAGGTGCGGGACGGCCTGGGGCAGCTCCCGCAGCCGCCGGGAGAGCAGTTGCAATGTTCTTTCCGCCGCCTTCCGGAACTCCGCGCGGCCCGTGGTCGCCCCCAGCCGCAGCAGCCCCAGCGCGGCCACGGCGTTGCCGGACGGCTCGGCCCCGTCGTAATCCTCCTTCACCCGCAATATCAGGTCTTTGGCGCCGGCGGCGCTTTCGAAGAACCCGCCGTCGTCGGGATCCTGAAACTTGTCAATCATCGCTTCGGCCAGGGTCAGCGCAAAATCCAAATGCTTCGGCTCCAGCGTGGCCTCATACAGGTCCAGGGCGCCGGCCAGCAGTTCGGCGTACCCCCGCAGCAACTGCGCCGAATCCCGCTCCCCGTCGCGCCAGCGGTGGTAAAGCGTCCCGCCGTCCCACAATTTGGCCTGCAGGAAATTCAGGTTCTTCTCCGCGGCGGCCCGCAGGCCCGCGTCCCCCAGGACGGCCCACGCCCGCGCCAGCGCCCCCAGCATCATCCCGTTCCAGGACGCCAGGATTTTGTCGTCCAGATGCGGGCGGACTCGGCGGCCGCGCGCGTCAAACATCTTTTTCCGCGCCGAGCGCAGCAGTCCCGCCGCGGCGGGCGGAACGTCCGGGTCGGCCACGCTCAAAATGTTCTGGTGGCGGAGGGGGTCGGGATCGCTGTGGTCCAGAAAATTCCCCTGCTCGGTCAGGCCGAAATACTTCGCGGCGGCCTGGAACTCGCCGGCAGTCAACAATTTTGACAACTCCGCCGTCGTCCAGCAGTAGAATTTCCCCTCCTTGCCCTCGCTGTCCGCGTCCTCCGCCGAGTAGAAGCCGCCCTGCGGATGGGTCATGTCCCGCAGCACGTACTCAATAATGCCCCGGGCCACCTCCGCGTGCCGGGCCTCGCCGCTGACCAGCCAGGCGTCCAGATACAGGTTCGCCAACTGCGCGTTGTCGTAGAGCATCTTCTCAAAATGCGGCGCCAGCCACTGCGCGTCCACCGAGTAGCGCGCGAACCCGCCGCCGAGCTGGTCGTGGATTCCGCCCGCCGCCATCGCGTCGCACGTGCGCAGCACCATTTTCACCGCCTCCGCGTCGCCGGCGCGGACGCCGTGCCGCAGCAGAAACGCCGGCGCGCTGGGGCGCGGGAATTTTGGCGCGTCGCCGAAGCCGCCATGCTTGGGGTCGTACTCCAGCTTGAACCGTTGGGCGGCGTTGGCCAGCAGGGCGGGCGTGAGCGGGCCGTCGCCCGGCTTCGGCGCCACAAAGGCCGCCAGCCGCGAGTGGAAATCCCGCGCCGAATCCAGCACCTGGGCGCGGCGCGACTCCCACAGCTTGGCGATTTGCCGCAGGACCTGCAAAAAGCCCGGCTTCCCTAATTTCCCCTCCGGCGGAAAATAGGTGCCCGCGTAGAACGTCTTCAAATCGGCGGTGAGGAAGCAATTCAGCGGCCATCCCCCCTGCCCTGTCATGGCCTGCGCCGCGGTCATATATATCTTGTCCACGTCGGGGCGCTCCTCCCGGTCCACTTTGATGCTCACGAAGTGGGCGTTGAGGAACGCGGCGATCTCGCCGTTCTCGAACGATTCCCGCTCCATCACGTGGCACCAGTGGCAGGTGGAGTAGCCGATGCTCAGGAAGATCGGTTTGTCCTCCTGTCGGGCGCGGGCGAAGGCCTCCTCGCCCCAGGCGAACCAATCCACCGGATTATGCTGGTGCTGGAGCAGGTAGGGCGATTTCTCCCTCGCCAGCCGGTTGGTGTGTTCAGAGGCCACATCGCCAATCTAAACAATCGCCGCCAAACCGCCAATTGAAATTATCGCGCGCCAAGGTGTTCCGTTCTGTGTTCGGCGAGCATACAGCCCGCAAGCATGCGGGCCATCCAGTTGTTGTTCCATCTCGCCCCGCGTGCGCCGGTCGGCTCCTTCGCCGACCGTTCCAAGATCATGTACGAACAAAATTCGGGAGAAGGAAACCCACCGCCAAATCGGAAAATGCAATGATCACACCCCATTTTGCCAATTTTGGTTCATCATCGCCCAGTACAACATATACAGCCAAAGAGCCCGCCGCGCACCCAGGCGCTACACGACAAGCAGCTTCAGCCAGCGCCACACCCCAATTGCCAACGAGAAAAGGCGCTGTAAAGACCAAAAACCAATATACAGCAGGAACAGCGCAACCGCCCAAAACACCACCACATGACGCTCGCAACCATTCTCTCCGCGTCTTAGGAAAAAACCGGAACACAGGTTTGGCAAAAAAGTGGATTTGACCGGAACGCAGCCAGGCATCAGCCAAAAGAACTGCAACAAAGACGACAATTGCGTCAAAGATAATCACAACGGCTTCAGCGACTGACGGAAGGAATGACGCCGTTCCCCGCGTCGCGCTTCCAACGCCAGCGTGTCGGCCAAGTCTTCAGCAAGTTCGTCGTCGGCGAGC
>JBEKAN010000390.1:0-4438 GCA_050015895.1 Verrucomicrobiota bacterium
TTGATGTAGAAGACGCCCGCCGGGACCAGCCGCCGGACGCCGAAGAACTTCTGCGGGTCGGGCAGGCGGCGCAGGACGCTCAGATAGGCCGGCAATTGCAATTGCAGCCCGTGCCGCATGAGCACCGGGTCCAGCTTGTGCGGGCTGGATTTATAATCCACCACCACCACCAGCGCCTCCCGGCCGTCGTCCGCCTTGCAGAGGTCAATCCGGTCAATTCTACCGCGGAAGGCCAGGCGGCGGCCGGAACCCAAATCCAGCTCCCAGGCCGGCAATCCGCCCGGCCCCCCGCCAAATTCCACCTCCGCCGCGCGCGGCTCAAACTGGTATTGACTCATCCATTCCACCATCGCGGCGACGAAATCCTCCAGGGACCGCGCCATGGTCCGCGCCGCGAAACGGGACGGCGCGTCGGCGGCCAGCAGGCCCTGCTCGAATTGCGGGATCAGTTCGGCGCAGATTTTTCCCACGCGCCGGCGGGCGTCGGCGGGGGTCAGGTCGTGCCAGGTTTTCTTCTCGTCCTGGAGTTGCTCGTGGAAGAGGGCCAGCGCCAGATGCTGGAAGCTGCCCTTCTGCCGGGCGTCCAGCTCAAACAGGCGCCGCTCCTCGGCCTGCAACCCGGAATTGACGAAGTAGCGGAAGGCGCAGGCGGCAAACAGCTCGAGCCGGCTGACCGAGGTCCGCAACACCGGCCCGTAGAGCGCGTCGGCCAGTTTGGGCGAAAGGCTCTCCGCCAAGGGCCGGGGCGCAAAAAGCTCCATTCGCCGCCGCAACCCGGCGAACCCGGGCGACTGGAGCAGCTTCTCCAATTCCTCCGAGCCTCGCGCGCGCGGCAGCCTGGGGGTCAACTCGCAGACGTGTTCGGGCGCCCCGTCCGCGGCTCCGGAGAAATTTTCCATTTCAAGCCGCGGAAACAGCTTTTGGAGATGGAAGAGAAAGGGGGATGGATTGAGCGCGGTGTCCGCCGCGTCCCGTTGCGCGCACGTCACCACCAACCTCTGGCGCGAGCGTGTGCAGGCGATGTAACCCAGGAACCGCTCGCGACTGAGAATCTGCCGGACCGCGGGGCCGAGCGCCACGCCGCGCTCCGCCAACTCCGCGCAATCGGATTCGGTGAGGAGATTGCGCGGAGGGGGCGGCGCGGGAAAAATCGTCTCGTTCATCCCCAGCACCAGGGCGAGCCGCAAATCGGGATTGCGCGAGCGGTCCACCGTCCCGATCAACACCTGGTCCAACGCCGGCGGAATGACGCCGACGGTGAAACCGCCCAATCCGGCCTCCAACACGGCCAGCCATTCCGGCAGCGACAAGGCCTCGCCGGCGAACGCCAGCTTGAGGTCGTCCAGCCAGGCGTTCATTTGCTGCCAGACTGTGGCGTCCAATTGTGGATTGACGATGGCCGATTGCGGGCCCGGGAGCAGCAAGCCGGAGCCGTCCCGCGGATGGGTCAATTTCTCCTCGACGCGCAGTTCGCGCCACAATTCGCGCAACGCCCCGGCCAGTTGCGGGCCGGTGGGGCGAAGCCGGCCCTCCCGGTTGAGATTCCTGGCGAACCGCAAAAACGGTGTCACCCATTGCTGGCGCAGCCGTTCCGCCATTTCCATGTTTCCATCCTCGTTTGGAAATGGCGTCGTCCAGGCCGCGCCTTTCCAACCGCGGGCCAGGGCCTCGTTTTCCAGACGGTCCACCGCTTCCTCGTCGTCGGAAACCAGGCCGGTTTTCAGCGCGCTGAACCAATCCTCATGGCGCCAGTCAAATGCCGCCACGCGCAGGGCGTTGCGCGTCAACTCCGCCAGCGGGTGATGCGCCGACGGCTCGCGGCGGTCGAGAAAGAACGGAATCCCGTACCGCGAAAAAATCCGCCGCAACACATCGTGGCAGCCTTCCAGCGACCGCAGCAAAACAGCGCACTGCCGAAACCGCCCGCCCCCGCGCACAAACCGCAAAACCTCGCGCGCGGCCAGCACCGCCTCCCCTTCCGGATTGGCGCAAACCACCGCGCGCAACGCCTGCCGCGTCCCGGCTTCGTCTTCGCCGCGCCACGGCTTGGGCCGCGCCCAATTCTCCTCCAGGTGCGACAGAGCCGGGCTGCCAACAAACCGGCCCGGTTGCCGGTGGCGCCGGAGAATTTCCGTCTCCAATCCCGCGCGCGTCGTGGCGGCCAGATGTTTCCAGCAATCCTGTTGCGCCTGGCCGATGGCAGACCAGGGAGAGAGCCAGGAATCCGCCCCGGCCGGCCGTTCCCCGTCCACGCAAAAGGCCAGGGTCATTTTTTCGCAGAACGGCGCCAGCGCGGCCAGCAGACCCAACTCTTCCGGCGTCAGTTCGGCAAAACCGTCGAGCCAAAGGGAGGAAACCAGCGGTCCGCCGCCCGGGGAAGGGATGGGGGAGGCGGCGGCCCGGCGCAGGGCGGCGGCGGCCAGAGCGGCCAGGCAGCCGGCGTCCTGGACATTATGTTTGACAATCCAGGCGAGGTAATCGCGCTGGAGCAGGGCCAGGTCGGCCAGTTTGCGGCGCAGCGGCTCCGTCAAATCCCCCCCCGCCGCCAGGGCGGAGAGAGCGTCGGGGGAAATCCCGCGCCGCTGCAATTCCCGCAGCTCCAGGCTCAATTGCCGCGCGAAACCGGCCATCCCGGCGCTGCCGTGGAAAATCTTCAGTTCCGCGCGGCGCCGGGCCAGGAGCGCGCGCAGAACCATGACGCGGCCCTCTTCCGAGAGCGGGGCGGCCCGCGGCTGGCGCAACCGGTCGAGAACAAACCCCGCCAGGCGCTCAAAGGAAAGAATGTGCAGCCGCGTGTAACCCGGCAGGGCCGCGTCGCCCAGGAGCTGTCGTTCCAACTGGAAAGTGGCCTGCTTGGGGGCCAGGAAAACCAGGGGCGGCCCCAGCGGATTGTCCCGCAGCGCGGCGCGAATTTCCTCCAGGCACCGGAAAGTTTTCCCGGCGCCCGCCGGACCGAGGAGAAAGCGCGCCTGCACCCCCCTTGTGTCGCGCAAAAACGGCGCGAAGGAAAGTACAAACCCGCGGATGGCGGCTGAATTGGCTTTCCTTCCTGGCAGGGATTGGTTAGAAGAAGACAATTGATGGAGAACCAAAGCGTCCAGTACAGCATTTGGGCGGCGGACAACGCCGTTTACGGCCCGGTGGAGTTGCCCACTTTGGTGGAATGGATCAAGGACGAGCGGGTGCTGGCCGAGACTTGGATTTTTGACAGCCAAAACGACCGCTGGCGAAAAGCCGCGCATCTGCCGGAGCTGCAGATTTTCTTCAATAAGAAATCTCCCGCCCCGGCCGGGCCGGCTTCCGCGGCGGGCGACCAGAAGATCACACCCGGCATGTTGCGCCGCGTCAAGGCCCTGGCCGAAATGTCCGACGAACAGCTTGACCGCTTCGTCCACTACATGGAGCCGCAGTCGGTCCGGCAATGGTCGCAAATCGTCAAGCAGGGCGAGACGGACGACAGCATGTATCTGGTCCTGGAAGGCGAACTGCGCGTGAGGCTGATGATCACCGGCAAGGAAACCATCCTGGCCACGCTCGGCCCCGGGGAATGCTTTGGGGAAATCGCGCTCTTTGACCGCGGCCCGCGCTCGGCCGATGTTCTGACCAACAAGGACAGCGTGCTGCTCAAGATCACCAGCGAGGCCTTCGACAAGCTCCGCCGCGAAGCTCCCGAGCTGGCGGTGCCGATGCTCTTTGCCATCAGCCGGACCCTGGCCGGGCGCATCCGCGCCGACAACAAACGCATCAAGGACTCGGTGAACTTCGCGCGCACCGGCGGGTATTAGAAGAGAAAGCAGAAATCGGAAAGTCCGCGAACTTCGCCCAATCGGAGGTCCACATCAAATCTTGTGGGCGTCAATCGCCGAACAGTTGTTTCAGCCGCTCGCGCGCCGCCGCCTCGCGCGGATCATCCTTCACAACCTTGGGGGCGAAGAGGCGGCGGGCCATCTCGAAATACTCGCAGAAATTCCCCGCCTCCTTGTCCTGCACAGGCTCGGCGCGGCGGTCCCGGCATTGCTGGGCCGCGCGCGGATCGTAGCTGACGCAATTGAGGCAGACGCGCAAATCCGCGTTGCATTGGTGGCAGGAATCGCCGCGGCCGGGCTGGCCCGCCAGGTTCCATTCCCAGCCGCAACGGTGGCAGTGGCGTGTGACGTTCATGGCAGGATTCTTTAGCACTCCTTGGAACATTCCGCCAGCCCGCATTTCCCCGCCGGCGGGTACTCCTCCCGCGGGAAATGCAACTCAAAAATTTTCCATTTTGCGCTTTTACAACTGGACGCCCCCGCCGCGGCCGCTAGGCTGGAATTGCACGGACGGGCGGCACTTTGCGCCGCCCGCTGCAACGCGAAACGCCATGAGGCAAACCGACATAAGCCCTCTCCCGCGGCCGCCAGGCTGGGAGAACGCGCCGGAGGAAGCAGAGCTTCTTGCGGAG
>JBEKAN010000391.1:0-4395 GCA_050015895.1 Verrucomicrobiota bacterium
TGATGGTGTCTTTCCCTTGTCACGCGCGGGGCGGGGGGATAACTTGCGGCGCAGATGACACAGAAAGCTTACACCGCCGCCGGAGTGGACATTGACCTGGGCAACAAAGTCAAAGCCACCCTGCCGCAATTGCTCGCCTCCACCCGCCGCCGCGGGGTGCTGGGCAAAGTCGGCGGCTTCGGCGGGCTGTTCGCGCTGGACACCCGGAGTTTTCAACAGCCGGTCCTGGTCGCCAGCACCGACGGCGTCGGCACCAAATTGAAAATCGCCTTCGCCCTGGACCGCCACGACACCGTCGGCCAGGACCTTGTCAATCATTGCGTCAACGACATCGCCGTGCTGGGCGCGGAGCCGCTGTTTTTTTTGGATTACATCGGCGCGGGCGCGCTCCAGCCCCGCGTCTTCACCCAGTTGATCACCGGCTTCGCCCGCGCCTGCGCCGCCAATCATTGCGCGCTCATCGGCGGCGAAACCGCCCAGATGCCCGGCTTCTACCAGCCCGGCGAATACGACCTGAGCGGCACGATTGTCGGCGTGGTGGAGAAATCGCGCATCCTGGACGGCGAAAGCATCCGCCCCGGCGACGCGGTCATCGGCCTGGCCTCCAGCGGCCTCCACACCAATGGGTATTCTCTGGCCCGGAAAATCTTCTTCGACAAGATGAGGCTCAAGCCGGGGAGCCGCGTGGACGGGCTGGACGGCGCGCTCGGCGACGAATTGCTCAAGGTGCATGTGAGCTACGGCCCGCTGCTGCGCAAGCTCCTGAAGAAATTCAATCCCGCCGCCAAAGGCGCGACGCCGGGGGTCCGGGGCCTGGCGCACATCACGGGCGGCGGTTTTGTTGACAACATCCCCCGTGTGCTGCCGCGCAAATGCGATGTCGTCGTTCGCAAAGGCTCGTGGGAGATGCCGCCGATTTTCCAAATCCTCCAGGCCAGAGGGGGTGTGCGCGAGGCGGAGCTTTACCAGGTGTTCAACATGGGCGTCGGCATGACGGTCATCGTGGCGGCAGACCAGGCGGAGGCCGCGCTGCGGTTTGTCCGCGCCCAAAAGCAAAAGGCCTGGCTGATTGGCGAAGTGGTCCCAGGCGCGGGCGTCGCGCGCCTGGTCTGAAACGAAACCCGCATGAACATCTTTGAAGAACTGGAATGGCGCGGACTGGTGAGCGACTGCACGGACGCGCCGGGATTGCGCAAGCGTCTCGAAACGCCCATCACGCTCTATTGCGGCTTTGACCCCACGGCGGACAGCCTGCACGCGGGCAATCTTGTCCCCTTGCTGGCGCTGCGCCGGTTCCAGTTGCAGGGGCATCATCCCATCGCGCTGGCCGGCGGGGCGACCGGCTCCATCGGCGATCCCAGCGGGAAAACCGCCGAGCGCGCGCTGTTGGGCAAAGAGGCGCTCGACTTCAACATCGCCTGCGTCAAGAACCAGTTGCGCCGCCTGCTGGACTTCGACGCCAAAACCAACCCCGCCCGCCTGCTCGACAACGCGGATTGGACGCGCCCGGTGGGCTACCTGGATTTTCTGCGCGACATCGGGAAGCATTTCTCTGTCAACCAAATGGTGGCCAAGGAGAGCGTGCGGGCGCGGATGGAGGACCGCGAGGCGGGCATCAGCTACACGGAATTCAGCTACATGCTGCTGCAGTCGTTTGACTTTTACCACCTTCGCAAGGAACTGAACTGCGAATTGCAGATCGGCGGCTCGGATCAATGGGGCAACATGACCGCCGGCGCCGATCTCATCCGCAAAAAGCTGGGCGCCGTCTCCTACTGCCTCACCCTCCCCCTCATCACCAACGCCGACGGCACGAAATTCGGCAAGACCGCCGCCGGCGCCGTCTGGGTGGACGGCGCCAAGACCAGCGTCTATCGCTTCTACCAGTTTTGGATCCGCACGGACGACCGCGACGTGGTGCGCTACCTGAACTACTTCACCTTTCTGAGTCGGGAGGAAATCGCGGCGCTGACCCGGGAGCACACGCTCAAACCCGAAGCCCGCGCCGCGCACAAGGCGCTGGCCAAGGCGATGACCGACCTGGTGCATGGCCCCCAGGCCACCGCCGAAGCCATGCGCGCGAGTGAAATTCTCTTTGGAGGCGGACTGGAAGGCATCTCGGAAGCGACTTTCAACGAGATCGTCGGCGAGGTCCCCGGCAAGGAAATTGAAAAAATCAAATTCCAAGGCGCGGGAACGCCGTTGGTTGAACTGCTAGTCCTGGGCGGCCTTTGCCCCTCGAAGGGCCAGGCGCGGAAGGACATCGAGGGCGGCGGCGTCTATATCAACAACATGCGCGAGGCCAACGTCCAGCGCCAAGTCACCGCGAACGACCTTCTTTTCGGCAAGCACCTCCTATTGCGCAAGGGCAAGCGCAACTACGTCGTCCTCACGACAAAAACCCCCTGAGCGTCTCGACGGTTTCGACCACGGGCTCGTCAACAGATTGCCAAGCCTGAAGGGTTTCATCAAAAGAGGATTTGCCACAGTTGTTCTCTGACTTGTAAATGGCTTTTTCATAAAAGTTATTCACCGGCCTTGGCTGCGGATTTCATCAGCGCCAGCACCCAGGAACCATGCTGCTTCTGATGCCGGGCGTGCAGATCGGCGTCATAGGGCTTGCGGGTTTGAATCATCCTCCAAAGGATTTTCAACAGTCGCTGGCCCAGACAACGCAGGGCACAGGAGTGGCTTTTGCCTTCCTCGCGTTTTTGTCGGTAATAAACCTCGGCCCAGGGACAAACGCGGATGCAGCATTGAGACCACAGATGGATGGTGTGACGCAGAACCTTGTTGCATTGGTAGCGGACGCGGACGCGGTGGATTTGCCCGGATTGGAAACTCACTGGGGCCGTGCCGGCGACACATTGCAAGGTTTCGGTGTCCTGGAAGCGATGGGGATCGCCGCCGATTTCGCCCAAGAACCGCGGGGCCAAAGTCTGCGCCGCGCCCGGCAGGGAGCCAAAGAGGTCATGGTCGGGATGTTGGGCAAAGAGAGCCTCGATTTGCTGGCGGTATTGATCGAGCTGGAGTTGCAGCGCGATGAGCAGCTTGGCCAGACTGACGGCCAGCAAGCTCTTGGCCGAGGTGACCGCAGCGGAGCCGCAGAATTGGCGGGCATGTTGGAAGATTTCCATCCGTTTGGGCGCCGTTTGCGGCCGCCACAGCTTTTGGGTGTGGAGGAATTTTTCCCAGCGCCGCCGGCCGGCGGTGGCCAGTTTTTCCGGGGTGGGGAACTGGAGGAGGAAGTCCCAGCCAAAGGGCTCGGTCCAATCCTCGAAGGCCTGGAGGGCCGCCGGATAATACTCCACCAAGGCTTGCTGGAGCTGGTTGACCAGGGCGGTGCGTTGCTCAATCAGGCTCATCTCGTCGCGGCACAACAACTGTAATTGCTGGGTCAACGGATCCAGCGGGCGCAGGGCTTTCCATTGCTGGCCCTCCATGCGCAAGGCTTCCGCCAGGGACCAGCCATCCAGATGGTCGGTCTTGTTGCCGCTGGGCGCTTTGCGTTCGCGGTAGCTTTTGGCGCTCAACGGGTTGACCGGATACACGGTGCAGTCCCGTTGCAGGAGTTGATCCACGGCGGCTCCTTGGCTGGTTTCGATGGCGACGGCCAAGGCGGGATAATCCGTAATTTTATCGGCGAACTGTTGCCAGCCCTCCAAGGAATGTTCGAGGCGCAAGTCGGCGACGATTTGACCCTGGCGATCCACGATGACCACATCATGATGGTCGCGGGCCCAGTCGAAGCCGGCGTAGTGAGTGATTTCGGTCCACGGTTTCATAAGTCTGCCTTTCGTTGCTCGCACCGCGGCGCTGTCGGTAGTCATCCTGATACAGGGAGCCTCGCAGGCTGTTGTTCTCTCAGACATTTTGACAGCCGCTGCTGAGGGGGCCGGTAAACTGTGGCTAGCCTTCGTAAGGCCAGATGAACATGACCGTGATCCCCTCAGAGCGATGCGGCCAGCAACCTTTTTACCCGGTCGCAAATTCTTTGTCGCGGCAGAGTTATTCACCGTCGGCTGCGGGGAGCTTCCGCGGGCTCTCCTCGCCGCCGGTTGAATAACTCTGGAAACCGTATCAGATTAACACAGATTGACACAGATGAATACAGATTGGTTAAAAGACCATGCGCTTGAATTCGACTTTGGCCCGGCCAAAACTGATGAGCAATCCCAGCTTGACACCGGTGGCTTTCAACTCGTTGATGAGTTGAGCCTCGTCCGCAGTCTGGTATTCGGGCGACACCTTCAACTCCACAAGCACCCGCTCCCCAACCCATAGGTCCGCGGAGTAATCGCCCACCCCCACGCCTTTGTACTGAACTGGAATTCGATATTCCAACTCGACGCTCTGGCCCCGGAGCTTTAACTCCACCTGCATGGCCCGCTGATA
>JBEKAN010000392.1:0-4390 GCA_050015895.1 Verrucomicrobiota bacterium
CGCGGCGGGGAGAGGGGTTCGTTCCATCCGAAGGGGCTGGTGCCGGGATGCGCCTGTGGTGGCGTTGGCCGTTTTGCTTTGCCTGGCCGGCGGGGCGGTGACGGCGCGGGGAGGGCGGATGCAACCCGGCGACGTCTTCCAACTCATGGGAACGCCGCCGCAAGCGCGGACCATCAGTGTTCCGGCGACGGAAGTTGTGCCGGGCGACCTTTTGCAGTTTCTGGACGGCGCGACGCTGCATGGCGCGCTCCAGGGAATGGATGCTGGCCTTGGTTTGCGCTGGCGACATCCGGACGCGACGAAGGCGTTTGATTTGCAACCGGCCCATGTTGATTTCCTCCGCTTCTCCCACGCCCAGCCGGTCACCAATTCCCCAAACTGCCATTTCCGCTTCTTTTCCGGGGACGAATTGTTTGGCTCGCTGGTTTCCATGAATGATGAGAATTTGGAATTGACCACCTGGTTTGGCGGCGCCCTGAAAACCCCGCGCGGGGCGGTGCAGACCATCAGTTTCTTGCCCAAAAGTTACTCCGTCGTTTATGAGGGGCCGTCCGACGCATCCGGGTGGGTGGTGGGCGGGCAGCAGGGGCAGCGAATCGTCATGCAAGGCGCCAACGGCCTGCCAGGGAACGTGGTCATCCTCAATGGCGGTGTGCTGGTGATGAATGGCATCCGGTATGGCGGCACTCCCAACCCGACGACCAATTGGCTCTTTCGGGACGCCAGTTTTGTCAGCGCGGGCTTTGGCACCCTGGGGCGCGATTTCCATCTCTCCGGATCCTCGACCCTCGAATTCGACGTGACCTGCCGCGGCAATTTCAATCTTTGCGTCCAGCTTTACACCTCCACTTTCGACGGGATGAATCTCAACAACGGTTCGTTCCTAATTGACTTGGACGACAACCCCAATGCCACTCTGCGCGGGCGCTCCATGTTGGGTAACGCGAACGATTTGGGCAACGTCCTGCTGCCCAGCTTGCTCAAACTGGGCCGCGCCCACATCACCGTTCATTGCAACCACGCCCAGGGGGTCATCACCGTGCTGGTGGACGGCGAGGTGGCGAGAAGTTGGACCGATCTCACCAACCTCAAGAACAGCCAGGGCGGCGTCTTGTTTCAGAGCCAGTCCTCCGATTCCATGCAATTGAGCAACATCAAGGTCAGCCAGTGGAAGGGCAATTATGAACCCGTCCTGGCCTCCCCCTCCTTCACCAACACCGACGAGGCCTCCTTCATCAATCTCGACAAGGCGTACGGAAAGATTGAGAGCATCGCCCAGGGAAAGCTGCAGATGAACATCGGCGGCAATCTCCTGCCCATCCCGCTGGAGCGGGTGCGCCAGATCAATTTTGCGCCCTCCGCCGCCCCCGCCGCCCAACCAGGCGGCCCGTGGGTGGTCCGCGCCAATTTCACCGACGGCGCCAGCGTCTCTTTCCAG
Source organism: Verrucomicrobiota bacterium (assembly GCA_050015895.1). Classification (GTDB taxonomy): domain Bacteria; phylum Verrucomicrobiota; class Verrucomicrobiia; order Limisphaerales; family Palsa-1400; genus JBEKOF01. Next base: position 1,439 of record JBEKAN010000392.1, read on the forward strand.
TTGGACAAATGGGTTGACTCGGCCGTTTCCGGCCGCAGCGCGCTCTTCGGTCCCGTGCTTTTTCCCTCTCATGTCATCCGGGAAATGGACTTTAATCTGGACCGGCCCAAGGTCGCGCCGGCTCCCTTGCAGGAGAATGAATTTGAGGCCCTGGACCGATAACTTCTCCCGCCCCGCCCTTGCGGCCGCGATTTCCGGCTTCGCCTGCCTGTTCGGCCTGTTGGCCGCCCAGGGCGCGCCCTCCATTCCCTCCACCAACGCCGCCCCGGACCAACTCTTCTTGCGCGACGGCGATTTTCTCAACGGAAAGCTCCTCGACATTGATTCCAAGCGGACCCTCCGCTGGCAACATGCCGACGTGGCCGATCCGATTGAGTTCAATCTGGACAGTGTTTCCCAGATTCGATTCCACCCCTCCGCCCAACCCGGCTCGCCGGAGGGCTCCAACACAGACCATCCCTGCCAGGTCTTCCTGGCCGGAGGCGACGTGCTGGAAGGCGCCCTGGTTTCTTATGACCGCACAAATCTCTGCCTCCAGACCTGGTATGCCGGTTTATTGTCAATTCCCCGCGGCGGTTTGCGCTCTGTTTGGTTCCCGCCCGTCACGCCCGATGTCTTCGCCCTCACCGGGCAGGAAGGCTGGACGCAAGGCAACGCCGCGGCGGCGTTCGCGGAGGATCCGGGCCAGTGGGTCTTTCGCGACAGCGCGTTTTATGCCTCCAAATCCGCCTCCATCGCCCGCGATGTCAACCTGCCCGCCGGCGCGGACATCCAATTTGATCTGGCCTGGAGCGGCGCCCTCTCCCTTTCGATGGCGCTTTACACCGACTCGCTCCAGCCGATCAAGCTCCTGGAGAAGGACACCGCGCCGCCTTTCGGCGGCTTCTACAGCCTGCAATTCCTCCCCGGCCTGTATGTGAACCTCGAACGTGTCAAACAAATGGAGCCGCGCGCCGCGCTCTCCGCCCCGGTCGCCGTCCCCACCTTCGGCCAGACCAACCGCGTCCGCGTCCAGGTGCGCGCCCGCAAACAGTCCAATATCATTGCCTTGTCCGTGGATGGCGTGCTCACCCAGGTGTGGCATGACACCAACGGCTTCGCGGGGGAGGGGACCGGCCTGCGCTTTGTCCACAATCCCGGCGGCCTCATCAAAGTCAGCGACCTGCGGATCACTCCCTGGGACGGCGTCCTGCAGGAGGACCAGACCAACATCCCGTCCTCCAGCCAGGACATCGCCTCGCTGACCAACGCCACCAGCGTCATCGGCCAGATCGTCTCTGTGTCCGAGGGAAAAATGACCTTCCGCGGCAAGTGGGTGACCAACAGCGTCCCAATCCCTCAAGTCAGACGCCTGACTTTCGCCGGCCCCAAGAGCGAGCCGTCCGTCTCGATGGAAAGCGCCCTCCACGCCAATCTGCTCAATGGTGTCACCCTGACTTTTCAGTTGGACAGGTGGGCCGCCGGGGGCGTGGACATCCACAGCCCGGTCTTCGGCCCGGCGCGGATCCGCCCGGACGCCTTTTCCCGCGTCGTCTTTCCCCCGCCGCCGGAGGCCTCCACCAACGGACCGAGATAGAGGCTTGTGGGTGTTTATTATTGACTTGATGTCTTTGGCTTTCGTCTTGCCACGCTTCCTCCAAACCGCGTAAAGTGAAAAGAAATTATGAAATGTCCACGATGCGCCTCCATCCTTGGCACCACCGAATACGACAGCGTCGAGATTGAAGTTTGTCCCGACTGCCAGGGGGAGTGGTTGCACGCCGGAGAACTGCAAACTATTGTCGAACATCACGAGGAGATTTTCACTCCCGCGGAAATCGTCTCGATAGACGCGGTCAACAAGGAAATCTTCACCGCCGAGAAGGACGATCACGACGAGTTGGACTGCCCCCAGTGCGAAAACACGCGGATGGAGCATTTCAATTATGGCGACACCAGCGGGATTGTCCTCCACAAGTGTCCCGATTGCGGCGGCATTTGGACCGACAAGGACCAATTGAAAAAGGTGGAGATTCTGGTGGACGGATGGAAGGAACATCTCAACCAAGATTTGGGGCAATATGGCGGGATTCTACAAAAAATCGAAGCCAAGGAACAAGAAGACCTCGACAACGACGTCTCGATCTCCAGATTCGGCTTTGTCAACGCGATTCTGCGCCGCTTTTGCGATTGACACGGTTCCTCGGCGGCCTCAATCCAAAGAGACCAGACGGGAGGGGGTTTCGAGGCGGCCCACCCATATTCCGGCGTATCCAGCCCAAACCATCGGTCGAAACAGGTAATTCTTGCGCGGTTTTTGGCCTGCGTCTTGCACACTATCTGGACGAGACTGCCCCGATTTTGGACACCAACGGGCGGAGAAAATGGCAAAAACCGCCGTGAGCGGCCGAAAAACGGGGGAAACGGCGCTTTTTGGGGCGTTTTTCATGGCCTGGAGGCTAAAGCTCCCGCTTGGCACTGCCGATGCTATGAATGGATATATGACGAGCATGACCAAAACAGCACCGGAAGTTACAGTTGGGCTTTTCACCGTCTTTTCGGTGATTGCCGCCAAAGTGCGCGCCGCCATCGAAGCCCAAGTGCCGCTGGGTTACCAGGACGAGACCGGGTTCCACACCGGCATCAAGCCCCGGGGCCAGGAAGCCACCAGCACCTCGGATTGGTGATCGCCAGGGAGGGGCCGGGTTCTGGACGGACGCGCGACTGCGCCCCGGCAGGAACGGACCCGCCGCCGACGGCTTCGATTTGGTCATGCCGCGGCAATGATTTTTGACGCCACAAGGCGTCTTTTTTTGTCTTGATTCCCCGCCGGAAACGGTCGCGCCCGCCGGACCGAAGAGGCTTCTGTCAGGAAAGAATCCCCATCAGCACAGCCTGCGCCTCTTGCTTGACGGTCAGGACGGCTCGCAACTTGTCTTGGGCCGCCTCCAGGGCGGCTTGTTTGGCTTTGCG
>JBEKAN010000393.1:0-4378 GCA_050015895.1 Verrucomicrobiota bacterium
AGCCGTAAGAATTGAGAATAGGGAATTGAGAATAGGGAATTGGGCGTTGCCTCTTCCTATTCACCATTCCCTATTCTCAATTCTCAATTCCGCCGCTTCGGCGTCACCACACTTCGACGGGGCCTTTGGGCACGGGGATTTGCCCGCCGGGCGCGGCGTCCCCCTCTTTCCGCATGAAGGAGGCCACCAGCGGCGGCGGACGATAGTTGGGTTTGAGCCGTCCCTGTTCGTCCAGAAACTGCCGGCGCCACTGGCCGTAGCCGGCGAGGATCTCCTGGAATTGCGCTTTGTTTGACAAGGTGACGATCCGCTTGTTGAACTCGTTGGCGGGGCCGAATCGCCGGGCGTACCACGGCCCGATTTTGCGGAACATCCGGCAGCCGTGCTCCTCCCCGAAAACGCCGACCATCAAGTCCAAATGACGGCACATCACTTTCACCCGCTCCTCGAATCCGGGCTCGGGCGGCAATTCTCCCGTCGCCAAAAAGTGACGCGCGCGCGAAAAAATCCAGGGATCGTAAAATGCCCCGCGCCCGATGCTCACCCCGGCGCAGCCCGTCTGCTCCAGCATCATTTTGGCGGCTTGCGGAGTGGTCACGTCCCCGTTGCCGATGACGGGAATGCCGCGCACGGCCCGCACGACCGCGCGAATGCCGGCCAGGTTGACGGTGCCGCCGAAACCCTGCTGGCGGGTGCGGCCATGCACAAAAATCGCCGCAATGCCCGCGTCTTCCAGCACACGGGCCAGATCGGGGGCGGTCAGGTTTTCCTCGTCCCACCCCAGGCGCATCTTGGCGGTGACAGGGATGTGGACCGCCTGGACCATGCCTCGGACAAGCTGCGCGGTTTTTTGCAACTCAGTCATCATGGCCGAGCCGCCGCCGACGCGGCAGACTTTGCGCACGGGACAGCCCATGTTGATGTCCACCGAGGAAATGCCCACGGATTGGAGATAAGCCGCCGCGTCGCGCATCTCCTCGGGGACGGCGCCGAAGAGTTGCACGGCCAGGGGGCGGTCGGCGGGGCAGGTTTGGATCAACTGGAGGGCCTTGGTTTTTTTCTCCAGGAGCGATCGGGCGTTGACCAGATCGGTGGTGGCCAGGTCCAGTCCGCCCAGTTCGCGCACGGTCAGGCGGAAGGGCAGGTTGGTGTAACCCGCCAGCGGCGAGAGGAACAAATTGGATTGTAGTTGGAGCGAACCGATTTGCATGGTGCGCCTGGGTTCACTGAATCCGCGGCGGAACCGGGTCTTTTGGATTGGCTTTCAAGATTTGCAGGCTGGTGACTATCGCCCACGAGAGGGCAAACACAAACATCGCAATCCCCAAGACAGCCAAACGTCCCATGCGCCACGTTGCCTCCAAGCCAGCAAAAGGATCGTCGATTGTTGACTGCTTTGCTTGATCTGGGTTTGCCAAATACCAGCGAATGAGGGCGACCCAGCCGATGATGGAAATGACAAAGCCAAAGAGATAGACAGCCATTTGGAAATACCCCACCGCCCGCCCGGCCGCCAGCGAACCGGAGCCGGGCAGGGCGAGATTGGCAGTCAAACAGCCCCAGGCCTCAGACCGGCTCATCGGGCGGGCCTGAGCGAGCGCCAAAGTGATCTTCATAATCGTTGCGGCCTAGAGGTGGAACCCCGGCAAGTTGCGCACGATTCCAAAAAGAAGCATCGCCGCCATCAGCGCCCATCCAAAAATTGGCCGCGTCACCAGCCCGGGCCATCGCCTCCCGGAGAACTGCCAGACCACTTCCCGCAGACCCAGCCACAGGGCGACCGGCAGGAGGGAGACCGTCAATGGGTTCAAGCGCCAGGCGGCGGCCCAATGGCCGTGGACCAGTTGGTGCGCCGCCCGCAGCGTGCCGCAGCCGGGACACCACCACCCGGTCAGCTTGTGCAGCGGGCACTGCGGGTAAATGGGGTAGCGGGCCGGGTCAAAGAGAAACAAAACCGCTGTTCCAGCCGCGACCGCCGCCAACGCGGCCACCAGGGGCCAGCGCCGGGGCGACGAAGTTGGGGAGGATCCTTGCACAAAGTCAATTGGGAAAGCGGTTTTGGAGGTTCGTAACCATTTCGGGAGACAAAAGGTAAATCAACATCGCAACCACGAACAGCAAAAGCGAAAAAACGCCTAAAATGATTCCGGCAATCGCCATGCCCCTGCCATCTTGGTTGGGATTTTGTCTGATTTGGGAAAGAGCCATCACCCCGAGCACAATGCTCACCGGCCCCACAATGAAGCTTAAGCAGCAACAGCAAAACGCGAAAATTCCCGTCGCCAGCGCCCAGCCCGCCATGACGTTGGTGGTCGGAACCGCCGGGGCGGCTTGGTAAGTGACCAGCGACGGGAGCAGGAGCAGGTTCGCGGCAAACTCGGGAAGTTCCCGCAGGAGTTTCCATTCACCGGCGCCCTCCACTTGGATTCTGCTGGTGGCGTTGAGCCGGCCTTCGTGAATCCATTGCCGGACTTGGTCGGCGGTGATCGGCCCATATTCTTTCTGGTCGGCTCCAATGATTTTATACATGCGGGTACATGACCGGAAACCACCCCGCTCGTCAAGCACCGTTGCGCCCGTCAAATGGTGACTTCGGTTCCCGCCCCGCCCTGGTTGAGGTATTCGATGATGCGGGCGACCGATTCGGCCACGGTCAACTGGTCGGTGGCCAGTTCCAATTCCGCCCGCTCCGGCGCCTCGTAGGGGGCGGAGATGCCGGTGAAATCCTTGATCTGGTTGGCCCGCGCCCGGGCATACAGGCCCTTGGGGTCCCTTTCTTCGCACACCTCCAACGGCGCGTTGACATACACCTCCACAAACTGTCCCGGCTCCAGGATCTTCCTCACCATCTCCCGGTCCGAGCGATACGGCGATATGAACGCGGTGACGCACACATTCCCGGCGTCGGCGAAAAGTTTGGCCGTCTCCCCCACGCGCCGGATGTTTTCCTTGCGGTCCTTTGGCGAAAAAGCCAAATCCGAGCACAGTCCGTGTCGCATGTTGTCCCCGTCCAGCACATACACATGCTGGCCCAAATTGAACAGTTCCCGCTCCAACTCGGTGGCGATGGTGGTTTTGCCCGACGCCGACAACCCGGTCAGCCACACCACCCGTCCGCGATGCCCGTTGCGCAAGGCGCGCTGGCCCGGGGTGACTTTGCCCAGACTCCAGTAGATGTTGTGGCTCTTTTGCAGGCTGTCCGCGGTGCGCCGGGGATATTGGTCCGCCGCCACGATCCCCCCGCCCGCCACCTCGAATCCGTCCACGATCACGAACCGGCCCGTCGGAATGATCTCCGCGTGGACGTCGAAAGCCACCGGACGCTTGGTGCGCAGATGCAATTCCGCCACCTCGTTGCGCCCGACAAACGGCTCCGCGCGCGCGATGGTTTCCAGCGTGGAGGAGTCAATGATCCGCTCGATGGAGTCTATGTCGCATTCCACCTCCTGGGTGGCCAGCTTGAGTTTGTAGGTCCCGCCCTTGGTGAAGGGGGCGCGTCCCAGCCAGAAGAGCCGCGCCTTGAACCGGCTCAGCTCGTAGGGCGGCGCCGTCTCCAGCGCCGCCACCGCGCCCCGCGCCACATAGACCTGCTCGGTGAGGGTGACGCCGATGGATTCCCCCGCCTCCGCCCGGTCCGACGCGGGCGCGTTCCAGCGTTCAATAGTCTTGACAGTGCTCACCTTGTTGCTCGGCGCGAAGACCAGGCGGTCGCCCACCTTCAGCGCGCCCGCCTCGATCCTCCCCGCCAGGATGCGCCGGTCGTCGAAGCGGTAAACGTCCTGGATGGGCATCCGCAGGGGCTGGTGGGGCGGCGGTTCGGCCGGGCGAAAATCATCCAGCGCCTCGAGCACGGTCTGACCGCGCCACCACCGCATGCTCTCCCCGCGCGCGGCGATGTTGTCGCCGTGTTTGGCCGAGATGGGGATGAAACACTGCGGCTCGACGCCCACCGTTTTGAGGAAGGCGCGGAATTCCGCCTCGATGCGGTCGAAACACTCCTTCGAATAGTTTTGCAGGTCCATCTTGTTGACCAGCACGACCATCTGGCGGATGCCCAGCAGGTTGAGCAGACACCCGTGGCGGCGGGACTGCTCCTGGACGCCCTCGCCGGCGTCAATCAACAGCAGGGCCGCCTCGGCGCTGGCCGCGCCGGTGATCATGTTTTTGAGAAACTCCTTGTGGCCCGGAGCGTCAATAATAACGTACTGGCGCTTGGGGGTGCGGAACCAGATCTGGGCCGTGTCAATTGTAATGTTTTGGTCCCGCTCGGCCTGCAGGGCGTCCATCAGGTTGGCCCACTCGAACGGGACGCCGCGCCGCTCCGCGACGGCCTGCAACTGCTCCAGTTTGCCCTCCGGCAGCGAGCCGGTGTCGTGGA
>JBEKAN010000394.1:0-4371 GCA_050015895.1 Verrucomicrobiota bacterium
CCGGGCTGACGGTGATTCAAAGCACGCTCTTCGAAAACATGTCGCCGGGGGGAGGGGATGGCGGCGCCATTTGGGCCGGGGGCAGCAACGTGCTCATTAACTGCACGGTGGTGGGCAACGTCGGCCCTCCCGGCGGGTCGGGCATCGGCCAGTATGACGGCGCGCCGATATTCCTGACCAACTGCATTGTGGCCCTGAACAGCGACGTGAACATCGGCGGCGTTTTCAGCGGGTCAAACGACATCACCAACGGCGACCCCATGCTGTCCGCGCTGGACAATTACGGCGGCCCCACACTGACCACGCTGCCGCTGCCCGGCTCGCCCGCGATTGACGCCGGCAGCGACACTGTCACCAACTTTTTGGCGACCGACCAGCGCGGGCTGCCGCGGTTGTCGGGCCTGCATGTGGACATTGGCGCGGTGGAATTGCAGCAGGCCGTGGTCAAGACCTTGCAAGCCTCGGATGTCCTTGTATTCGCCGCCATCCTGAACGGCATGGTCACTCCCAATGACTTGGCGACCACCTGGTATTTCGAATATGGAACGAGCCCCAGTTACGGCGCAGCCAGCGCCACCAATGCGCTGGCTGGCGGGTTCAGCCCCGCCAGCTTGGATGATCCCTTGCTCGGCCTTCTGGCGGGCACGACGTATCACTATCAGATTTTTGCGAATGACGGCGTGAGCGTGAAAGGAGGCGGGGATGAGACTTTCACGACCCTGGGTATTGGGACGGCGCCGCGCTTGAACGGGGTGAGAAATTTGGGCGGCGGCGGAGTGGAATTTGCCTTCACCAACTTCAGCGGCGACTCCTTCAGCATTCTTGCGAGCACGAACGTGGCCTTGCCGCTGGATCTGTGGACGAACCTCGGCTCGGCCATGGAACTGCCCCCCGGCTCCGGCCTCTACCAGTTCACCGATCCGCATGCGACGAACTACCCGCATCGCTTCTACATGGTCCATTCGCCGTGACCGGCTGAATGAGCTTAACCGCTTGCTCCGCCGAGCCGGGCATGAATAGTATGACCGGCGAAAGCTTACGATATGAAAAGACCAAGTTGCGGAATCGCATTTCTCATGGCCGTCTGGTGCTTCTTGGGAGTCGCCCTTCACGCGCAGAATGCCGCCCCGGCCGCGCCGGGCATGGTGGCGGCGCCGGTTTCCGTGCCCTACTCACCGCCGGCGCTGACCAACGTGCTGGGCACGACGTTTGTGAATTGGGACTCGATGCCGGTCCAGACCACATCGTTTGGGGAAACCCGGGCGGTGTTCAACAATCCCACCCCGACGCTGGGAAAACTGGAGGTTCATGTGACGACCCTGGCGCCCGGCATGGTTTCGCACGCGGTGCAACACCAACCTTGGGAGGAGATCCTTGTCATCAAGGAGGGGGAGGTGGAGGTGTCCATAAACGGCCAGGCGCGCCACGCCGGCCCGGGCTGCATGATTTTTTTCGCGTCCCATGACGCTCATAACGTGAGGAACGCCGGCGAGAAGCCCGCCGTTTACTACGCCATCAATTTCTACACGGACCTGGTTCAGACTGTTCCCGACAAGCCGGCCGCCGAACAGGCGGCGCCGGGCAAGCTGCCTTCCAAGGTGATTGACTGCAACAGCCTGCCGGTGACCGTCACCAGGACCGGTTCCACGATCAACATTCTTGACTCCGCGACGCTGACTTTCCAGAGTCTCGGGAGCCATATCACGACGCTCAACGCGGGCCAGAGCACACGTTCCGAAATGGTGGATTCGGGCGACGAGGTCTTTATCCTGAAATCGGGGCTGCTTGAGGCGACGGTCAACGGTGTGACGAGCCGGATCAAGGAGGGGTCTGTCTTCTATTGCGCCCCCAATGACAAGCGGACTTTCCGGAACATCGGCGCGACGCCCGCGGCCTACCAGGTCATCAAGGTGGTGTCGGACAAGACTCCGAAGTAGGGCGGATCTAACGCAGGCGTCCGAGTTGGAAGTCCAAGGCGGCGCGCTGGATGTGGCAGTCGTAAGTGGCGTCGGTTTCCGCGATTTCGGCCGTGATCTGGTTCAACTCCGCCTGGCTCAGTTCCACGATGGAACTCAAGCCGAGGCTGAAGCGCGCCCGCGCCAGTTCGAGGGCCTTGTTGGCGTTCTGCAGCAGGCTGGCCGTGAGCGCCAGGCGATCGAAGGAGTAATCGAGGTTGAGCTTGGAGATCTGCGTGTCGCGCGCGATGGTGTCCTCCGCGTCGCGCACGGTTTGGTCCGCGGCCTGGGCGGTCAATTGGGCCTCGCGCTGGCGGGCCTGGAAGAGGCCGCCGGTGAAGATGGGGAAATTGAGGTTCACGCCTGCGGCGCCGTAATTGTCGCCCAACCGGGAATCTCCCAGGGGCATGATCCCGCCGGTGGCAATGGCGCCGAGGGTGGGATAGCTGAGCTTGTTTTCCGCGAGCGCGAACTCCTTGGCGGCGTCGCGCTGGTAGCGGAAGCGGGCGAGGTCGGGCCGGTTGGTCAGGGCCTCGAAGATGAGATCCGGGGCGCTGTTGGTCACCAGGCCGGGCATCGGCTCCTCGGCGAGGTCGAAACTCTCCGCCCGGCGTTCTCCTAGCACGGTGGAGAGGTTGGCGAAGGCCGACTGCAAATCGTTGTCCGCCTTGGCGACGAGCAGGCGGGCCTGGTCCAGGTCCACACTGGCGAAGCTGACATCCAGTTCGGACAACATTTTATTGGTGGCCTTGGCCCGGGCCTGGCTCAGGACGAGGGCGCGCTCTTTTTCTGTTTGACTCGCGGCGGCCAGAACGGCCTGCGCCCGCAAGGCGGTGAAATAGGCGGCGTTGACTTCGAGCAGGATTTCTTCGCGGGTCGCCTCCTGGTTCATCTCCTGGGCTTTGGAGCGCAATTTGGAGGTCTGCGTCAGCTCCGACGTGCGGCCAAAATCGGTGATGAGTTGCTGGATGGTGAGGCCGGCCGCCGTGCGCTCGTAAACGCTGGGATTGTTGAGCAGGCCGGCGGAGATGCGGGTGTTGTTGGTGTCGGCGACGCCCACGGCGGTGGCGCTGGCGTAGATATTGGGAAAGAAGGCGGCGCGGGCCTCCTTGACGGATTGCCGGGCGGCCAGCGCCTGGAGGTCGGCGACTGAAATGCGCGGGTGCTGGGCCAGGGCGATGTCCTCGGCCTCGCGCAAAGTGAGGCGGCGCGGCGGGTCGGCGGCGCATAGAAGGCCGGCGACGCAGAGCAGGAGCGCGAAAGGGCGGGCGATTTTCATGGAGTTGGTTTTGCTTTGGCTCCAACGGAAGGGGCGGCATCGTGCTTGCGATGAATGAGGAGGTAAGCGGCGGGGACGATGAAGACGGTGAGCACCACCGAAACCGCCAGTCCGCCGATGATGGCCTGGGCCAGGGGCGCGTAGGCCTCGCCGCCGGCACCCAGTTTGAGGGCCATGGGGGTGAGGCCGATCAAGGTGGCCAGCGAGGTCATCAGGACGGGCCGCAGCCGCACGCGGCAGGCCAGCGCCACGGCTTGCCGAACGGTCTTGCCCTCCTCCCGCAAGCGGCGGGTGAAATCGACGATGAGGATGCTGTTGGAGACGACGATGCCGACCATCATGATCACCCCCATGAGCGACATGACGTTGAGAGTGCCGCCGCCCAGCCAGAGGATGAGCAGCACGCCGGTCAGGCCGGTGGGCACCGCCAGGAGAATCAGGAACGGATCCACGAAGGACTGGAACTGGGCGACCAGAATGAGATAAACCAGGAGGGTGGAAAGAACCAGGCCCAGGCCGAAACTCTTGAAGGAGGAGCGCATGGCTTGGACGGAGCCGCGCACATTGACGACCATGTTTTCCGGCAGGGGAGTATTGTCAATAATTTTTTTGACGCCGGCATAGACCCGGCTGAGGTCCTCGCCCGAGGGCGCGACATAGACGTCCACCGTGCGCCGGATTTGGTAGTGATCCACCTCCGTCGGCCCCAAGATGTGGGAGAAGCGGACCACGGAGTCCAGGCGAGTGGGTTCCTTGAGGCGGGGCGAGCGCAAGGGCATGGAGCCGAGGTCGGCGAGATTATTGATGTAATTCTCCGGATATTGGACGGTGAGCAGATAGTTGTTGCCGGTTTGGGGGTCAATCCAATAGCTGGGGGCGATCATGCCGCTGGAGGTCAGGGCGGTGATGAGGCTGTCCACGACCTCCTGGGCGGAGAGGCCCAGCTCGCTGGCGCGCTCCCTGTCAATATTTATTTGGAGAGCCGGATAATCCACGTCCTGCGGCACGAGGACATCGCCGACGCCGGGCAGGGCGCGGGCCTGTTGGGCGATTCTGGTCGCGATGGCGTGTGCGCCTTCCATGTCCATGCCGCTGACCTGAATGTCCAAGGGGGCGGGCATGCCCTGGTTGAGAATG
>JBEKAN010000395.1:0-4318 GCA_050015895.1 Verrucomicrobiota bacterium
TGAGTACGAGGCCTCCTATCCCTTGACCACACTGCGCTATCGCGACGCTCTGCTCCCGGTCCGGGTTGGCGTTACGGCCTTTTCTCCTTTCATGCCGGGCAAAACCCGCGACTCCGCCACGCCCGGCTTCCACATGGTGTTCACGCTGGAAAACACCTCCCGCGAAACCGTGCGGGCGTCCCTCCTGGCCGTTCTTGACAACCCCATCGTCTCCAACCTGGAAAACCGCCAGCTCAAGAACACGCTGCGCCGCGAGGGCGGCTCCTCCAGCCTGCTTCTGGAAACCGACGCCCAGCCGGACGAAAAATCCGACCTCGGCAGCTTGTGCTTGTCGGTCGCCGGCGGCGAACATTCCTGGATCACCGGCACCTTCCGCCAATTCGCACTCCCCGGCCTGGAGGAATGGAGCAGTCAGCGCGTCAAGGCGATGCGCCTGGACCTTCTCCAGGACTTCTTCAAATCCGGCCGCCTTCCCAACACCGAAGCCTCCCGCGATCCCTCTCAAGATTTCAAACTCACCGCTGCGGAGATTGACGCGCTCCCCGCCGACCAGCTCAAAAACTATTGCCGCCAGCTCTCCGCCGACGCCCTGCTCAACCGGGTGATGGCCGAAGCCCGCGCCGCCGATCCCGCGGGGGCCGACAACGAGGCGCGGATGAAAACTCTGCTCAAGGAAATCGCCGCCAACCTCTCCGGCGGCCTGGCGGGCGCCGGGCGGCTCCGCTCCACCTGGGGCACGGGCGCGCTCGCCTCGGAGGTCGTTCTGGTGCCGGGTCAGCGCGCGGAGGTTCGTTTCACGCTCGGCTGGTTCTTCCCGCACCACGCCCCCGGCGGACGCGAGATCGGCCACAGGTACGCCAACTGGTTCCAGGACGCCGGCGAAGTCAACAAGTTCCTCTTGACAAACTACCCCGCCCACCGCGCCGCCACCGAGAGCTTCGCCCGCGCCCTGGCCGACACTTCCCTGGGCGGCCCGCTCGCCTTCGTCTGGTCCAGCCAGTTGGGCACTCTGGTCAAGAACACCTGGTGGAGCAACGACGGCCACTACGCCATCTGGGAGGGCCTGGGCTGTTGCGGCCAGAGCACCACCGACGTGGATTTCGACGGCAGCTCCTCCATCGTCGCCCTCTTCCCGGAACTCAAGCTCGGCCAGATGCGCCACATGGCCGCCTTCCAAAACGAACTCGGCCAGGTGCCCCACAACTACAGCAACAGTTTCGACCGCGTGGACATCCCCGGCTTCCGCCGCGTGGACATGAACCCCCAGTGGGTCATGATGGTCTGCCGCGATTACCTCTGGACCGGCGACACCGATTACCTCGCCGCACTCTGGCCCAGCGTCGTCAAAGCCATGCAATACACCGCCTCCCTGGACACCAACGACGACGGCCTTCCCGACAAGGACTGCTCCTTCCAAACCTACGACCAGTGGGGCTTGCGCGGCACCCCCTCCTACATCGCCTCCCTTTGGATCGGCGCCCTCCGCGCCGCCATCCGCCTGGCCCGGGACCTTCCCGCCACCGAAAACCTTGGCGGAAAATGGCAGGCCCTGCTTGACAAGGCCTCCGCCAGCTTCGACCGCCTTCTTTTCAACGGCGAATACTACAGCCTCTGGGTGGACGGAGATCTCCGCGACGAGATTTGCATGAGCGACCAGATCAGCGGCGAATGGTTCAGCCACCTCATGGGCCTGCCCTCCACCATCTCCGAAAAAAACCTCGCCCGCGCCGTGGACAGCGTCTGGAAGTACAACTTCAGCCCCGAAACCGGCCTGCGCAACGCCACCGCCCCCAAAGGCGGCCTGGACGGGCCGGCCATCAACAACCTCCAGGCCGGCGGCGTCTGGTCCGGCATCGAATTCGCCTTCGCCTCCTTCCTCATGGATCACGGGCGTTTCGCCGACGGCGTGCGCCTGGCGGAGGCCGTCCACCGCCGCTATCTCCGCGCCGGGATGCCTTGGACCCACGTCGAATGCGGCTCCCACTACACCCGCGCCATGAGTAGTTGGGCCACCCTCCTGGCCGCCACCGGCTTCAAGCCCGACTGGCCCGCCCAGACCCTTGCCCTTCTCCCCGCCGCCCCCGGCGATTTCCACGCCCCCTGGGTCACCGCCGCCGGTTTTGGCCGCCTCTCCCGCCGTTCCGGCGTCCTTGGCATTGACTGCGTTAGCGGCGCGCTTAAATTCAAGAAACTCCAAGTCAACCTTGCCAAGTCGAACCTCAAAGTCCGTCTCTCCGGCAAAACCATCGCCGCCACCGCCACCCGCGCCGGATCGCTGACCACCCTCGAATTCCCCCAACCCCTCACCATCAACGCCGGCGATTCCCTCACCATTGGGTAGCAAAGCCCTGCCGAGAGAAACTCCGCTACGAGGCCAAGGAATAAAGATGTGGACCAGCCCGGAAAAGCCGAGTCTTGTCCGTGTGGCGAGTCTTTGCGCCCTCGCGTCCTGGCGTCCTTGCGTTGAATTCCTTTTGAAGGCGCCGAATCGCCTTTGGCTTCCTTTGGGTCCAATTTGTCCCATTCGTCCCATTCAGTCTTTCCTTTGGCAGCTTTTGCCCCCTTTCCCCAAAACTATTTTTGCGTCCAGGTTTTTGAAAACTCACATTTTTCACGCAAACCCCTCCACCCCAGCCACTTCCGCAAAAAACAAACAATCGAGTTGCTTCCCACCGTGGGAAGGAACTTTTTCAAAAGTATGATCTTAGTGCGGCTCGACCAGCGAAAGCCGCCTCGGAACAAGTCAATTTTTGACGGCCCCTTTCAACTCGGGATGCCGCGCGTCAAAGTTCTCAAACCTCCACCCATCGCTGGCGTATTTCCCGCACATTTTTCTGCCCCTATTTTTCTGACAAAGCGTGTTAATTCGTGCGGACGATGAAGAAGCGCTGCGCGTCGTTTGACATTGCCTGTGTGGTGAACTGGAACAGACCAGGTGCGGTATTCGTGGCCGCCCCGGCGACTGTCCAGTTGCTCGCCGGCAGGGTGAGGTCCGTGGTGGACAGCACGGCGAACGACGGGTTCTCAGTGTCGCCGAACGCAAACTGCAAAACGCCGTTCCCTTGGCCCGGCAAGATGGCGAGGATCTGCGGAGGACCGGGACCCACTTGGGTGACGGCAACAGGTTGGCCGAGCAAATTGATATGGGCCAAGCGGGGAAGGCCCGAATTGGCGGAGAAAGAAAAACTCACCACACCATTGGTGATGCCGGTGATGGTGAGCCATGGCTGGTCGCTGGTGGGAGCAAAAGGGCCTGACAGATTGGCCGTGGCAGGCACCACCACTGGCAAAGAATCGTTTCCGGCGGCGGCACTTTCCACCTTGTCGGTCGGGTCCAATTCCCGGAATCGGCAATGTAAACATCGCCCGCGCTGTCCACCCGCCACGCCCATTGGTTTGGAAAGTCCTGAGGACACCAAGACGGTGGCGGATGGAACGTGGACATAAGTTGAACCCGCCTGGGTGACGCTGAGCATCTGGCCGCCGATGGTCAGGGAGCCGAAGCGCGTCGCGCCCGGATTGGCATCAAAACTAAAAATCACATTCATGCTGCCTGCGCCGCTTTGATTCGCCGGGCTGAGATGCAACCATGTGGCATTCGTGGAGGCCGTCCAAGTGCCGGTCGGGGGCGTGACGGCGAGCACCACGCTGTCACTTCCCGCGCCCGGCCCCTCCAAAAGCGCGGACGTGCCGAGAGAACAAGTGGCGGTTTGCGCCTGCGCCGTGCCAATCGCCGGCCATCCCAGAACGAGGAATACACCGACGAAAATGCGCGGACAGGAGCGAAGGACAAAGGGGCAAGGTCGCCTGGCGAAGTCGGGGCTTCTTTGCATAGGATCCTTTTAAGTGTTAAACAAATAAAATGAACCAAATCGCCGCGCACACGGTGTTGATGACTGTTCCTAATATGAGCCGAAGAACCTGTAAGTAAAGATTATTTGTGCACTGATTTGAGCGATGATCCCCAAACGTAAGTGCCTCTCTGACAGGCCGTTGCAGACATGATCGCGGAAATCGTCCTGCCGCCTTCTTGCCCCTTGATACTCACCCCCCGTAAAGAGGGAAAAATCCAGAGTCGGGGGAATGAGAACAGGCCTTTTCAGAATTATTCCTCTGACAATCATTCCCCTGACTTCTCTGCCGCCTTGTCCATCGCCGATTTCCTTCTTCCATCCTCACTGTGATTGCGGCCCTGCCGTGCTACCCTCTTGCGCCCTTGCGCCTTTGCGTTGAATTGCCTTCTGTCGCGCCGGATTGCCTCTGCCCGTCCAATTTCTCCCATTCGTCCTATTCAGGCTTTCCTTTGGCAGCTTTTGCC
>JBEKAN010000396.1:0-4292 GCA_050015895.1 Verrucomicrobiota bacterium
AAAATCACAGCGGCGCGGGCGCTGGGCAACTGAGCGGCTGTAGTGAAGACCTTTGGGGTCGCTGGCTTGATTTCCAAGCACTTGCGCATTGCGACCCCCTCGAATCCGCGAAGTCGGGTTAGTCACACTTCACCAATTGATTAGGAATCAACGCACAGCGCTAATGTTCAATAAATAAACAGAACCCCCGACTTGGCGCGCCGTCAAGCGATTTGTCAGAACTATGGGTTGCCGCCAGTTTGGGCCGGGGCCAGGCCGGGCGCGGTGGCGCTGACGCGAACACCCCGGAAGGTGACAACGCCCGCCGGCGGCGTTAGTTGGACTGTCGCCAGCAGACGGCCCTGGTAGGCGTCGCGGGTGTCGGTTTTGAAGAGACCCCCGTAGCTGAGGTCGCCGGTGTCCAGTCCGATGAGCCGGCCCGGACCTTCCACGCGCACGGTGACGGCGGGGGCGGCGTCCAGCACCGTCACGCCCGCGTCGTCCACGACGGTGATCTCGTAGAGCGCGCATTCGTTGGAGATGGGCGATGGCAGCGGCGTGATCTTGAGCCGCACAGGCGCGCCGGCGGCGGTCAGTTTCTGGGCGGCGACCTGCTTGCCGGCGCGATAGCCGACGGCCGAGAGCGTTCCCGGAGCGTAAGGCACAGTCCAGTCGCTGAAGTAAGCGTCCGGCGGGATCGCATGGCGTCCCAGCGAACTGTCGTTGAGGAACAGTTCCACCTCGTCGCAATTGGCGACCGCGCGGACGGTCATCTGCGCGCCCGCCGTCCCGTTCCAGTTGGCCAGTGTCGGGGGAGGCGGGCCGCCCCGGCCGCCTCTGCCTCCCCTGCCCGCCCGGCCTGCTCCGCCGTCGCGGGCCGAAGCACCGGCGGCGGGGACAATCAGTATCTGCAACACGGGATCGTCGCGCCAGTACGCGGCGCGTTGATAGAACCCGGCCTTCTTCCCCGCCGCGATGTCCAGAAAACCGGAGCCGTTGCCGCGGCGCGGAAAACTGGTTTCGCCAAGATAATCAATGCCGGTCCAGATGAATTCGCCAATCACATAATCGTGATCGCGCACACCAAGCCAGTAATGAATTTGGGAGCCGGTCTCGGTGCCCAGGATGAGGCGGCGCGGGAAGCGCGCCCGCTCGGGAGCGTAGGTGTTGGCGCCGTACAGCCTGTCAATATAATTATAGCCGCCGATGTCCAGCTCGTCCATGAAGCCGTTGCGCGAGGCGACGGCGGACTGGTCGCACGCGGAAGTGGCCGGGCGCGTGGGGTCCTCCTCGTGGCAGATGGCCACCAGCTCGCGCGCCAGCTTGAAGCCGTCGGCGTCCAACTGGTTGGGAATCTCGTTGCCGATGCTCCAGAGGACCACGCACGGATGGTTGCGGTCGCGGCGCAGCATGGCGCGGATGTCCGTGGCGTGCCACTGGTCGAAATAGAGGTGGTAGCCGTATTGCGATTTGCCCTGGGGGTTCTCGGTGTCGTTGTACAACCAGGACCGCGTCCACTCGTCGAACGCCTCGTCGAAAACGTAGAAGCCCATTTGATCGCACAGGTCGTAGAACTCCGGCGCGAAGGGGTGGTGGCTGGTGCGGATGGCGTTGCAGCCCATCTCCTTCAACTCGGCCAGGCGCAGCGCCCACACGGCCGCGGGCGCGGCGTTGCCAAACGACGCGGCGTCCTGATGCACGCACACGCCCTTGAGCTTGGTGGGCTTGCCGTTGACCAACAAGCCGCGGTCGGGGTCAAACTTCAGCGAGCGGATGCCAAACGTGGTGGTGGTCTCGTCCAGCGCGGCGCCGTCCAGTTCCAGCGTGCCGCGCAGCCGGTAAAGCACGGGGGTGCTCTCGGACCAGAGGCGGGGCTTGGGCACGGTGATCCGCTGCGTGGCGCGCTGGCCGGGGCGCATGACCTGGAGCGTCAGTTTGGACTCGGCGCCGGCGACCACCGCGCCATCCGGGCCGAGCACGCTGCTCCGCAGCACGACTTCGCGGTTGGTCGGACTCGCACCCGAGGTGCTCCTGCGCCACGCCGCCCGCTCCGCCTCCGTGAAAAAATTCGCGTCAATAATTGCGTTGACCTCGACCGTGGCCTCATCGGGCGTGATCTCCGGCGTGGTGACGGTGATGCCGCCGTCCAGCCGGAAGCCCGTGTAGCCGGTGGTGATCAGCCGCACATGCCGGTAAATTCCCGAGCCGGCGTACCAGCGCACGGAAGGCTCCAGCGAATCGTCCACGCGGACGGCCAGGACATTGGGCGAGCCGTTGGTTTTCAGGAAGTCGCTCAGATCATAGCGGAAGCCGACGAAGCCGTAGGGCCTGCGTCCCAGGAACTGGCCGTTGATCCAGACCTCGCTGTTCATGTACACCCCGTCAAACTCAATGACGACCTTCTTGCCCACGCTGGCGGGAAGGGTGAAGCTTTTCCGATACCAGCCGATGCCATGCGTGAAAAAGCCGCCTTCGCCCTGGCCTTCCGGCGGCCTGGTGAGCGGGCCTTCGATGCTCCAATCATGCGGCACGTCCACCGCGCGCCAGTTTGCGTCGTCGAAGCCGGGTTGTCTGGCCGCCGGATCATCCCCAAGATGGAAGCGCCAGCCCGTGTCGAACGGGATGATTTCCCGCGGGCCGGCCGCGGACTCGGCGGCGGCCAGGGCGGCGGGAGCCAGGCAGAGCGCGGCGGTGAGATTGAGAGCAACCAGGCACGAGGCGAATGTGGAGCGGTTCAGCATAACAAGAATAAAGGGGTCATGGTCTGCGGGTGTTCTTGGGCCAGTCCCGGCTTTTTGCAAGCTTTTTTCCCTTTCAATTTTCGGATGCGCGCGGCCCATTGCCAAATCTCGCGCCCGGAGAACGCCGTTGGTCGCGCCCCGGCCTCAAGACCACGCGCACAGTTGATTCACATAATCGGCGGAGCCGTCGCGCAGCCAGCCATCCAATTGGGCCTGGTCTTTGAGTTGCTGGCCGCGCAGGCGGGGCACCACCACGTACCGCGCGGCCACCTCCGGCAGCGCGGTCATGTTCACCCAAAGCTTCTCAAACTGGCACACCGGGAACACGTCCTCCTGGCCGTGGCCCCAGCGCTTCTTCACGTCCTTGATGGTGATGTAAGTCGGCATCCGCGCCGCCAGCGCGCGCACGGCGGCGGCGACGCGCTCCGCGTTGGAGAGGTCGGCCCGGCCCAGGCCGAAAACGCCGAGCATCTTGTCAATATGAATCCAACACGTGTTGGAGTTGTAGAAGCGAAGTTGGAACTCGTCCTCCTCGCGCGGCATCGCCAGGCCCTCCAGCAGCCGGACCCGCCCGTTCACGCGGGCCAGGCCGCCGCCGCGGTCCTCCAACCGGCGCGTGATCACCTCGAAGGTCAGGCAGCCCTCCTGCGCGAGATGAAGTCCGAACATCGCCGGGTCCGCGTCCGCGCCCAGCGTGTCAATATTGTGCAGCAGCAGGTGCCGCAACCGCGGCCGCTCCGCCAGCAACCGCGCCAGCACGCCGTTGCGCAGCAGGTTTGGCACCTCGAACCAGTGCCCCACCGGATGCAGACACTGGCCCGGGAGATTGTCGGTGTAATCGCTTCCCTCCCCCGCGGAGCGCGCCCAGTTGAGCAGCGCCGCGCGCAGGCTGTCAAGCACTTTTTGCTGCTGCTCGTCCAGACGCTGCTGGGGCGTCTCCTCCCAGAGAAACCGCAGGTCGCGCGCCATCGGAATCATGCGCAGGCCGATGGACCGGCCGGGCGACAACAACAGCGGGCCGGGATACTGGTAGTTGTTCTCCCGGCGCAGGAATTCCTCGGTGGCCGCGTGGGTCAGGTGGCTGGTGGTGAAAATGTGCGGCAGGGGCCGGCCCGCCAACCGTCCGACGCGCCGGCTCTTGGCCAGGTGCGTCTCGATGAACGTCCGGTGCCGCCCCTCGAATTTGCAGAACGGATGCAGCGCCTTGACCACCCCGGCGCCCTGGGTCCAGCGGCTGCCCGCCCCGGCGGCCAGCGTGACCACCGCCAGCTCCCCGCGGCCGAGGGCCGCCAGCCCCGCCGCGCGCATTTCCTCCGGCGGCGGCCGGGTGGCGTCCCACACGTCCGAGTCCCGCGCGTCCTGGATTTCGGCGCTGGCGGGCAGGCGGTTTTGCGCCAGGCCGATGCGCCCATTTTTCAAATCGTCGCGAATCTGCTCGTGCTGCGCGCGGTCGAAGCCGTTTTGCTCGAGCAATTCCGCCAGGCTTTGCCGCGGGCCGTCCTCGGTTTGGAGCCGGGGCAGCAGGCGGTCGAAGAGCGTTTGCATCATGCCGGCAAACTCCGGCCGCGTCCG
>JBEKAN010000397.1:0-4288 GCA_050015895.1 Verrucomicrobiota bacterium
CCGCGTGCTCATCACCAAACCCGCCGTCGGCGTGAACCCCATGCTCGTGTCAATACTCTTTCCGTCTCGCGCGGCCGCCAGGCTCGCCCCGTTGCCCAGATGCGCCAGGATCACCCGGCCCTTCGTCGCCGCCGGGTCGCCCAGACGCGCCAGTTCCTCCATCAGATAAGCGTAGGACAATCCGTGGAAGCCGTAGCGCTGAACCCCCTTCGCGTCGAACCGCCGCGGAATCGGCAGCAGCCGGGCCTCGCGCGGCATCGTGCGGTGGAACGCCGTGTCAAAACAGGCCGCCTGCGGCAGTTTCGGATGACGCTGGCCGAACGCCTCGATCAGCTCAATCTCGCGCGGCAGATGATCCGGGTCGTAGGGCCGCAGCCGGTGTAACTCGTCCAGCAACTCCCGCGTCACCACCTCCGGCGCGGTGTGTTGCATCCCGTGGACCACCCGGTGCCCCACCGCCCGGACCGAATCCAGACCTTCCCGCCCCTCCAGCCAGTCAATTAGAAAATTCGCCGCCGATCTGTGGTCCGAGGCCGCAAGTCCGAGGCGTTCCGGCTGCTTCCCGGCCGGGTCCTGGAACGTCAGATTCGTCCCGCTCAGGCCGATGCGGTCAATCGCTCCATGAAGCCCGCGCCTCAGCGGCTCGCCAACCTCGTACACCGCGAACTTGATGCTCGACGAGCCGCCATTGATCGTCAGGATGGATTCCATGCGCTACGCCTGTTGGTGACAAAATTAGTGTTGGATACCTTATATTAAGGGCGGAGCATAACGGGAAGTCCCAAGTCCAAGTCAAGCCTTCATTTTCCATCCAAAGCGCCATATTGTCCCACACTCCGCGCCTCACAATGTCCGATATATGGGTCATAATGTCCCCATTCCGCCCACATTATCTGTTTACCATTGTATTCACAACATGTTTATATCAAGGCATTTACGAATAATTGTCGCCTCAGATCATCCATTGGCACGACATAGGCTTGTATAATTCCATGAAATTAGTGTGAGCCGTATAGACCGACTCTGAAACACTGAAAACAATCAAGAAAGGATTGACGACTTATGACATTAACAAGATGGCAACAAACTGATGGATGTGCTCCGGCGACATACGGTGGCACGGACACCTTGGGCGATCAACTGGGCCAGCTTTTTCAAGCTTTCGGCGGCGTGTTCGAATCTTCCGCCCAATGGTTCCCGCCGGTGGATCTCTACGACAATAACGACACCCTGACAATCAAAGCCGAGCTTCCCGGCCTCAAGAAAGAGGACATCGGCATCTCCCTGCAGGATGGCGTGCTGGTCCTGTCCGGCGAACGCAGAGACACGCGGAACCGCCCAACCGAACCAGCTTCCGAGAGGGACCTGTGTCGCTTCCAGCGGAGCATCAGCCTCCCCTACAAAGTGAACGCGGGCGCCATCAAAGCCTCCTACGTGGATGGCATCCTGACCGTCGAGCTTCCCAAGGCCGAGGAAGCCAAGCCCAAACAAATCAAAATCGAGTTCGCCTGACGAACATGGCCGGCCGCGGGATGAATCCCCGCTCCCGCCCAAAACACAAAAAGGAGACCATCACTATGAACACAACAGTCAACAATGAGCAACAAACCGTGTCCGCGCAACCCGCCGCCGTCGAGACCGAACGGGAGTACATCCGTCCGTCCGTGAACATCTACGAAACGGAGAGCGGATACGCGCTCGAAGCCGAATTGCCCGGCGTCAACAAAGATGGCCTGGGCATCACTCTGGAGGGCGGCCTCCTGACCTTGGAAGGCCGGCGTTCGGACCCTGGCGTGCCGGGGGCCGAGCCGCTCCACCGGGAATCCATCCCCGCCAATTTCCGGCGCGTCTTCCAATTGGACCCGGCCATTGACACGGCCAAAATCACCGCCCGGATCGAGCAAGGCGTCCTGACCGTCACCCTTCCCAAAGCCGAGGAGAGCAAACCCCGCAAGATCGCCGTCGCGTAACCCGACGCCATTGGGGTCCGGGCTTGGAACCACGAACTCCGCCAGCGCCCCGGCGCGCCGGAGATTCGTGGTTTCAGCTTGATCACAAAGCCCTCAGGGCCGTCAGTTCCGCCGGGGCGGTCTGAATCTTGTCAGTCACAAACTTTGGAATGGGGCAGACGCTCATCCGGCCGCCCGGATGCTGGGTGACACACACCACCGTCACCGCGCCGCGCGCCACCTCCACGGGGGGCGTCGCGTTGAGCTTGCGGAATCGGAACACGTAGCTCATCGCCTTGGTTTTGATTTCCCTGACCAGCAGATGGACCTCCACCTCATCCTCGAAATGCAGCGGGATTTTGTAATCGCATTCGGCATGAACCCGCGGCCACCCCACCGGCGGCTCTCCGGTCTTGACGATGGAAAAACCCAGCGACCGGAAAAACGCCGTCTCCGTCGTTTCCATGAACAGGAAGTAATTGGAGTAGTGCATGATCCCCGCCATGTCGGTGTCCGAAAACTCGACGCGGCGAACCACTTTGAATTCGTAAGCCATGTTGGAATGGTAGCCCGCCCCCTCCCAATTTACGAGTTGGAAAACGCCCGCAGCGCCTCCGCGCACAGGTTGGCGGTCTGGAGGGCCATGCCTTCCGCGTGGAATTTCTCCGCCACCGCCCTGCTCCCCGCCGCGCCCAGGGCGCGCGCGCGCGCGGGGTCCAGCAGCAGGGACTCGATGGCGCCCGCCAGCGCGTCCGCGTCCCCGGCGGCGCACAGCACGCCGCCGCCGGTGGCGTGGACCAGTTCGGGGAAGGCGCACCGGTCCGGTTGCACGACCGGCACTCCCGCCGCCATAGCCTCAATCACATAAAGACCAAACGGCTCGTTGTAAATGGCCGGCACGGAGAACACCGAAAGGGAACCGAGAAAGTCCAGTTTCGCCGCCCGCGAGACATTGGGGAAGAATTGCGCGTCCCCCCCGGCGCCAGCCGCCTCCAGGCGTCCGCGCAACTGGTCCACCAGGGCCTGGTCCGCCGGCCCGCAGCTTCCGCCTACGCGCAGCTTCAGGCCCTTGACGCGGTCGCGCTTCTTCAAAATCAGAAACGCCTCCACCAACTGTTCCAATCCCTTCTCGCGCGACATCCGGGCGAAATATCCCAGAACGGGCGGTTGCGCGTTTCCCACCGACGCCCGGCGTTCCCGGATCTCAGCGAAGCCATCCAGGGCGATCCCGTTGAACACCACCCGCATGCGCTCTTGGGGAAGTCGCAGCCGTTTTTGCATCACGTCGGCGAAATAGCGGCTGGGGGCGATGAAAAGATCCGCGTCCGCCGCCCGTTCCGCGGCGGTTTTCCAAGCCAGATCGCGCGCGGGCGGCGGCAGCGCGTCCAGAAACCAGTCCTCGCCCTGCAACGAGCAAAGAACGGGCGCGCGCAATTCGGACCGCAGACGCCGCGCCATGCCGATGAGCAGCACATTGGAGAGGCAGACGACATCGGGCTTTTCCTGCCGCAGCCAGCCGATCATTTCCTCCAATTCGCGCGCCTGTTTGCCCTCCTCGCCCCGCAGCATCGAAAGCGTGATCCCGCCCAGATGCTCCGCGCGCGTCCGCGTGGCCGGCCCGGCGGCCAGTTTCAACAATGCCGGCCGGGCCAGCAAATGGCGCAGCCAGTCGGGCGAATGCCGGAACAGGGCCGAATGCTGCTCCAGGAACACATTGATGCCGCCGTAAAACAGCGGCGCGCCCGCGCTCTGGTTCTCCTCGTCCAGCGTCAGCGGCAGATACAGCGGCGTCATCGTGGCGGCGTGCCCCAGGCGGCGCAGCGCGGCGACCAGCGCGTTGTCCCGCAAACAGGCGCCGCAATACATTTTGCCCGCGCCGGGGGTGATCTGCACGATGCGCAATGACCGGGATTCAACCACGGCTGGAAATCTTCTACAAATCCCGCCAAATGAGAAATGAAAAATGAGGGAAAACGCGCATCGCCTTTCTCCCGGCGCATCCGGCGGGATTGACAATGGGCTGGCGCGGGGCAACAATGAGGCGTGGATATTCACGAATTAGTCATCGAGATGAAACTCTTGGAGCGCCGCTTGACCCTTTACGAGGAGAAGTACGGGGTCTTGAGCGCTGATTTCCACGCTGCCCTGGTGGGGGGTAGTTTGGCCGGTTATGATGCTTTTGACGAGAGCCGCACCGACTTCAGCCGCTGGAAGGGAATTTACGAGACTTGGTTGCGGCGCAAGGAGGATTACGCGCGACAACTCCAAGAACGGGGATTGACAGAGATTCTGCGCGTCCAACCCGCTTACTAAGCATGAGCGACGCCGCGCTCAAATCT
>JBEKAN010000398.1:0-4269 GCA_050015895.1 Verrucomicrobiota bacterium
GGCGATTGAAAAGTGGCGCCGCGAACAGGCGCTGGAGCGGACGGCCCAACGGCGTCCCGATTTGGCGAAGAAAGAGAAGAATTTATGAACCAGTTGATATTAGACAAAATTGAGTCGGAGCAATATCGCAAGCAGCCGCTGGTGTTCGCCGTGGGCGATTCGGTGCGCGTCCACACCAAGGTCGTCGAAGGGGACAAGGAGCGCATCCAGATTTTTTCCGGCGTGGTCATTGGCCGGCGCGGGCACGGGCTGAACTCCACCTTCACGGTGCGGCGCATCAGTTATGGCGAGGGCGTGGAGCGGGTTTTCCCCGAACACTCGCCCCGCGTGGAGAAGGTGGAAGTCGAGCGCAAAGGCTCTGTGCGCCGCGCCAAGCTGACCTACCTGCGCCAGCGCATCGGCAAGGGCGCCACGCTGGTCAAGGAAAAGGAGGGCCGCATGGTGAAACCAGCCCCCGCCCCGGAGCCTGCCGCCGTCGCCGCCGCCGAGCCTGCCGCCGCCGCCCCCGCGCCCGCCGTCACCGAGCCTGCCAAGGAAGCCGCTCCCGCCGCTCCCGCCGCGGCCCCCGCCGAGGGCAAGCAGGCCGAAGTGAAATAAATCGGTTGTGGAGCGGGCTATCCCGGTCGCAAGGGCTGCAAACCAAAGTCTGGCTGAACAGCAGGAGAGGGTTTGGACGCCAATTCCCGCTTCCTGGCTATGGGAAAAGAAGTGCGCGACGAAGGCCAAATGAGATTGGCGCTCCCGCAGGCGGGATTGGAATTCGTCTAGCGAACAAGTCCTGACGCCCCGGCACAAAGATCTCGAAACCGGCACTTGGACCGTAGCTCTTTCGTCGCGCATCCCAAGCATACCAGAAAACCCGGCGGCGACAACGGAAAGTTATTCACCGTTTATCAGCGGAAAAATTTCTCACACTGCTCCATCCACGCCTTGAATCGCGGGCAGTGCGCCTTGAGTTCCTGCAATCCAATGTCTTGGAGATGGCGGAAGCCGTCGATTTTCTGGTAGGTGGGGACGTGTGCAAGGATGCGGTGCGAAGGCGAGGTCGCTTTGACCTCGTCGATGTCCTCGGGTGTGCGAAAGGGCGCGCATTCAACGCGAAGCTGCTCAATGTGGCCGGAATGCTCCGGATAAAATTCTTTGAGCGCCGAAGGGCGCGTGAGAATGAGCGCCTCGAACTCATGCACCTGGAAGTAGGGGAAGAAATTCGGGTGCCTGATGTCCGCTTTCCACGCCTGTTCGATGTATTCGGCCTTCTCGCCCCCAATCAGGCCGCGCGTCATCGCTTCCTCATGACCGGGAAAAAGCGCAGGCAGCGCGTAGAGATCAATCATGGTGGTCAGCACATCGTCGGCCTTGATGTCGCCGCTGGCAAATTGGTCGAGGATGTCTTCGCGGATCGAATCGTAGTTCGTGACACCGCCAACCGTGATGTCCGGGTCATTATCTCCACTGATGCGAAAGCTCGTCGCCGCCAGAACAGGTTTTTGAACCAGGACACCGAACTGGGCCAGGTGACCGCGAAGCACTCGATTCACAAACATCTCTTCTTCCTGCCCTTCAACGTAAATAAAGAGGTTCATCCCGGGCGGCCCCCAAAGACGTTCTTTCGCCAAGCCTCGCCGAGTGTGTATCGCTTCAACCAATGGCTGAGCTTTTCGTCTTCGAGACGACTGAACGTCGAAGCGCCTTGATGCATCTCCGTCACAACGACCTCGGAAGGTTTGAAGTGATCCACGAGTGTGGCCGACTGGGTGCTAATCAGCACCTGAGTCAGCGTTGAGGCGCCGCGAATGAGGGACGCGAGATACGCTTCCGCCGCCGGATGCAAGCCCAGTTCCGGCTCATCGAGGACAATCATCCATGGAGCCATTGGCTCAGGCAAATTGAAAAGGGTGACGAGCGCAATCATGCGCAGTGTGCCGTCGGAAAGGTGTGATGGCCCAAAAGTTTCAGTCGGATTACTCGTCGGATGCCAGCGCAACAGCAAGCTCGTGCCATTGCCCGCTGAAGGCTCCAGATGGAAATCGTTCAATTCGGGAAAAACCGTGTTCACTCCGGCGACAACGCGCCGATAATTCGCAGGGAACTCCTTGCGCAACCGCAACAGCACGGCCGCCAGATTGCCGCCTTCGGCGCGCAGATAGGGGGTATCAGCCTCGTCGCAATAATTGCGCATCCGCGAGGTCGTGCTTGTGTCGTGAAAGTGGAATACACGCACTTTGTTCAGAAACTCACAGATGAATGTTTCAGCGGGCAGCATCGCCGGGTTCTTGTCAGGGCGGCTGAGAGCGCTTTCTGAAGGCTCAATGTTCTCGAACAGCTTCGTGTCGGGAGAATTCGTGCCATCAAGTTCAGATTGCACCTCTTCGTGAAAGAATATGAGGCGATCAACGGCCGCGAATGTTAGCTCGCACCTGTAGGTTTTCAGCCGGGTGCTCAACCCCACTCCACTGCGAAAAGTCAGATTCGCAATGAGAGCGCGCGTGCGCGCCGGGCCGAAATGAAGAACATTTGACGCGCCGCCGGCGTGCAGCAGAAATCTCTGGAGACCGCCCTGCATCACGTGGTTCATCATTCGGAAAAATCCGATGAGGTTCGATTTCCCGGAACCGTTTGCTCCGACGAGCACGGTGATGGGCCCCAGTGTGAAGTTGTCCAATTGCTTGATGGAGCGAAAGCCACTGAGGTTTATTGTTTCGAGCTGATGCATGGTCAGTTTTACTTAGACTTAAATAGACCACCCGTATTGTCCATTCAATACTCTTTCCACTTTTCGCCCGCGGAGCAGCATCCATCTGGATGACGGTGAAGAGATCAGTTCCCCGCGTTGCCACATAAGGCGCTTTGGCCGCGAATGTCGCGGGGGCTCAAGCCCCGCCCGCCGCGCCGGCCGCCGGTTCGGGCAGGATGTACCGGATCCGCTTCTCGATGTCGGTGTTGATCGAGTGGTAGGGCTGCGTCAGGTTGCCCGGCGCGAACAAGGTCTGCCGCGTGTGCTCCATGTCGTCATTGCCAATGGCGGTTGTGAAAATCGGCAGCAGATAGTTGATTCCCGTCCGCGACGGCTTCATCAGCTTGCTGTCATACAGGTCGGGATGCATCTGGCGGGCGTGGATGTGGCCCCACCGGTCGCGGAAGCGGTTCCCGTCGTAGCCCTCCACGTGGAAGCCCTTGGTCGGGTTGTACTGCAGAATCGCCACGGCGTTGTTCCGCCCCTCCAAAAGCAGGTCCACCGTTTTGGCGCCCAGCAGCGCCGCGTAAAAACGGTCAAAGAAGATCGGCCGCCCGCCGCGCTGGGTGTGGCCGACTTTGCGGATGAAGATCGCCTCGCTGGCCGAATTGCAGCGGCGATAAAGCTGGAAATACCGGTCGCCGATCATCTGGATCATCTTGGCCCGCAGCGCCTCGGCCGCGCCGCTCAGGACGACGTTCCCGGCGGGATCGGTCGTGTTCTTTTCCGCCGCCAGCTCGCGGCCCCGCTCGTCCACGATCCCCTCGCCGCAGACGATGACGACGTTTTTCTGGAGGTCGTAAGTATATTTGACTCGCTCCACCAACTGTTCCAGGTCCAGCGGGTGCTCGGGGATCAGAATGATGTCCGGGCATCCGTAGGCCGTGCCCAGCGCCAGAAAACCCGCGTGCCGCCCCATCACCTCGATGATCGCGATCCGCCGGTGGCTCTCCGCCGTCGTGCGCAGCCGGTCCACGCCGGTGGCGGAGACGAACACCGCCGTGGCGTAGCCGGGCGTGACGTAGTTGATCATCTGGTGGGGATCGAACACCGCGTTGGATTCCATCCGTTTGTAGTGCGGTTTGCCTTTTTCGTCCGGCTCGCTGGCGCGCACCCATTCCTCCGACTCGCTGGCGTAATTGAGTCCCAGGTCGTTGTCAATGGTCTTGGGCGCCAGCACCACCGGGAGGCGGTCGCAGAGCGGCTGCAATCCGTTGAGTGTGCCGTCGCCGCCGACGCAAATCAGCCCTTCGATCCCCAGCTTCTGGAGGTGGGAGGCCACCTGGTCCAACTGCTCCTGGTTCTCCGGGTCCACATAATCCCGCGAGGAGCCGATGAGTGTGCCGCCCTTGGTCGGGTCCAGTTCGGGAATTCCCTGGAAGAGGGGGTTGAGATGGACGTGGGGCACGCGCGGGTTGAACAGCCCGTTGAACCCTTTGATGATCCCGATGATTTCCAGCTTGAGCTGGTTGGCGCGCACCACCGCTCCGTGGATGGTTGCGTTGAGGGCGGGCGTGTCCCCGCCGGCGGTCAGG
>JBEKAN010000399.1:0-4262 GCA_050015895.1 Verrucomicrobiota bacterium
TTGGAATTGAACGGGGGGTCGAGATAAACCAGGTCCACGCTGGCGTCGGGAAAAATATCCTTGTTGCGCAGCCAATTGAGATTGTCGCCAAACAACAAACGGTTCATTGGCCGACGTTTTGCCAAAAGCGCCTGGCCTCGGCGAGCATGAAAAGAGAAGGCTGGATTAGGATTGCGATTAGTGCGCTGAGGGGGTGCAGCACAAGGTTCCTCTCAGCCAATATGCCCGGCTTTTTTAAGGGGCTGCCAGCCAAATAGCAAACGCGGGGAATTTCCCGCAGACCTGATAATGGTTGCGGGCCAGATATTCGGCCAGCGCGCCGGCGCCGTCGTAAATGTCGGGTTTGGAGACAATGACAGCGTCGGGTCTTTTCAGACTGGCAAGGAATGCCGCCTGGGGATTGATCGTCAGAATCGCTCTCTTTCCCCCGCTCCCATCCGTATCCAGCGGCACTTTGTAGTAACGGGCGCCTTCTGTGTCCGCATTCCACCACACCACCTGATTCCGGCCCAAGGCAGTCTTGGCGTATTGGGCGGCGTCGCGATAATCATCCCGCTGATGCCGGACGGCAAACCGGATGGACAGGCAGGAATAAAGTCCAAACAGCAACCAAGCCGTCAAAGTCACCCTTCCCATCCATCCAGCCCCGCCCCAAAGAGCCGCCATTCCCAGGGCGAGCAAACTGAACCAGATTGGCAGCAACGGAGTAAAATGCCTCCCCAAGACCCGGAAATGGGTGGCAAAACCCGCCCCAAGCAGAAGCAAAGCCGGCACGGCCACAGCCAGAGCCAGCGCGCGAACTTGCTTCGACGACCCCAGGCGCATGGCTTGCCGAACGCCGATGGTCACAACAGTTGCAGAAAGCAGACAATATCCCGCCAACGGCAGGATGTACGGGCGGAGGGTCTGGAGGCCGTCCTGCCGCAACTCAATGCGCCCCGGCCCCAAACCGTTGAATCCAAACAGCTCGTAGAACACAAACACGACCGTCTTCCAGTTGGTTCTGGCGACTCCCGAAGCCCGCGCTCCCACACTCAAGGTCCAGAGGTAGTAAAGGCCCAGAAGCAACAAGAGCAAGCCCGTGAGCGCCAATCGCGGCCAGCCGGTCTTCCACAAGTCCAGCAGACGCCGGCGGGGAATCAGGATCAAGGCCGCCGCCAACGCGGCGATGGACCAGACGACGCCAAGCAGGCTGCTCCCGCAGAGCGCCAAAAAGCCGAACAAGAACCCGGAAAGCCAGCGGGATTGCCCCCGGTCGCCCAACTCATCCCGGCCCAATCGGAGCAGGGCCGCAAAAATCAGGCAACTGGCGCCCAACTGCATGGCGTACGGCCTGGCCTCCCCGGCGTAATACCACGCGAAGGCGCTGGTCGCCGCCACCAACATCAAGGCCACGCGCTGCGCGCGGCGGGGGAATCCCGATGCCATTGCGACCAGACCCGGGACCAGCCAGATCAATCCCGCGGCGCGCAACGCCCACTCGCCGGCGCCGGCGACTTTGACCCAGCCCCATACGTAAAGCATGTAAACGGGCATCTGAAGGTCTGAGCCGCCAATCCCAAGCAGTTTTCGCCACCAATCCCGCAGGGAACCCTGGCTGGAGCTGGCGGCCGTGGAAGCCTCGTCTATCCACAGGCTTTGCCGGCTGACGGCCAGGACCAGGGCCAGACCGAGCATCCAAAGCAGAGCCATTTCGCGGGCGGAGCAGCGGGTCGGGGACTCCGGTGTTTCCGGGCCGGGCCGCGCGGGTTCACTCGTCGTCTGTTCCATGTCGGCGGGGGTTGACGAGGCTAGGGGTTTGCCTCGCTTAAAATCAGTTCAGCGACCCGCAGTCCCTCCCTGACGGCAAAATTGGTGCCGCGGTCCTCTGGAAAGACTTGGGAAAAATTGGACAGGTAAACGCCCGGCAGGGGTGTTTTGCAATCCGGGATTTTGGACTGGTAAGCGGTGTCCACGATGTGCTGGGCGTACTTGAGCTTGAAAAGATGCTTTTCAAAAACCTGGGCCGGATCAAATTGAGGGTAGATCTTCCGCAAGAATCCAAACCACAAATCGGTGATGGCCTCCTCGCTCATGGAAAACAGGGGGCTGTCATGGGGTTGGTAGGAGCCGATGTAATAGACCTCGTGGCCGTTGTACCAGGCCTTGTCCACCAGTTTGGTGTGCCGGATAAAAACCAAAAACGGCGCGTCCCCCTGGCTGATGTTCAGCCAGTAATAGTCGCCAATGGGCTGCCGGGAAACGAAAACCAGGCTGATGGCCCCAAGATATTCAATGGACTCAAGCTTCCTCCGGTAAGAGTCCAAACCCAGGCCCGCCTCTGTGGCAATGAGGCGCGCGAAGGACGGGGAGGGGCCGGTGAAAACGCAGCGGTCGAAGGACTCCTTTCTCCCGTCCAGGAGCAGGGTGGGACGGCCCTCATGGATCTTCAATTCGTCCACCTTGGTGTTCTTTCGGATCGTCACGCCGGCCTGGGTCAATTCGGATTCCAGCTTGTTGGTGACCACGGCAAATCCGCCCCGGAAATAAGCCAGTTTTTCCGAGGCGGCGCGGTCGCGCGAGTTGCCGCGGGAATGAATCCTGGCCCAAAGCCAGGCCATGGAAATCGAATCGGCGTAGTGATGGAACTTGCCCCGCAACAGCGGCCCCCACACCACTTGCGCGACCTGCCGGCCGCAAGCCCGGCGCATCCAGGAATGAGCCGGCTGGCCGGCCAACCGACGCCCGTCCCGGGTTCGTTGCAAATATAACGCGACCACTCCCAGCCGCAGCCGGTTGAAAAAATGGAGCGGTTGGAATGTCAAAATATCGCGGGGCGACATGAAAGGATAGACCTTTCCGGCGTAAAACAAACCCACCGAACTGTCGCACAGGACCACTGTGTCCTCCAGCCCGAGTTCGTGTGCCAATTCCAGGATGTCGCTGTCTGTGGTAAAGAGATGGTGATAAGTCTTTTCGAGCTGTGTGCCTTGGAGGGCGAAATCGCCCGCCAGGCCGCCGAGAGAACTGCTCCGCTCGATGATCGTCAACTGATGGCGGCCCGCCCGGGCCAGCCGACAGGCCGCGGTTAATCCGGTGAAGCCGCCGCCGATGATGACCACACTTTCCTGACCAGGTTGGGGCATAAATTATTTGCGGAAGGAAATGAGCCGGTTCAAGTTGTATTGGAGCACCACGACCACCCCCAGGGTCCACAACTTGGAATAATTGGGATTCATGTGAGCCAGGGAAACCAACGCGTACAGCATGGCCGATGAAACCGCCAGTCCCAGCAGGCCCACGCAATAAAAGGAGACAAATCTGCCCAGCCAGCGGTCCTTGACTTTGAAATTGAAGAAACAGTTGAGAAAGAAATTGTTGGAAATCCCCAGGGTGCAACTGACGGCATTGGCCAACAGATAATACACTCCCGCCCAGTTGACCAGCGCATAATAGCAGGCGTAGTCCAATGTCACACCGCTCAGGCCAATGAGGCAATAGACCACGAACAACCGCCGCTCCCTTAAAAATGAGGCAATGGCGGCTTTCATCCGGGATTGGACGGAGAACGCGCGGCGGGGGCGCGGTTTGGCGCGGCCTTGGTTTCTATTCCGACGGTCTCCTGGATGATCCAGAGGGGACGGCCTTTGACCTCGTCATAAATGCGGCCGAGATACTCCCCCAAAATCCCCAGGCAGATAAGTTGGACGCCGCCCAGAAACAGGATGGAAATCACGATGGTGGCAAACCCAGACACCGGCCCCAGACCCATGCTGGTAAAGAAGCCCCGAAACAGACGCTGGCAAAATGTGAAGACCACTCCAATCAGTGCGAGAAACGAAACCCACAGCCCCAGATGCGAAGCCAGCCGCAAAGGAACAACCGAGAACGAAAAAACCCCGTCCACCGCCAACTGGACCAACTTTTTCATCGTGTATTGCGGCGTGCCGGCGGCGCGGGCCTGCCGCTCAAATGGAACCCCGATTTGCCGGAATCCGCACCAGGCGCGCAGGCCGCGCAGATATTTATTTTGCTCTGGCATGGCGTTGAGAATGTCCACGATTTGACGATCCAACAGGCAAAAATCGCCGCTGTCCATCGGAATCTTGAATGAGGCCATTCTTGACATTAACCGATAAAACGCCCAACACATGATTTTCTTCCAGACCGGGTCGTTGCGCTTGGACCGAAGACCATAGACCACCTGGTAGCCCTCGCGCCACTTCTCGATCAACCGGTGCATTTCCTCCGGCGGATCCTGCAGATCGGCGTCAATAATCAGG
>JBEKAN010000400.1:0-4256 GCA_050015895.1 Verrucomicrobiota bacterium
CAAAAATGAACGCCAAAAAAACTAGTGGCATTGGGTTTCCAAACCTGCCGTGCCGCCGATTTCCGAATCGGCGTCCCGCAGGCGGGTTGGGAAACGCGCGCCACAAAAACCGGGATGCGCCCGTGCCCCGCGCCCCATGCGGTTTTGCGTTGAACAACCCAGTTCGAGCCGCTTTACTTCCCGCGTGAACTCCACGTACCTGCCGGCCTTGAACGATCTGATTGCGCAAGGCTCCGCCCAGGCGGCCCTGCATGAACAGGCCGCCGCGCTGACCAGACAGGTCTTCGGCCGGCGGGTCTTTGTCCGGGCCGTCGTGGAGGTGTCCAATTTCTGCCGCGAGAACTGCCACTATTGCGGCATGCGCCGCGACAACCGCGCGCTGACCCGCTTCCGCGCCACCCCGGACCAGCTTGCGGAATGGATCCTCTCCCACTGCCCGCCCAGTGTCCGGGACCTCAATATCCAAGGAGGCGAAGATCCCGTCGCCGTCCGCGAAGTCGTCCTGCCGCTGCTGCGCCGGCTGCGCCGGGAAACCCAACTCGGCCTGAGCGTTTGTTGCGGAACATTGAACGAGACGCTCTACCACGGACTGCGGGAGGCCGGGGCGCGGTACTACATCCTCAAGTTCGAAACCTCCAATCGTCCGCTCTATTCGGCCCTGCGGGCGCCGGGCACGCTCACCGAACGCCTCCATCATATTCGACTGCTGGCGGCCGGCGGGTGGCGCGTGAGTTCGGGATTCATCGCGGGGTTGCCCCGGCAGACGCGGGCGCATTTGCTTGGCGACCTGGAAACCGCCCGGAGCCTTCCGCTGGCTGGTTGCAGCGTCAGTCCTTTTATTCCCGGCGAGTCCACACCCTTGTCGAAGAACTCCGCGGGCGACGTGTCCTTGACCCTCAATTGCATGGCCATGTTGCGGCTGATGCGCCCGGAATGGCTGATCCCCGCCGTCAGCGCGTTGTGCCTCAACGGATCCAAGGACGCCTACCGCCGGGCTTTGGGCGCGGGCGCCAACCTGGTCACCATCAATCTCACTCCTTCCCAGCAGCGCGGAAGATACCTCCTCTACAGGAACCACCGCGTCATCATGACCGAGGAGCGGGTGCTCACCGAAATCCAAAGGGCCAAACTGTCCCCCGCCAAGGAAAGTCTCTTGGATTATCCGCCGCAACCAGCCACAATCTGACCCCGGCGTGTTATTCCCCCGTCCAGTCCGAAATGGCCCGCCCCCGCGTGTGGTCGTCACCGGGGCTGGCATCGTCACCGCTTATGGAAGCGGATGGCGGGTCAACGCGGAGGGTTTCCGCGCCGGCCGCACGGCCTTCCGTCCCGTCACTCTCTTCGATGTCAGCCGACAGCGGTCCAAGATCGCCGCCGAGGCGGATTTGCCCGACGTGCTCCCTCCCACGCGGCTTGCGCCCCGACAGGTCCGCCGATTGGACCGCGCCAGCCGGATTCTCCTGCTGGCGGCGCACCAGGCCTGGGGCCAGGCGGGCTGGGAACCCTCGGAGGATTTGCCGCTGGTGCTGGGCACCACATCGGGCGGCATGCTCTTGGGAGAGGAATACTGCAAGCGCGCCCTGGCCTCCCCCCACTCCCATCGCGGCCAGCCCACTCGCGCGCTGCACTACCAACCGCAGACCCAGGGGCGTGTGATCGCGGAGGCGCTCGGATTCTCCGGCCCCATCCTCATTATCGCCAACGCCTGCGCCTCCAGCGCCAACGCGCTGGGCCAGGCCTGGGAGATGATCCGCGCCGGCCGCGCCGACCACATCCTGGCTGGCGGTTACGACGCGCTCGCCCAGCTTCTCTTTGCCGGCTTCGACGCGCTGCAATCCATTTCGCCCGGCGGTTGCAGGCCATTCGACGCCCACCGCGACGGCCTTTCCCTCGGCGAAGGCGCGGCCATGCTCGCGCTGGAAACCCTCGACTCCGCCAGACGCCGCGGGGCGGAGATCCTCGGGGAATTGATCGGCTATGGCAGCACCATGGATCACCACCACCTCACCCAGCCCCACCCGGACGGAGAAGCCGGTTTGGCCGCGATGCGGCGCGCGTGCGAGGTGGCGCGAGTCAACCCGGCCGACATTGACTACGTGAACGCCCACGGCACCGGGACCCCGCTCAACGACAGTTCCGAGGCCGCCGCCATCAATCGCTGGGCCGGCAGCCACGCCGCCGCCTTGCCAGTCAGTTCGACCAAAGCCGGCATCGGACATCTGCTGGGCGGCGCCGGCGCGGTGGAGGCTGTGGTCTGCCTCATGGTCCTGCGCGAACAATGGCTGCCCCCGGAAACCACGGTGGAAACCCCGGACCCGATCTGCCAGTTTCCCCTGGTTCGCCGGCCCAGCGACGCCCGTTGCGACCTGGTGCTCTCCAACTCCATCGGGTTCGGCGGCGCCAACGCAACGCTCCTTTTCCGGAGGCGTCCATGAACCGGGTTTTTGTCAGCGGCCTGGGCGCCGTTTCGCCCGCGGGCTGGGGGGTGCCCGCTTTGCGCTCGGCTTTGGCCGCCGGGGAGCCGCTTCCGATCGGGTTCATCGAGCGCCCCGGCTGGGAGCGGCCGTTTCATGCGCGTCTGGTCCCGGATCCGTCGCCGCGACCGGCCTTCCTGGCTCACGCGCGGCTTCGCCGGGCCAGCCCGCTGACCCACTATGTCGCGGCGGCGGCGCTCGAGGCGCTTGGCGGCATTTCACTCCATCCGGCCCTCCCGCCCAGGCTGGGCCTGATCGTCTGCCTGCAATTTGGTTGTGTGCAATACTCCTACCGCTTCTTCAAGGAAGTGCTGGAAGCCCCGGCCACCGCAAGCCCGCTCCTGTTCCCGGAATCCGTCTTCGCCGCCCCCGCCAGTCATTTGGCTGCGCTGTTGGGGGAGGTTTCCCTCGTGACCACCTTGGTGGGCGACCCGGCGGTCTTCCTGCAAGGCGCGGCCCTCGCCGCCGAATGGCTCTTGGAAGGGCGGGTGGATCTGGGCCTGGTCGTCGGGGCGGAGGAGGCCAACTGGCTGCGGTCGGACGCGATCTGGCAATTCGATCATGCCTGTGTTCCCAGCGCCGGCGCGGGCTGTGTCTGTTTGAGCCTCAAGGCGCCCGCCTCCGCGGGCGTGGAACTCACCGCGCTGACCGACGCGCAAACCTGCCTCTCAAGCCGAAGCCGCGGTCTGGCGGCCCAACTCATGCGTCAACAATTGCCCGCCGGTTCCGCCAAGGAACTGCTCTGCGACGGGTTGCAAGGGTGCCGCCGTCTGGACGCGCCCGAGCTGGCCGCCTGGCGGAACTGGCCCGGACCGCGCCTCAGCCCAAAGCGGGTGCTGGGGGAGGGGCTGATGGCCGCCTCAGGCTGGCAGTGCGCGGCCGCCTGCGACGCGCTGGCGCGCGGGGATTTCACCGCCGCCACATTGAGCCTGGTGGGCTGCAACCAGCAAGCCATCGGAGCGCGGTTTGTCCGCGCCACCTGACCGTTTTTGCTGTCCGATTTTGCTTGCGCGGTTCCGGGCAGCCGCCCAGACTCCCCGCAGCGCCCTGACGGAATCGCTGTATGATTGACGACCTGGAAGCGTTGAAGCTCAAGATCAA
Organism: Verrucomicrobiota bacterium; assembly: GCA_050015895.1. Lineage (GTDB taxonomy): Bacteria > Verrucomicrobiota > Verrucomicrobiia > Limisphaerales > Palsa-1400 > JBEKOF01. The sequence continues at coordinate 3,576 of JBEKAN010000400.1, forward strand.
GCGGATGATGGTGGAGAACCTGATGTTGCAGACTCCCGCCGACCAGATTCCCGACGACCAGCCATTGTTCGGTCCCGGAGGTCTTGGCTTGGACTCGGTGGACGCCCTCCAACTGGTCGTCGCCCTGGACAAGGGCTTCGAACTCAAGATCACCGATCCGGGGCATGCCCGCCAGGTGCTCCGTGACGTCAACACTATGACCGAGGCCGTCCGTCTTGTGGCACGGAGTTGCTGAACGAGCCGCAGTTGGACAGGCCGGCGAGGCCATCTCCCGCCGCCTCGCTGGCAAGTATATGTGGATGAAGCCGCCGCCCGCAGAACAACAAGCGCTTGAGGGATGCCGTTTGTTTTCACGTTGTTTTGAGGTTCACCCCGTAAAAAAGGGGTGGTGGCAGGTGATGGATTCGAACCATCGAATTGATCTCCGCTTGGAGATTTCCTGTTTTACGAGGGAAACTCCCAAATTTTGCTTGCGTTCGTCTTTTGGCTGTAATATGCTCTGGCAAGTAACCTAGTGAGAGATGAGCGAATTGTCGTCATTTGTATTGCGCCCTTTGGCGACGCGTCCGACCAAATCGCACAGGTGAATGTTGCCCAATTCCGTCAAAAGACCCTCCAAAAACAGTCAAAATGCCATGAAAACCACAAAAAACAGTCAGTATTGCAAGATTAGTATTCTCC
>JBEKAN010000401.1:0-4244 GCA_050015895.1 Verrucomicrobiota bacterium
ATTGGCAAAGCGCGTGGCGGAACTGGCACGATGCGCTCCCCGAAAGCCCTCCGCGAGAAATGCCTGGCATCAGCGCTCATAAATCGGCAGGTAGCGATAATTCAAGGCCAAAGACAACAAGGAGCCGGCGGTGTTGAAAGTCAGCCCCACCGGCCCGTCCCAACTGCCGTCGGCGGCCTGGGTGGCGCGGAGGGTGTTGATGTTGTCGTGATTCCATGCGTCCCAAAGCTCCGGGGAGGCCTGGAAATAAGCCTGCGAGGCGTAGTAACGGAAATAAGCCGGATATTGCTCGCGATCCTGGCGCGCGTTCTTGAGGAACTGGAAGGCCGACTGGAAGGCGGGCGAGTTTTTATCCTTGGCCAGCGCCATCACCAGGCAGCCGATGGCCGTGCGGGTGGCGTTGGGGGCGGTGGCGGAAACATAACCGATGCCGCCATCCGGCGTCTGCACTGAGAAATAGAAATGCAAGCCGTCCTGGATGCTTTTTTCGGGGACCGGAACGCCGGCGTTGCGGGTCGCCATGAGCGCCACCATTTCCGCGCCGCTGACGGTGGTGTCGGCGTCATTGGACTCGGGGCTATAGCGCCAGGCCTTGGCATTGCTGGCCTGCTGGGCGGCGAGAATAAGTTGGACGGCGCGGCGCAGGGCCGGCCCCAGGCGGGGGTCGTCCACCGCGCCGTAGGACTCCGCCAGGGCCAAAGTGGAGAAGCCATGATTATACATCGTCGGACCGATGTAGCCGGTTGTGGCGTTCTGCTGTTTCAGAATAAAATCCAGGCCCCGGGCCACCGTTGTCTTGTAGGGGCCGAAATTCGGGTCGTCCCCGTGCGCCAGCAGGCTGACGACCGCCAGTGCGGTGATGGCCGGTTTGGCGTTCATCTGCTCGTCGGGCCAACTGCCGTCGGGGGTCTGGGTGCGGACCAAGAAATCCATTCCTTTGACATACATGCGCTCCACCTGGGCGGGGATGATCTCCGCCGAGCCGGTGAAGGTCCCCTGCCCTCGCGCCCAGCCGGGCGCCAGCCCGGCAAGGAGCAGCGGCAGCAGCCGCAGCAATCTGGTAATTCCAAACTTCAATCCATGCAATGGTAAATCCTCCCCCATCCATTTGTCAGTTGAAATTGGTCCGATTTTGGCATTTTTAAAAAATGAAGGGTTAAATTTGGTTAAATTTGGTGCAATCCAGTGTAATTCAGCGTAATTGAGCCAGATGGGACAACTTGGCCGGAGGGTGGCGGAGGGGTTTTGATCCGCGAATTACGCGAATTACGCGAAATGGAGGGTGTCGGTTTGCTTGGACGCGGCTTCAACGCAAAGTCGCAAGGTCGCGAGGACGCCATGACGTCCGTGGACCGCGGGTCGTTTTGGCCCGGTGGAAACTGCGCGGCGGCGGACGGTCCGGGGTCCGGGCCGGTTCGGATGTTTTTCCTCCCTGGCTTCATGCTGTGGAAAGGTGTATCACATAGCGAAGGATTTGTCAATGGCAAATTACGAAAAAATTCGGGGCGGGGGAAGAAACCCCGGATTTCAGGGATGAGACGGATTGAGGGGCGCCAACGCAGACCCGGAGCGCGGCGCGTCCTGGGTTTCCAGGGGGACGGTCATCGCATGTTCCGGCCCATCCACTGGATGATCCGATCCTGGGTCACTTCCGGGAGGCGGTTGTAATCCCAAGGCTCATCGAGCACCAGATTGTCCGCGGCGCTGTAGAAGGAATAGACCCTCTTGGCCTGATTGACGGCCGTCTCCACGTCCGCCGGTGAGGCATCGCGGTCTAGTTGCGGTTGCAGCACGTACACCGGCCGGGGCGCGATCGCCCCCAGCAATTCGTTATAGTCATAAGGAAGCTGCTCTTCGTGGCCGATGAAGAATCCCAGCCGGGGCAGCAGCGGCAAATCCACACTGTAGCGGGCCAGACCGCCGGCGCCTTTGGCGGCGGTGTCCGTGCGCATCGGTGTGAATCCGCAGATGGAAACGACGCCTTTGACGCGGGGGTCGAGGGCCGCGGTGTGCATCGCCACAATGCCGCCCATCGAATAGCCGTAAAGATAGATTCGACTCGGATCGGCCATGCCTTCCTTTTGCAAGGCGTCCATGACCGCGCGCGTGTCGGAGACCATCCGGCCCAATCGCGACCAGTGCGGGAAGCGGTCGAAGAAGGTCTTGAACTCGTCGGTCCGGCTGCCGTGGCCGGTTTGATCAAATGCAACGACCGCATAGCCGGCCCGCACCAGCGCCAGGATGGGATGCAGGTCGGGGTTCTGGCGATAGACCCACATGTAGCCCATCGGATAGCTGAACCCATGGAGCCAGATGACAGTCGGCAGCCTGGCATTGGTCGCCGTGCCCGCCGGGTAATACAATTCGGCGCGCGTGCCTTGGCCGAAGGTGAAGCTGCGGTATTCGGTGTTGGTCTTCTGCGGCATGAGCCAGCCAAAGGAGCCGCCGCGGGTGATGGCCCAATCCACGACATCCTCCCGGCCCCTTTGCGCCGGGTCTGGCCCACCTTTGCCGCCGTCGGGGCTGCCCAACATCCACTCCACCGCGTTGCGGACCTCGGCGGATTTCTTTTCCCAATCGGTGGTTGAAGTGACGGTTCCCAGGACATCATTGCCGCGATGCGCGGGATACAGGCCCAGGTCAACGGTCTCCTTGCTGTCGGCGCGCCACTGGTTGAAGTCCCAGGGGAACAGGAAATCGTTATGCCAAGTCTCCTGGGACTTGCCGAACTGGATGTCGAGCCAGTTCATGGTGGCGTTGAGATCGTTGGCGCCATGATGTCCGGGCGGGTGGAGGATGCTGTTGCGCTCCGGAACCCCGAGCAGTTGGTACACCTTCTGCGCCGAGTAGTAGCTCTGTTCGTTGCCATAGATATTTCCAACCTCGTCGCTCAAGCCGTAGATGCTGATAATCGAACGGGGCGCGATGGCGGCGGCCAGGAGGTTGCCGTCAATCGGCAGGCGGTCTTCGCGACCGGTGAAGAAACGCAGGCTTGGGGTGAACCACGCGGAAAAGCTGCGGGTGGTGCTCTCAATGCCTTCAGCGCTGCCCCGCTCGCTGGCGGAGCGCCAGGGCAGCACGCCACCCACGCCGGTGCTGCCGGCGACGCAAGCGGTGATGCGCTCGTCCAGCATGGCGGCGATGGCGGCCATTTTGCCGGTTCGGGAGTATCCGGTGATGGCGATGTATCGCTTGTCCACTTGCGGCAGCGTGTAAAGGTAATCCACGATGATTTGGGCGGTGAACGCGGTCTGGCCCATCGTGCCAAAAGTGTAGCCGGGATAGTATGGGGCGAGATTGGGCGCGCTGGGCGGGTCCACGCTCTGGTTCATCGAGCAGGCGACATACCCGCGAGTGGTGATGCCGGGCGAACCGCCGATGAGGACTGGAAACGGACCGGGGCCGGGCGGAATGGTCACCGTGACCCGCGTGGTGATCTTGCTCTCCGGACCATACTGCAAATCCACGATGTTGGTGACCGATCCCGCAGCCGGCGCGCCGCCGCGCGCGCCGCCGCCGAAACCCCGTGCGCCGCCGCCCGCCGACGAGGGCGCCACCGGCACAATCTTGTCGAGCTTGGGCTTGGGCGGGACCGTGCCGATGTCGTACATCTCAAAGAGCTGGATGATCTCGGCGCGACGCTCGTTCCAGTCTTTGGCCGTCTCCACCTTCCGCTTGCCGTCGGCGAAGGTGAGCGGGTCCGGCAGACTGTTGACGCGCGGCAGCGCGTCAAAATCCGGCGGCAACGCCTTGGTCTGAGCGAGCCAATTGGTGAAGGACTGGACCGGCGGCAGGATTTGCAGCAATTGGTCGAGATACTGGCGGCGCTGGTCAAGGGTCGCGGACCAAAGGGAACCGGCGGAGAGCAGGATGGCCAGGAAGGCGCGGAAGAGTTGTTTTTGCATAATGTCGAGGCGTTGCATCGGAGTTTATGCGTTGGGCGGGGCGCGTCAAGTCTCCTGGGGCTGGCGGCGCGTCCGCGCGGACCCGCGCACCGGGTGGCAGTTTCTCCAAGAAATTCCGCGTTGCCAAAGAAAGGCGAGGAACAGCAGACTAAAGCCGAGTTGCCGAAAAAAAGCGCACAGGTCGCAAAACTGCGGCAGGACTCCTGAAGTGAATCGGATTGAAGGATTGCCGCAAAAGTGCAGCGCAATCCGTTGCGCTTGACTGGGGCAGATTCGTTTCTTGAATCTGTGGAACCAACCAAGCGAACCACCCTCGCAAACTGTCACTTTTCTCGGACC
>JBEKAN010000402.1:0-4234 GCA_050015895.1 Verrucomicrobiota bacterium
TTGCTGTCGAAGAGCGGGAGGCCGCGATGTTCCTCCGGTTCGAGGTCATGCAGGGCGATGCGGGCGAAATCGGAGACGATGATGTAGCGTGGGATTTCGTTGAGGCGGTTTTCGCCGGCAAGCCGGCGGATGTACTCGAAGGCCTGGGATTCGGCTTTGCCCAGGTTTTGAGCGAAGGACTTGTGTTCGACCAGGAGCATCCCCGGCCAGAAGAGGTCAATGTAGCCGTAGGCGCCGGAGAATTTCCTCACCGGCTCCTCAAAGCTGGCCACGACCCGGCGATTGACGCCGAAGACCTTGAAGAACGCGTTCCAGAAAGATTGTTTCGCAGCCCTCTCGCTTGTGACGCCGGCCCATTCGCGGGAAAACTGGATCGCGTTGTGGCGGATTTCATTCCAACTGAGCGGCATGACTGAGGAGTGTGCGACAAAGGGCGAGGAGCGTCAATGGGGGTGTGGGGGCATCCTGGCACTTCCAACATTGGAGGGAAGGAATCCCTCACCCCCGCCTTGGCCGAGGCTTCCGCCCGCGGCAAAACCCAGGGCGGATAGATTCGAGGACGGAACTTCGACGGCTGTCCCCTGCCCTTGCGACTCACTCATTGCCGGCCAATGCCTTTTGAATGGCGTCCGCAGGCAAGAACAATTCCAGTTCGTTGTCAAACGAGTTGAGTGGTTCATTTCCGCAATCAAACCCATTCCGGTCATGGGATCTTGCCAGCAGTTCGATTTTACGCACGGACCGAGCCTTTGAATGCCTTGACGGCTTCTTTGAGCCGCTTGTTTGGCGCGGGCGGATTGTCCAACAGGGAGAGAATCTTGCGGGCATCCTTCTGCGAAAGGCGGATGACCGACTCCCTCTCAATGAGGCGCCGGGCCTCGTGGTAGGCCGTTTGAACGACGAATTGGTTGACGGTCGCCCCCGAAAGCTCGGCCGCTTGTTCCAGCGTCACCCGGACATTGTCCGAAACGCGGGCGGTGATCCTGCTTCGACGCTCTTCCACAACATTTTGCATGAGAACATGGTGCCATTTTGTCACCAATTTGTCAATCTCGAAAGTGGGAAATTCTCCAGAGTTTTGGCACTCGTCGCCGTCTTTGCCCTTTGCACTTCGAACGACTGATTCCTCAGAGGAGGTCTTGGCAAGAAAAAGACTCAAAAAAGACTTAAAAAAGGTTGACTGGCCCCTTGGGCGTGTAATGCTTTACCCTACAGAATATGAGGCTGAGGTCTTACAAAGACGGAGTTTGTCAATTTACTGAGAGGAGTTATGGGCAGACCAAAAAGTGCTGAGGAGCCGCGGGCGATGAACAGCTTTCGGTTCAATCTGATTGGATTGGTGGTTTTTAGTTTGTTTTTGGTGGCGGCGGGATCGTTCGTGACCGCGAAGGTCTTGAGCGGGCGTCCGACCCGCCGCCCGTCCGCCGAGAGCGAACCGCCCCCCGCAGAGGGGCAGGCCAAAGGTGTTGTTGTGCGCCAGGGGCCATGGGGAGAATTGCAGGAGCAGAACATCAAATTGGAGCGTCCGGCGGAACTGATGACCGCGGAGCTGACGCACCCGGAAGGGGAGAAGTGGGTTTTTCGCGGGATGAACCTGGCGCAGGTGAAGGAGTTGTTCCTGGCCGGCGGATTGACGGGGGAGCAGGTTGAAAAGGGGCTGACGGCCGACCGCATCCAGGCGCAGGAGGGCGGGATCGTGTTCAGGCCGGGTGAGGATTTCATCCTTTCGTTAAGTCCGGAGACGCACACGAAACTCTGCAAGGCGCTGTATGGAAAGGCGATCAATACATACTTGGATTATCCCTATTTCTTTCCCGACGGCACCATCGAGTCCATTTACGGGGACGAGCGGCTGCAGCCGGAGGATGTGGCGCTGCTCAAGAGGCTGGCGCATCGCAACGGCGACGCGACGCAGTTGAGCGATTACGAGATGCTGATTCAGGGCATCCCCACCGTGCAACGACGCAAGGCGATGTCGCAAGTGCTATCGCGGCAGCCGGCGGTGCTCGCCGCCCTGGTCATCCGTCCTGACACAGACATTGACAAGGTGGCCGGATACTGGGGGAACGTGGATTACGTGCGGTTTGATGACATGCGTCCCCTCCTGCAGGCGCTCCGGGAACTGCCAAATGGAGGGCAGGTCAGTTTGGTCTATTTCCTGCCGCCCTTCGCCCGCGAGCGGCTTTACACGTTTCCGGTGCCAGAGCGCGACGACCCGATCATGGACTGCCACTGGACCACGTTTAATTTCGAGAACGAGAAGCCGGACAAGCGGTTCAATGATCCGGCTTATTCGCTGGAATATCTGAAGGAGCATTATTACCAAATCGCCGAGGCGAACATCTTTGGCGACATTGTGATGATGGCCAATGAGAAATCGGACTTCCAACACTCCGCCGTCTATCTGGCGGACGACTTGGTGTTCACGAAGTACGGAAACAACTACACGCAACCGTGGATGATCGTGCGCATGTCGGACATGCAGGCGGAATATCCGGCGTTGAAGCCGGTCTATTTTCGCAAGAAGATTGATTAGGCGCCGGGAACGGGGCGGGGAAAGAGCGCAATCCCCCCCACCCAGTCCTGCAGAGTTGCGCCCGCGGGGAGTTGGGGTTAAGTCTGTGGCGGCAACAACAATGAAATCCAAAGACGCCCTGATTTTTGCGCTGGCGGGGGTTCTGGCCGGATGCTCCACCGGCGGACAGAAATCCAACCCGCCCGGCGCGGGGCCGAAAACGCTGGCGGACTACCAGCGGGAGGCGGCGAAGTTCAACTCGGAGATCGGTGTGCCGGTGTTTGAAACGACGACCAACCAGATCGCGCAATCGGTGAAAAGAGCCATCGCGCAGGGGGACCGGGCGCTGGACCGGATGGGCAAATTGAACCGCGCGCAGGTGACGTTCGACAACACGGTGAGGGCGCTGGACGACGCGACCTACCAGGCCGGCCTGACGGAGAACCGGCTGGAAATCATCCAGGAGGCCAGCCCCGAGGCGGCCCTGCGCGAGGCCGCCGAGGAAGAGAACAAGATTCTGGACCAATGGCTGGTCGGGCTGGATTACCGCCAGGATGTATTCCGGGCCATTCAGGCTTACGCCGACACGAAACCAAAGCTCACCGGAGAGGACGCCAAATTGCTGGAGGAGACCTTGCGCGACTATCGCCGCGCCGGCATGGAGCTTCCCCAGGAGCAGCGGGAGGAGGTGGAGAACCTGCGCAAGAAGCTGACGGCCTTGGAGACGGATTTCGACGCGAACATCAACAAGGCGGAGGCGAAGCTCGTGTTCACCAAAGCGGAACTGGAGGGGGTGCCGGAGGATTTTCTGGACCAGAAGGAGGTCAAGAACAGCGACGGCACTTATTCGGTGACGGCCAACATCACGTGGCACTACCTCACAGTGATGGAGAACGCGAAGCCGGAGGCCACGCGGCTGAAATTGGAGACGGCGCGGGAGAACCTGGCGCGCGCGGAGAATGCGCCGATCCTCCCGCAGGTGCTGGCGCTGCGGGACAGCATCGCGCACAAGCTGCATTACGCCAACTGGGCCGATTTCCAGACGGAGATCAAGATGGCCAAGACCGGGGCGCGGGCGGAGGAATTTTTGGAGCGGTTGAAGACGGGCCTGCAGCCGAAATTCGAGGCGGAGACGGCGGAGTTCCGGGCGATGAAGGCGAGGGAGACCGGCGACCCCGGCGCGCAGATCAATTTGTGGGACTGGCGCTATTACGCCAACCAGCTCAAGAAGGAGAAATACACCGTGGACGAGGAGGCGCTGCGGGTTTATTTCCCCTACCAACCGGTGCTGGAGGGGATGCTCAAGATTTACGAGCGCATCTTCGGGCTGAAATACCAGCGGATCGAGGCGCCTTACAAGTGGGTGGCGGATTTGCAGCTTTACGCGGTGTCCGACGCGGCCACGGGCGAGCCGCTGGGGTTGTTCTATCTGGACATGTTTCCGCGCGAGGGGAAATTCAACCACTTCGCGGAATTCAGCGTGATTGACGGGAAGATGCTGCCGGACGGCAAATATCAGCGGCCGACCTCGGCGTTGATCTGCAATTTTCCCGCGCCGGAGGAGGGCAAGCCGGCGCTGATGGCGCATGAGGACGTGGTGACGATCTTCCACGAATTCGGGCACGCGATGCACTGCATCCTGACGCGCGCCAAGTACGGGCGCTTCGCGGGCACGAGCGTGCCGGGGGATTTTGTGGAGGCGCCCTCGCAAATGCTGGA
>JBEKAN010000403.1:0-4218 GCA_050015895.1 Verrucomicrobiota bacterium
CTTGCGCACGCATTCCCTCCAATTGTCCTCCGTCTCCTCCACCATCCCGGCGATGAGGTCTATGTTGATCTGCGGAAATCCCAGCTCCCGCGCGAAGGCGTAAGACCGCGCGATCTCCTTGCTGTGATGGGCGCGGCCGTTGATTTCCAGGATGTGATCGTCAAAATTCTCCACGCCCAAACTCAACCGCGTCACGCCCATCTTCCGAATGGCCTCCAATTTATGGGGGGTCAGCGTGCCCGGCTCGCATTCGAAGGTGACCTCCTCCGCTTCGTCCCACGGAACCAGTTTCTTCATGCCCTCGCTCAGGTGCGTCAGTTGGTCCACCGACAGATAGGAGGGGGTGCCCCCGCCAAAATAGACAAAATTGGCCTTCCGCCCCGCCACGGCGGGTTTGTCGGCGTAGAAGGAGAGTTCCCGCAGCGCCGCGTCAATGTAGCCGCGAATCGCCGCCGAATCCTTGTCCGTATAAACCTTGAAATAGCAAAAATGGCAGCGCTTGCGGCAAAACGGAATATGCAGGTAAACCCCCAGCGGCGTGGCGGACCCGTCCGCGCCCTCCGCCGGGCGCCGTTCCAGCGCGGCCAGCATGTCCGGGACAAATTCCGGTTTCCAAAACGAAAACGGCGGATAATTGGAGACGAAATAGTTGCCCACCGTCGTCTGTTTCTCAATGGGGGGCGCGGCCGGGGCCGCGGTCGCGGTTGCCGTTGTGCTCATATATTAGTCTTCTTCATCGTCTTCATAATCCTTTTGCGCCAAAACAATAGACGTTCCCGTCGTCGCATCCGATCACAATTTTTTTCCCCGCCACCGCCGGCGAGCTGACCACCGCCTGGCCCGTGTCATAGGACCAGAGCGGGCTGCCGTCCCGCAGCGAAACCAGATAGACCCGCCCGTCGTCCGAGCCGAACACCACCTTGTCCCCCGCGATCACCGGGGAGCTTTGGATTTTTCCCTGCGCGGCGAAGCTCCAAAGGCTCTTGCCGTCCGCCCGGTTGAGGCAATGCAGCGTTTTGTCGTCCCCGCCAAAAACGACGCGGTCGCCTGTCACCGCCGCGGAGGACATGAAGGGAAAATCGCGGTCGTGAAAGCGCCAGGCCACATTGGTGGCGGCCAGATCCACGCACAGAAACTCATTCTCATAGTGCCCAAAATACGCGCGATTGCCCGCCAGGGCAACCGACACCCCAATATACGCCCCCGCGTCAATCTGCGCCGTCTCCACCCCGTCCTCCAGCCGCAGCACATGCACCATCGCGTCGCACCCGCCAAAGACCCCTTTGCCACCGGCCACCGCGCACGCGCCGTTGATGTAATTGCCGCTCTCATAAGTCCAGACCGGCGCGCCCTTCTCGGCGTCCAGACAGCGGAGTTTGAAATCGTAACTTCCAAAGACCACGCGTGGCGAGCCGTTCGTGCCGGCCACAGCGCTGGCCGAGGCCTGGATTTTGCCCTCCGTCTGCACCTTCCAAAGCAGGCTGCCGCTCGAGGCGTCCAGCGCGTAAAACCATCCATCCACCGACCCCGCGAACACCCTGTTGCCGGCCAGCAACGGCGGGGCCTCCATCGCGTCCGCCGCCTCAAAGGCCCACACCTGCCTGCCGTCCGCAAAATTCAGCGCGTATAACTTCCCGTCGTCCGACCCGATATACACCCGGTCCGTCCCGATCACCGCCGAAGACTTGACCGCCCCGCCCGTCTTGAAACTCCACAGCAGGGAATTGGTCGCGGGCAGAGAGTCGTTGGCCACGCCGGTCAGCGCGGGATTCCCGCGAAAGACCGGCCAAAGCGGCGTGCCGGCCGGGGCCGGGGAGGGGGCGGGGAGACCCGCCGCGCCGGCCGTCAGGCGCAAAGAAAGGAGCACCGCCGAGAGCGCCAGAACGGGGGAGACGGCAAAAGGAAAAGCGCGGCCGCGCCGCGCGCGGCGGATGGGGTCGGCCTTCATCTGCGAGGATTAGTGCTCACAATACTGTCCATTATCGCCCAGCCCGCGAGTTTTCGCAACCCAATAATACCTACACGTATCATCACAGGCGCGTCTCGATACCCCCACCCGAATGCCATTTCCCTCGCCCCGCGCAGCGGGGAGAGGGCAAGGGAGAGGGGTTCCTTCCGTCATTGGTGTCAGCGCCAAGATGCGCCCGGACGGATTTCGGGAGACCAAAATCAATTGTAAAGAATCGCCGGGAATGTTATCAAGCCAAACAACATGCGAACACTTCCTTCATCGTCTGTGAAATCCTTCGGGCCGTTCCTGGTTCTCCTGTTTCTTTCAATTCGCCTCTGGGCGCAGGATGGCCCCGCCCCCAACGCGACGAATCTCTACGCTGCCACAAACGGCGACAACCGCGCCGCCGGCACACAAGCCGCCCCCATCCAAACGCCAACCCCGGCGCAACCCGCGGTGGGGGCCTTGCAACCCATTCCAGTTCCGATCAACATCGCCCGCTCGCCGGCCCCGCTGTTCGACGATCCGGTGTTTCATGGCGCGTCGGATCCGTTCGTGATCTGGAACCCGGTGAAGAAAGCCTGGTTCATGTATTACACCCAGCGCCGAGCCACGATGCCCAGCCCCAATGGGGTGGACTGGGTGCATGGCACCGCCATTGCGATTGCGGCCTCCGAGGATGGCTTCACCTGGAAGTATCTGGGCGCCTGCCAGGGCGACCATAATCTCTCCGAGCCGCTCAAAGCCGCGGGGAAGGGGCCGGAGCCGGGCGTCACGTGGTGGGCCCCCTGCTTCCTGTGGCGGAACAATTCGTTTGACATGTGGGTGGTCCTGGTGGACGGCGTGTATCCGAGTTGGACCGGCAACCGCAACATCGTCCATTTCACCAGCAACGATGGAATCATCTGGAAATATGCCGACACCTGCAAGTTGTCCTCCGACCGCGTCATTGACCCGACCGTCTATAAAGTCAAAGAGCTGTGGTACATGGTGTACAAAGACGAGGCCGACGGCTCGCATACCCACGTCTCCACCAGCAAGGACCTGGTGGCTTGGACCAACAATCCGGGCCGGGCCGACCCCGATGGCAGCCAGGAGGCCCCCTTTGTCTTCCACTGGATGGGCGCGTGGTGGCTCATCGTGGACGGCCGGGGGCTGCGCGTGTACAAGTCGGAATCGGGCGCCGGCGACTTTGTGTACAACAACACCGTGCTGGGCGCGGCGGACGGGACGCGGGCGTGGGACAACGCCGTGGGGCACCATCCGGGCATCGTGATGCAGGGCGGCGCGGACGGGGAGGACCAGTGTGTGATCTTTTATTTCACGCAGCGCGGGAGGCAATCCATGATCCAAGTGGCGGAGCTGGAGTTGGGCGCCGATGGCAAGGTCTTTTGCAATCGGAACAAGTATGCCCCGGGCCCGGCGAGCGCGCCACCGACACAAGGAAACTGAGGATCGGCGGAATCCCGCCCCAATCATTAGTGACTTCATGGGGAGCGCGACCGTCCCGGTCGCCTCCGTCGGCGTCTCGCCGACGGAATCTGCCGTCCGAAACCGCCCCACCTTTTGGGTGAATCCCACAGGCCCTGAATCCACCGCCAGGGGGACTCGGCGGACTTGTTTCAGCCCGGTGTGCTCGTCTTCGAGGGTCAGTTGGGCGTGGTAGCGGCCGTTGCGCGCCCGCAGTCCGCGAATTGGGCGCTTGCGCTCATCGAACCCCTTGAGGTAGGGTGTTGGCCGATGACGAACTTCAGCGACAACGTGTGCGGCGGCGGCCGGATTGCCGGGTCGCCGTTGCTTGGGCCGGATGTGCCTTTCATGGGGCGACACTGGCACAATCACTAGCATCGTTGGTAATCCTGGTGGCCGATGTGGCGGAATTGGCAGACGCGCCAGACTCAAAATCTGGTACCCGAAAGGGTGTGTGGGTTCGACCCCCTCCGTCGGCACCATCCCGGAAGCGTGGTTTTCCCCCGGTTTTGAGAGGGAAAGTGGAATTTCTCGATTTCCGTCGTTTGCGCTTTTGTGCCCTTCGCTTCTTTTGCAGGCTTGTCCAAAACGATGCTCAGAAAGTAACCATAAAGTAACCAATCCGTCTTTGTCTGGCGGCGGTCTGCCGCCTCCCTTGGCGCTGGCGGACGCGGCCCCAGACTCGACTAACCTGCACCGGGGCGGTGACATTGCCATCCTGGACTACCCCAAGCGGGTTCCGCCGTTGGGCTTTGCTCCTCCTGCTCCCACTCCCGGCCCCCCAGGGCAATAGCCCC
>JBEKAN010000404.1:0-4214 GCA_050015895.1 Verrucomicrobiota bacterium
GTCGTCACCTCCAGGGCGGCGGGATGCGAGCGCCACCAGACCGCCGCGCCAGCCGCGAGCACGACGACCACCGCCGCGGCCGCGAGCCAAAGCGCCGGAGATTGCGCGCGTTCGGGCTGGCGCGCAATTCGGAGGTCGTCCAAGGCTGGTTTCTGAGAACTCATTGCCGGCTCCCATGAAACGGCCTTTGACTCCGGGGGTCAAGCCCGCAGCCGCGACACTCAAGGAAAAATGTCGAGGTAAATTCAGATGTTCATTCGCGCCCTCCCGCCCGCCTCAACCACCAGCCCCGCGCGGAGGCGGCGCGACGCCATCAGGGAAATTCCCGGGGTTTCCAATTCGAGCGGTCCGAATCCTCCTCCGCAAGGTGCCGGAAAACATAGATGGCGTTGTCCTGCTCGGAAGGAAAATTGGATTCCGAGAACACGTGCCAGAAAAGCTCCGGTCGGTATCGTTGGTCCCAGTAATGGTGGATGGTGAGGATGGCTCCGTAATGCACGCCCTGCCCGCGCCACTCATACAACCTTCGGGTCATCGCCCTGACCTCCGGACCAAATACGATGATGTAATCCGGCGGCGTCTCCCCGAAAAAATGGATGGGCGGCAGACCGGCAAACTGGCCCGTCGGCGGCCCGGCCAATTGCCACGCGTAAGTGGCCTTGGGGGCGTGAAACATCAAAGGGTAGCAGGCATGCTCGGGCCGCACCCAGATGGATTCGTTCTCGCGCACATGCCCGTTGATCCACTGCGCCGTTTCGGTGTACGGGTCGCTGGGCGGATGGAAGATCTCGCCCACGTAGCTGGCGATGGTGGAGCGAAACCCGCACCAAAGCGCCGGTCCGCCGTTGCCGAGATTCGTCCCAAAAACCACCGCCCCCAGCGCGACGGCCGCCCACCTTCGCCCGCCCGCCAGCGCGCACAACGTCAGCGCCTCCACGGCGACGCAGAGCGGGATCGCCGGCGCCAGATACCGCACGTCGGCCACCGTCGTCCGGCTCATCGGATGCGGCGCGCAGAGCGTCATGACCGAGACGAAAATGAAAAGCGCCAGCGGCGCGCGGATCAGCCAAGGGTTGCCCGACCGCCGGTATAAGAGCGGCGCCATCCCCAGCACCAACAAGCTGCCAAACTCGCAGCGGTCCAGGTCCCGCCAATTCCACCAGAAGAGCGTCAGTTTTCCCTGCAACCAGGGCACCGTGTCTTCGCCGACAACCTGGCGGCTGAAGGGGTTCCAAATCCAGATCACCACGGCTCCCAGGACCAATTGCGGCAAAAGCAGCGCCAGCCAGTCCCGCGCGCCCAGCCGCTTCTCCCGCCGCCTCCAAAAAGCGTAATCAGCCGCAAGGCAGACATAAAACGCGAGATAGTAAAGATAGTTCAGCGCCAGCAGGCAGAAAGAAATCAACCCGATGGCCGGCAGCCAGCCGCGCTGGCCCTTCCAGTTCAAATACAAATAGGCGACCGCCACGCAGCACAACATCCCGGCGCTGTAGTAGCGGCACTGCCGGGAATAGAGAATCAGCGAAACATTGCACACCAGCCCCAGGCACAGCAGCAGGGCGAAAGTCCCGCCCGCGTTCGCGCGCCAGAGCCACCAGACGATCAGCGCCAGAACCGCCAGCCCGCACAACGCGAACGGCAGACGCGCCGCCAGCGCGCTATCTTCCCCAAACACCGCCAGAAACGGCGCGGTCAAATATACTTGCAGCGGCGGCACATAGCGGACCCGCAGATTCACCAGCTCCGAACCTCCCCGGTAGGCGAGGATGTTGTGGTCGTCCACCAGCGCGCTCGTGTCCCCGGCCCGCAAGACACCCTTGGCCCCGAGGGCCGTCCCCGCCTCGTCGTCCCACAGCGGGTAGTGCCCCAGACGCGCGAAGATCAGCGCCGCCGCCAGGCCCAGAAACCCCAGCGCCAACCACAAGCCCGGCCCCTTTCGCCGACCCAATTGGGAAACAGCCTCAGATTGCAACATTTGTCTCAGATAATGAATCTTGTTATTGTAAGTGATCAATTTGATCCGAATGATCAGCAGGACTTGAAACCGTCCACGTCTTTGAAATCAACCATCTGCTTCGTCCCATCCGCCAAAGTGATTTCAGCGCCGAGGACAGAACCGGAAGGCGTCACGTCCATTGTCCTGATGTCCTTCAGGGGGGACAATTCGTCCTTCGTCCAGGCGGTGTCGTCGGTCTTGTGCAACATGACTGAGATCAGCAACTCGATGGGCGGATTCTTTGTCGTTCGTTTGCGGTAGGCGAAGAGAACCGTGCTTTCGTCGGCCTCCGCATTGAACCCGCGATGAACCCGGCTCTGCAAGCTGTCCCAGCCTCGATACGCGACCAGCGCGACTCTCCTGCCGGGAACGGAGGCGGTGAGCACTTTCTTCGTCCCGTCCTCAGTGCATTGCACCTCCGCCTTCCGGCCACCCATGTGCGGCAGACCGAAATGGCCCAGCGTCAATTCGTGCTCGAACGCGAGCCGGCAGCGGTCAACGCGGATGACCCCGCCGGGCACGGTGATTTCCGCCAGGTCAATGATGTAGCCCAGTCCGTTGTTGGGCGGTTTGCGCATCAGCAATTGCCGGTAGAGCACGCCATCCCGTGCGCCGTTGAAGAGAATGCTCTGCGAGGTCGAATAACCGGCGCTTTTGGACACCTCGTTGGCCACGGCGCGTCCGGTGAGGTAGAAGTTAATGTCCACGCCCTCCAAATCGCGCGGGTCAAGGCTGTGGAAACTGTATTCTTGAGACGTGCCGCCTTGCGGGTTGTGATCTTCCCACGGGAAATGTGTGTTGAAGACCAATTTGGAATAATTGTGGTCGTCGTCATAGACTTTGCCGGAGATGATCTCCGAAGCGCCGCTGCTGCCGTGATTGACCAGAACCAAGCCCGGCTTTTCGAGCACAACCCGTTTGGATTTTCCGCCCAGCGCGTTCCACATGCCGTCATTTTCCTTCGCCGTCCAGAATGGGGAATCCTCCGGCAGGGCCAGGGCGATAAATGGCAGGAACATGATGAACGGACTGGCGGGGCAACTGTAACTCTGGATCGCGTATTCCCGATGGCCGTAGAAGCCCAGACTCGGGATGTCGTTCTCGTAAAAGTCTTCCCGGGTCGTGAACTGCAGCAGGGAGCCGGAACAGAGCCGTCTGGCCCAGCCGGCGTCCATCGCCGGGGCCGACTTGAGCATGAACGACACCGGGAAACCGCCCGAAATCCAGAGCCGGTAACAGATGCTGCGCGCCCACATGTTGATGAATCCGTTGCGCGCGAAGAAGTTTGCGTAGGTCTTCATCAGCTCCTCGTAACTTTTCTCCAGCGCGCCGGCGATTTCGGGATAATGCTCGTCGCCGAACGCGCGGTTCCAAATCGCTCCATAGACCACAAAGAGGCTGATGGTGTAGTAATTGTAGCTCTGCTCCAGATACCACCCGTTGCCCGCGTGATACGAGGCGATCCACAACAGGTGACTTCTCAACAGCCCGTCATCAATCGGGTACCCGTTCTTCTTCAAATACGAGAGCGCGCAGATGTTGAACAGCCGCCAGTTGTTCTGCGTCGTCCGGTGATGCGCCCATTTGGAAATGGAGACCGCCATTTGGTCCCGCTGCTCCGGCCTCAAGTGCGGCCACAGCACATCCGGCATCAACAGCATTGTCTTGGTCCAGCCGCCGAATTCGCAGGTGAATTGATACGTCGCGTCCGGCAGGTCCTCCGGCAGCGGCAGGCTGGTCGGGTGCCCCGGCGTCAGGGCGTGGTAAAAATGGTGGCAGTAGTAATCCCGCAGCCGGATGCCGCGGATGCTGATTTCCGGATCTACGTGAATCAGGGGGGCGGCCAGGTTGAACGTGCGCTCCAACGCCTCGAATTCGTGCGAGCGCGTCCGCCACGCGGGATCGTTCGGCTGGGGGTATGACTTGCCGGGAACGAGCGGAAACACAATCGGCGAATCAAAGGACTTCACATGCTTGAAGGCGCGCTCCAACACATATTTGGCGCATTCGATGTAATGTCTCCGGGTCATCCCAGTCAGCGGGCTGAGATTGAAATCAGGGTTTTTCACCTCGAAGGCTTGTTTCATATCTTAATCGCATTCATGCTCTTCAAGTTGCGCGTTTGTGGAAAATTGACTTGCAATGGCGTTGCGCGCAACCGAAAACGCGCGCATTTTCCCGGCGCCAATCCCCCGGACCCCGGCCCTTCCGGCCACTT
>JBEKAN010000405.1:0-4209 GCA_050015895.1 Verrucomicrobiota bacterium
ATGCTCTCGCCCGACATCTATCTGCCGAACTTCGCCGAGCTGGTCACCCGCTACAGCCGGAACGGGAACACCATTTTCATTCCCGAATCGTCCGATGATGTCGGGGGCGCGGCCAACGCCTTCTACGCCATCGGGCAGCGGAGCGCCGTCGGCTACTCGGCGATGGGGATCGAAGAGTTGTCAAGGAACGGCGGCATCCGATCCGCGACCGCGGCCGCGGTCTCCGGGCCGATTGACATCACGAACCTTCCCTTTTCCAAAGCCTACAAGGTGCTTGCCCAGCTCAGTCCCATGATCTTGGAGCACCAGGCCTCCGGCACCCTTGGCGCGGCGTGGCTGAACAGGAGCAACCAGATGAGCGACATCAATCTCGCCGGCTATACGGTGAACGTCAATCTCACGCGCAATCGCCGGGCGACCAATGTCATCCCCGATGTGGGCTATGCCATCGTCATCGCCTCGGGCCAGGATGAGTTCTTCGTGGCTGGCGCCGATGTCCAAGTCACGTTCCTCCCCACGACCCAAGGGCCGCCCATCGCCGGGCTGGCCAGGGTGGAGGCGGGCCGGTTTGGAAAAGACGGCTGGGTGGAGACCCGCCTGCTGGGCGGGGACGATTGTGTGCTGGAGTACGACCAAGCCAAGGCGGCGGCGGCCAATCAATCCGGCAGCGGACTGCGCTTTCCGCACGACGGCCCCACCATTCAGCGCGTGAAACTGTATCGCTACCAGTAAGGAGATTGCCCATGAAAAAAAGAATTCTGTTCCGTTGTATCGCTCCCTTCGCGCTCGCCGCCTCGGTCGGCGCGCAGACCCAGGCCGACCCGATGATTCCCCACCTGGAAAGGCGCGGGGCCGCCACGCAGCTCATCGTGGATGGCAAGCCCTGGCTGGCGCTGGCCGGGGAAACGGCCAACACCGCCTCCTCCAGCCTCCAATACATGGACACGGCGTGGCCGAAGATTGTGAAGATGAACGCCAACACGGTTCTGGTGGCCGTCGCGTGGAACTGGGTCGAGCCGGTGGAGGGCAACTACGACTTCAGCCTTGTGGATGGGCTTCTGGCGGGCGCCCGGAAACACAACCTGCGTGTCATCCTTCTCTGGTTCGGCAGTTGGAAGAACGGCCTGTCCAGCTTCGCGCCGGCATGGGTCAAAGCCGACGAGGCGCGGTTCCCGCGCGACCTGCTCAAGAACGGCAAGTCGGTGGAAGTCCTCTCAACCTTGAGCGACGCCAACCTCCAAGCCGACACCCGCGCGTACACCGCCTTCATGCATCATGTGCGCGAAGTGGACTCCCGCCGGCACACAGTGATCATGATCCAGTTGGAGAATGAAGTGGGGTTGATCGGCGACTCCCGCGACCGCTCCGCGGCGGCCAATGCCGCCTTCACCGGGCCTGTGCCGCCGGAGTTGATGGACTACCTGCAAAAGAACAAAGAGACGCTCTGGCCGGAACTGCGCAAGTTGTGGGAGGCCGCGGGCGGCAAGACCTCCGGCACCTGGCAGGAAGTGTTCGGCACATCCACCGCGACGGACGAGATCTTCATGGCGTGGCATTACGCGCGCTACATGGACCACCTGGCCAGGGCCGGCAAAGCCGAGGACCCGATCCCAGTGTTCTCGAACACCTGGCTCGTCCAGCCCGAAGACAAGGCGCCGGGCGATTACCCGTCCGGCTGCCCGGAGCCGCTGACGATTGACATCTGGAAGGCGGGCGCGCCGGCCATAGACATCAACGCGCCGGACGTTCATCTGCGCAATTTCCCCGACTGGGCGGAACGCTTTCACCGCCCCAACAATCCGCTCTTTGTGCCGGAGTCTTATGGCGACGCGACTGGCGCGGCGAACACCTTCTTCGGATTTGGGCGGCACGCCTCCATCGGCTATTCGCCCTTCGGCATAGACACGCCGGAACACTTCGCGCAGGCGCAGCCCGGCGGCAGGGCGCAGGCGCCGACCGCGATTGAGGATTTGCCGCTCGCCAAGGCTTATGCGGTGATCGCGCAGATGACGCCCCTGATTGTGGACGCCCAAACCAAAGGGACCATCTCCGCCGCATGGCTGACCACGCAGCAACCGAGGGACGACATCGCGCTGGGAGATTACATTGCGCATGTGGACCTGCAACGCAACCGGCGCAATCCGGCGCCGACGCTGGGCTACGCCCTGATCGTCTCCGTCGGCCCCGGCGAGTACTACATCGCCGGCCAGGATGTCCAAATCATTTTCTCGCCCAACACGCCGGGACCGACAATTGCCGGACTGGCCGATGTGGAGGCGGGCAATTTTGTCAATGGCCAGTGGAAGGTGGGGCGCAGAATCGGCGGCGACGACGTCGTGTTGGATTACGACCAGGCGGGCGCGGCCGCCAAGAACCAGTCCGGCAGCGGGCTGATCTACGGCCCCGACGGTCCCATCATTCAGCACGTAAAACTCTACCGTTATCAGTAAGGAGATCCCCTATGAAGAAGAGAATTCTGTTCGGTTGCATCACTATTTTCGCGCTCGTCCTCGCGGTCGGCGCGCAGGCACAGCCCGCCACGACACTTCCGCACTTGGAAAAGCGGGGCGCGCTGACGCAGTTGATTGTGGACGGCAAACCGTTCATCATTCTCGGCGGACAAGTCAACAATCCGACGGGTTTCCCCGACCGCATGGAGCGCGCCTGGCCGAAGTTCAAGGAACTCAACGCCAACACGATTGAGTATCCGATTTACTGGGAACAGATCGAGCCGCAGGAGGGGAAATTCGATTTCAGCGGCGTGGACCAGATCATCCGGGGTCTGCGCAGCCAGGGACTGCGGGCCGTGCCGTTGTGGTTCGGCACATGGAAGAACGGAGCGATGGATTACGTGCCGGCGTGGGTCAAAGCGGACACGAAACGCTTCCCCCGCGTCCTGGACTACGGCGGGCGTCCGATCCGCGTCCTTTCGCCGCATGGGCAGGCGACGCTGGAGGCCGACCGGAGGGCGTTCACGGCGCTGATGCAACACATCAAGGAAATTGACGGCAATGATCACACGGTGATTCTCGTGCAGGTGGAGAACGAGTCGGGCGTGCTGGGATCGCCGCGCGATTATTCGGCGGAGAGCACCAAGCTGTTCAATGGAGCCGTGCCGCAGGATCTGGTGACGGCGCTCAAGAAGCAACCGGGAACCTGGAGGCAGGTTTTCGGGCCGCGGGCGGAGGAGATGTTCACCGGCTATTATCTTTCCCGCTACATCAACACGGTGGCCAAGGCGGGCAAGGCAGCCTATCCGCTGCCGATGTATTGCAATGTGTGGATGGGCGGCGAGGGCACCAGCGACCGGTTCACCGAGTTCGACCGGCCCGGCGACAGCTACCCGAGCGGAGGGCCGCAGTCGCACATGATCGCCCTGTGGAAGTACACAGCGCCGGACATTGACATCATCGGGCCGGACATCTACCACCAATCGCCGCTGATTTACCGGACCATCCTCACGCGCTACACCCGGCCGGACAACCCGCTCTACGTGGTGGAGACCGGCAGCGGGACGGTGTTCGCGCGCTATTGCTTCTACGCCTTGGGCGAGTTCTCGGCCATCGGCTTCTGTCCCTACGGAGTGGACGGCGGCTCCGAAGCTGAATTGTCCGAGGGCTACACGGACATGGCCGCCGATTTCCGTGTTCTCAAGACCGCGCTGCCGGTCATCGCCGATTTGCAGGTCAAGGGCAAACTACAGGCGGCGGTCGAGGAGGAATTCATACCTGGACGCGAGCTGGCCTTCGACGGCTACGACATTCTGGTCCGGTTCCGTCCGCCCGTGCGAAGTTCGGGCAAGCCCTTGGCCACGTCCGGTCCGCCGGTTCCGTCGGGCCGGGTGCTGATTGGTCAGTTGGACGCGGACGAGTTCCTGATTGCCGGATTCGACGCCGCCGTTGATTTCAAGCCCAGCTTGGATTCGGGATTCACTTCCGCCCAGGGCCTGCTAGTCGAGGAGGGTGTGTACGACAACGGCGTGTGGAAGCCAACCTGGCTGATCAACGGCGACATCTCCGACGCCGGCGTCGGCCTTGGAACGCGAGGAAGCCTGATCAAGATCAAACTGATGCGGTACTGAAACCATGGTAAGCGGTGAAGGGGCGTCCCCCTATTGATCGCCGGCGGGGCGTGGTAAAAACACGGCCATGAAACGAAACGGTGTTTTTCCACGTCGTCGCGCGCCTCGCACCGATGCCGCCCGGCGCT
>JBEKAN010000406.1:0-4142 GCA_050015895.1 Verrucomicrobiota bacterium
GACCGCGCCAAACACCGGGACTTGGGAGATTACTTTTGTCCGGCACCTCTACCGCAGCTCGCCCACCCGCTACGGCCAGCGCGAGGACGGCACCCGGGACAAGGACAGCCTTTACTCGCTGATTGACTATCTGGATCCCCAGGCCACCGCCACTTATATCAATCTCGTGGAAGAAACCTACGGGAAAGTCGCGGGCGACGAGTTCGGCAAAACCATCCTCGGCTTCCGCGGCGACGAAACCGACTACACCGGGTTCATTCCCTGGACGCCCAAGCTCCTGGACACATTTCAAAAGCAAAAAGGCTACGACCTCAAGCCTTACATCGCCCAGTTCTTCATCACCCCGCTCTCGCAGGACGCCCGGCGCGCCAAGGCCGACTACTGGGATGTGTGGAGCGGCATGTTCCGCGACAATTTCTACAAGCCCATGCAAGACTGGTGCCAGGCGCGCAACATGTTCTACATGCTCCACCTCAACCACGAGGAAACCATGCTCAGCAGGGGCGCCGGCGAAAGCATGACCCAAAACGAAGGTTCCTTCTGGCGCGACATGCGCTACGTCGGCGTGCCCGGAGTGGACAATCTCAGCCAGATCGGGCCGGGCATCGTGGCGGATTTTCCCAAGATCGCCGGCTCCGCCGCCCATCTTTTCGGCCGCCCCCAGGCCTGGTCGGAGGAGGGCGGCGAACCGGGCCAAAACGGCAAGTTCGTCTTCGATTACCAACTCGTGCGCGGCCTCAACTATATGAACGTCCGGGGCCTCAACGCCGCGCCCCGCGCCGGTGGCGGCGCCTTGCAAAACCCCAATGCCCTGTTCGGCTGGTACGTCACTCGCGCCCAATACCTCATGGCCCTCGGCCGGCCCGCCGCCCAGGTCGCCCTCTATCACCCGACCGACAGCTTTTGGTTGAACGACAATGAAGCCGACGACGTGCAGGTCAAGCTCGTCACCGAGTTGATGGAACACCAGA
Source organism: Verrucomicrobiota bacterium (assembly GCA_050015895.1). Taxonomy (GTDB): domain Bacteria; phylum Verrucomicrobiota; class Verrucomicrobiia; order Limisphaerales; family Palsa-1400; genus JBEKOF01. Next base: position 972 of record JBEKAN010000406.1, read on the forward strand.
TTGACTTCGACCATATTGACCATGATGCGCTGGCCTCGGTCTGCTCCCTCGACGGAGGCGGATTGAAGAACCTCAGCGGGCAAATCTATCGCGCCGTGATCGTTCCGGCCTCGTCGGTGATCCAAAAGAGCGTCCTGGAGCGGCTGCGCGCCTTCGCCGCCGCGGGCGGCAAGGTCGTCTTTGTCGGCCGCACCCCCTCCATGGTGGTGGACCGGACTTTCCTCCATCCCGATCCCGCCCCGGATCTGAGCTTCGCCACCCTGGAACCGTCGCCGGAAATCACCGACCGCGTCCTCGCCGCGCTGCCGCCGCCGGACGTGAAACTCGACACCCCATGTCCGTCAATCAAATACATTCACCGCAGTCTCAAGGACGGGGAAGTGTATCTTTTCTTCAACGAATCCAACCGGACCCAGTCGCGCTCCGCGACGATCGTCGGCACGGGTCAAGTTCAAGTCTGGGACGCGACCAGCGGGACGATTCACCCGCTGGCGGGAGTCGCGCCGGCGGGCGGCAGTGTGGCTGTGCCGCTCTCGCTGGAGTCTCAGGAGACTCGCTTCATCGTCATCGGGCCGCTTCCGCCAGGTGCCAGCGCGGCGGCGCCGACGCTCTCCACCGGTGAGGCCATTGCCGTCCTGGACGGCCCGTGGTCTGTCACGCTTGGCGAGAAACAATTGACCACCCCGCTGAAATCCTGGGAGGAAATGGGCGTCACGGCCTTCACCGGCACTGCCGTTTACAAGCTGGAATTCACCGTTGCGGCGGCGCTGCCGCAAGGCAAGCGAGTCTATCTCGATCTGGGCAACGTGCATGAGGACGCCCGCGCCCAACTCAACGGCGCCCAACTCGACGCGCTCTCCTGGCCGCCGTACCTTTGGGACGTGACCCAGGCGATCAAGACCGGCGCCAACACGCTGGAGGTCCAGGTGCGGTTGGCCTCCCCGGGCAATGATCGCGGCGGGGGTGGCGCGGGTGGTGCGGGCGGTCGCCCTGGCGGGGCCGGGACGCCTACTCCGCGGGCTGGCGCTCCAGGCGCCCCGGCCGCCGATGCCGCCGGTGGCGCTCGCGGTCGCGCGGGCGCCGGCGCCAACGCGGGCGGCCCTCCGGGAGGCGCGCGGCGCGGTGGGCCGGCGCCGGTCGCGGCCTCGGGACTGCTCGGCCCGGTGCGTGTGCTGGCGCAATAGTCGGTGCTGGAGAAAACGACACTGGAGAAAACGAATGTTGACGGCCCGCGCTTTCGTGGCATGTTCGTGCCCAATCCGTTTTATCATTATGATCATTGATTCCGCCATCCGGCTCCGCCGTTTCGCCAATCGCCACCCCGCGACAAAGCGTTTCCCTCTCCAATATCCACTTGTCGCGACGCTCGTCCTGCTCGCGGCAGCGCCCCTCCAAGCCGCCGATCCGCCCACGGCGTTCAAGTTTCAATTCGGCGCCCAAACAGCCGCTCCCGGCTACACCCTGGTTCCGCCATCGCGCCTGTATTCCAAAGAGGCTGGCTACGGTTTTGAGCCTGGCGCGACCGTCACGGCCGCGACTCAGGCGGCGGGCGACCCGCTCCACGCGGGCGCGGTGACGGCGTCGCCGGGCTTCTATTTCTCCGTCGCCATGCCGGAGGGCAACTATCGCGTGACCGTCACCCTGGGCGACCCCAAGGCGGACGCCATCACCACGGTGAAGGCGGAAACGCGCCGGCTCATGCTCGAACGGATTCGCACCGCGGCGGGCCAGTTCGCGACGCGGACTTTCACGGTCAATGTCCGCCGCCCCGGCATCTCCACCGGCGGCATGGTCAATCTTGACAGCCGCGAGATGGACCTCACCACCCATGTGGCCATCTCGCGCGATTGGGATGACAAGCTCACTTTGGAATTCAGCGACTCCCATCCCGCGCTGGCGGCCCTGGAAATCCAGAAGGCGGACGACGCCATCACGGTCTTCGTGCTGGGGGATTCCACTGTCACCGATCAGCCAAGCGGGGGCAGTTGGGGGCAGGAGTTCACGCGCTGGTTCAAACCGGAGGTCGCCGTCGCCAACCACGCCGAGTCCGGCGAGACCCTCAAGGGCTTCCTCAAGGAGCGCCGATGGGACAAGGTGCTGGACTCCATGAAGGCCGGCGATTATGTCATCATCGAGTTCGGCTGCAACGATTCCAAGCAGCGCGGCGCGCAGAACATTTATCCCGGCCAGGATTTTTCCGAGACTTACGTCCCGGCCGACACCACCTACAAGGAACTGCTCAAGCAGTTCGCGGCGGATGTGAAGAAAAAAGGAGGCTTCCCCATCATCGCCTCGCCGTCCGCGCGGCGCCAGGACTCCGCCAAGCCGACTTCCCTGGGAGCCTACGCCGTCGCCGCCATGGAGGTCGCCAAGGAAATTGGGGTGCCGGGGATAGATTTGAACTCCATGGGCGTGGACCTCAACGTGGCGCTGGGCGCGGATGCCACCAAACAATTCGCCGACCAGACACACCATGTGGAGTATGGCGCGTATCTCCAATCCAAGTGCGTCGCCCTTGGAATTCAGCAGGCGAACATCCCGCTGGCCAAATACATCGTGGACGACTTCGGCAAATTCGACCCAAAGCATCCAGATCCTCTGCCGGCGCGTTTCGATCTCCCGCGTGACCCGCCTTGGCCGGGTGATGGCGGCCGGGGAGGCCGAGGTGGTGGCGGGCGCGGCGCGGCCGGAGCGGCGGCCCGGCCCAACCCTCCCGCCGCAACCGGCGCGGGCGCCGCGCAGTAGTCCCGATGGCTGAAGACAAGGAATGGGTTTTGCGCCTCCAAAAAGCAAGATCTGCCCGCGACAGGGGGGCTTCCAGGGGTTTTGAGCCGTCAACCCGTCAGGACCCCCGAAAAGATTGGGGATTTTTGAGGTTGGACCCGTCAGAAAGCCGTCAGATTGCCGTCAGGGAGCCGTCAGAACAATCAGTGAGTCAGTGAATCAGTGAATTAGCGAGTGTGCCGGAAGGAGTGGGGATAGCCGCCTTGCGGCTTCGTAACTGGCTGACAGTAAAGGACTTGCGGAACGGAACAATCAGTGAGTCAGTGAATCAGTGAATTAGCGAGTGTGTCAGAAGGAGTGGGGATAGCCGCCTTGCGGCTTCGTAAGTGGCTGACAGTAAAGGACTTGCGGAACGGAACAATCAGTGAGTCAGTGAATCAGTGAATT
>JBEKAN010000407.1:0-4109 GCA_050015895.1 Verrucomicrobiota bacterium
GACGATGGTGTCGTACATGAGGCCGGCGCCGGCGTCGGTGAGGGTGAGGGTGTTCTCGCCCTGCTTGAGGTCGGAGGCGGGGAAGGTGAACTCGTTGCGGCCGTAACGACCGCTGCGGTTGGTGGCGCGGCGCACGCTGCCGTCGTCGCCGTAATTGAGGTTGCCGACGTTGTTGCCGTTGATGGCGGCCACGACCCGGCCTCCGCCGCCGGCGATGGCGATGGTGAGGTAGCCGTTGCCCGAATAGGTTTTGTCGAGATTGAATTTGACGGTCCAGACGCCGGACTTTTGGGCGTAATACCAGTCGGTGGCCTCCTTGCTCTTGCCGATGGTGAAGGTGAGGTTGGCGGGGACTTGCAACATCCACTGGCTGGTGCGGGGCTGGTCGCCGAACTTAAACTCGCCCGCCATGCGGTCGGCCTTGCCGATTTGCCACAGGAGATTGGGATGCCAGGGAGGGTCCCAGGCGACGTCGCCCAAATCCAGCGTGTCGCCCGCGACCACGACGCCGTCCCTGGCGAGAGATTGGGTGATGGGCCCCTGGGTTTGCCAGGCGTAGAGGGTGTAGGTGCCGGGGCGGACGGCGGGCAGGGTGAATTCTCCGTCGGCGTCGGCCTTGACGTAAAAAATATAATCGCCCGACTGGTTGTAAAGGACGCTGGCGCGGTCCAGCACCGCGCCGCCGTTGGTGCCGCCCCCACCGCCACCTCCGCCGCGACCGCCGCGACCGCCACCCCCGCCGCCGCCGGGCTGGCCGAGGATGATGTAGGCGTAGGCGGCGGAACGGTCATGGGAGATTTTCAACCGGCCGGTGACGGTGGTGCGCTTGACCGGGTAGAGCGGCTCCTCGACCCATTGGTAGGGCCATTTCTTTTGTTCGGCCTCGGCGGCTTTTTTGGCGTCGGCGATGATGGCTTCCTTGGTGTCGCCGGTGTTGAAATAAAGAAACCAGGGGCCGTGGATTTTTTCGCCGTTGCGGCCCCCGGCGGAGCCGCCGCCGCTGAAATGGCCGCCGCCGATGTAGTTCAAGATGAGGGCGTCCTGGTGAACGGCCAGTTCCTGGCGCAACGGCCCGCCGGCGTAGGATTCGGTGCTGACGGGCATGAAGAAGACGCCGAAGCCGTGGCCCAGGTGCCCCCACATGGGCGTCTCGGAATAGTAGAGGCAATAATCGTATTTGGAGTAAATGGTGCCGTCGGGCAGGCGCCAGGTTTCATCGCCGGCGTTCCCGCGCTCCGAGATGGACTGGAGGTAGGCGTATTTTTGCTGTTGGGCGACACGCTCGCCGGAATAGGCCCAGTCAAGAATATCCATGTCGAAGCGGTACATGGTGCGCATTTCGCCGCCAAACCCGCCCTTGATGATGACGTAGGGGTGGATGCCGCTTTCGTCGGCGAGCATGACGTAGTGGTCCTCCAGGTAGGGGCTGTTGGTGTCAATCAGTGCGAAGTGGACGAGGGCGGGGGTGTTTTTGACGATGCGGACAACTCTGGTGTGCATGTAGCCGCCGCTGGCGTTGTAGTCGTGATAGAAGGTGCGGGTTCCGTCGGTGTCGCGGGGCACGACGCCGTGGAGGTTGTGGGCCAGTTCCTGGCCGTTCTTGACGACGGAGGTGGCGCTGATGTCGTTGCGGGTGTCGTGGCCGAAGGTGATTTTGAGCAGGCCGTTGTCGAGGACCAGGTCCTTGATGTCGCCGGGGCTGTAGTCGCCGGGTTTGGCGGGCTGGCCGTTGAGGGTCATTTGGACATCGGCGGCGAGGGCGCGGGGGGAGAAGGCCGCCGCGAGGGCGATGAGCAGGAGGGGGCAAAAGCGGAATACGGATTTCATGGGATTAACAGGGCGGAGCTTGTTGGCGCATGGGCGGTTGAACATGTGACGGGGCGATGGTGGGAGGGTCGCGGAATAATGTCAATGTTGATTGGGCGGGTTGTTACCCCGCGTGTTGAAGAAGACGGGAATCCCAGTCCCGCTAACTCGATGCCTGGTGAATTCGCAGCAGAATATCGGTGGTGGAAACTCCGTCCAGCAATGGCAAGAACTCCACTCTGCCGCCGTAGGATTCCACGAGAGCCTTCTCGGGAATCGGCTTGCCTGTTGGCGGGGCGTAATCCGCGCCCTTGCAATGGATGTCCGGCCTTAAACACGACAACGCGGCCTCGGGAGTGGATTCGTCAAAAATCAAGACGGCGTCCACCCATTTGAGGGCGACGAGCAGTTCGGCGCGTTCAGTTTCAGGAAGAATTGGGCGGCCGATGCCCTTGACCCGAAGGACTGACCGGTCGCTGTTCAATCCGACGACCAGAACCTCTCCGAAGGACCGGGCGGCCTCCAGACTGCGCAGATGGCCCACATGCAGAATATCGAAACAGCCGTTGGTCCAAACGACTCGCTTTCCCTGATCCCGCCAGGCGCGCCTTTGCGCCAACAAGCCGGCCAAAGAACCAGCCTCCTGTGTGTAAATCGGGCTTCGGTTGTTCTTTTGATCCGCCATAGTGAGTCGTTGCGGGTCCATTAATAGCGGGCAAAGCGGTCTGGCGCAATGGCGTTCTGCCAGCCGCCAAGTTTGCTAAACGTCCAGACAGGCGTCCAAGAGAGCCCGGGCCACGGCGGAGGGGGGGATTTCGGAGAGGCAGCGAATTTCCGGGTAAATGCAGCGCCAATCGCAGCCAAAGCAGGGCAATTGGTTGGTCAACCAGCGCTGTTTTGAGGAGCGTTGCCACGGGCCAAGCAGCCCAAAATGACCGCCGCCAATCAGAATGACGGCCGGTTTGTCCAGGGCGGCCGCCAAGTGCGCTGTGGAAGTCTCCACCGTCAAGACCGCTTTGGCGTCGGCCACCCGCTGGGCGAATTCGACGAGGGATTTTGGGATTTCCACAGAGATGTTCGCAACTCCCTGTGATCGCAACGCGGCGCCCAACCGGCCCAGGCGGGTTCTTTCGGCGGGGCCGCCACACAAGCGGATGGGCGCGGCCACAGAGCGGGACACTTCTTTCAGGACCGCGATCAATTTGTCCTCGGCGTAGTCTCTGATAGGAGAACCGCCGTAGGGTGTGACGATCAGGTCCGCGCCGGTTTTGGGGACAAAGGAGGTGAAGCGGGGTAGAATCCCGGCCATCGTGGTTTCCTGTTGGCGGATGTGTTCGACGATTTTTCGGTGCCGCTCCAGTTCCAGGCTGAAGCCCGGCGGGGCATGCATCGGCAGGGGCAGCCGCTCCGTCAGGAGAAACTGATAAATAGTCTTGTCAGACTCTAATAAATCCGGTGTGTTCGCAAAGCTGACCGAATGGCTGGCATTGATCCAGGAAAGGGCCAAATGGTGGAAAGTCGTCCTCTGGTAGCGCAGCGAGATCAACTTCTCGAAGGAATATCCCCCCAGTTGGGCGGCATGGCCGAAGTAGAGGGCGAGCATACTTTTCATCCCGCCCGTGAACTGTGGAAACCCGAGGACGGCGGCCCGCGGAAACTCGCTCCGCGCCAGGTCCGCCGCGGACTTGGACACAACCAGGGCGCACTGGGCTTCGCCATAATGATCGAGGATCTGGCGGACGGCGCCCAGCGCCAGAACGAAATCGCCAATGCCGTCGAGTTTGAAGACGCAGGCTTTGAGGCGGCGGGGCGGCTGCCGGGTCCCGCCCGGCCTTCGACCGGCCAGGAGGGCGGCCAGAAGTTTTCTGGTGAATGCCGGAGTCATTTATCGACGGGGTTATTGGGCAATTGAACCGCGCGCTCATGGTCGGCGCGTTGAAGGCTGCGCGACCGAACAACCAAATGAAGGAGGCCGGCCAGTTTGTTTCGGGTCGCCAACTTGAAGAAGAGGGGCGAGACGGGCTTCTTTGAAAGAAGGTGAAAACCGCAGCCATCGGAGCTGAGGTGGAGATTGAATCTCCTGGCAATCGCGGACAAGGACGCCAGCGTATAAAAGGAGACATGCTGTCCGTGATCCAAGCCGTAGTACCACCACTCGTTCGGGTTGGGGCGCGTCGCGGGTTGTAAAATGGTGCTGAAAAGAATGTTGTTGGAATGGCGGAGCATGGTTTGAATTTCGTCGAGCGGCTCCGGCAGATGCTCGAAGACCTCGAAGGTGGTCAGCATTTCAAATGGTCTTCCCT
>JBEKAN010000408.1:0-4107 GCA_050015895.1 Verrucomicrobiota bacterium
CAGTGCGCTCGCGCGCCAGCGCCCGCTTCCCGGCCCGGGGGATAAACCGCGCCACCCCATTGCGCGAGAACAATCCCAAAATGGGAACGACCCCTTTGTGGCGCGCGCGCATCCGGTCTTCCAAAGCCGGACAATCCAACCGCTGGTGCAATCCGCTTTCCACGCCCCAACTGTCCCGGTCCAGGTTCAGGAACGACTCGATGGGCAAATGAACCGCCGCCCGCAAACCGGCGGCCCGGGCCGGCAAATCGCCGCTTGGCCCGGCGGACCGCCATCCGGCGCTCGGCCGCCAGGCCGCCAAACACCCATCCGGCCGCGAAAAAAGAAGTCAGAATATAAGGGTTGCCGATTCCTAATCCTGATCTATACTGCTGCCATGAAAATTGGTTCGACAGCCAGGGCCTTGGCATTAGTTTCCGCCCTTCTCCTCCTCGGAACGGGCTGTGGCGGCTTTTACGCCAACCCCAGCGTCAACCCGCTCATGTTCTTTTTGCCGGGTTTCGGGCAGGCCAAGCCGGCCCCCGATCCGTCCCCCGCGCCGGGCCAGACGACGACCAATTGGACCGTGGCCCAAGCCTACTAATTTATGCGATTCCCGCTCGCTCTGACGGCAAAAATTGCCGCCCATATCGTCAAGCACAAGATCAGGCGCACGCCCAAATTCGCCCTGGTCCTCCAACTGGAGCCTCTCCACACCTGCAATCTCACCTGCACCGGCTGCGGCCGCATCCGCGAGTACTCCACCAACCTCAAGGACATGATGCCCCTGGAGGACTGCCTGGCCTCCGCGCGGGAGTGCGACGCCCCTATGGTCTCCATCTGCGGCGGCGAACCCTTGATTTATCCCAAAATTGAGGAGCTGACCGCCGGGTTGCTCCAGCAGGGCCGCATCGTCTATATCTGCACCAACGGCATGTTCATGCGGAAAAAAATGCGGGATTATCTGGCCGCCACCCACAGCCGCAAACAGGAGCCGGTTCTCGCCCGACTGCTGGACGCCAAACTGATCACCGACAAGGAGGCCGACTCCATTCGCAAGGGCAAATCCGACGGCCGTCCGGTCATCCGCCCCACGCGGTGGATGTACTGGAACGTTCATATTGACGGCCTGGAATACACCCACGACCTCATCGTCGAGCGCGAGGGCGTCTTCAAGGAATGCGTCCAAGCCGTCAAAATGGCCAAGATCCTCGGCTACCAGGTCGCCACCAACACCACGGTTTACAAGGAGACGGAGGTCAAGGAAATCGAGGCGATGTTCGAGTTCTTCTCCTCCCTCGAAGTGGACGCCCACACCATCTCCCCCGGCTATGAATATGACGCCGCAAAAAAGGACATGGTCCGGCGCCTGGGCAAACAGCCCGAGGATTTCTTCCTGACCCGCAAAATGACCCTGGAGAAGTTCAAGGACATCGAGAAGTGGGGCGAGCGTTTCACGATTATTGGCACCCGCGTTTACCAGGAGTTCCTGGCCGGCAAACGCGACCTCACCTGCACCGCCTGGGCCATCCCCACCCGCAACATCCGCGGCTGGAAGGCCCCCTGCTACCTCATGACCGACGGCCATTTCGCGGGCTACCACCAAATGCTGCGCGAGGTGGATTGGAACAAATACGGCGTGGTGGACGGCGTGGCGCGCGACCCCCGTTGCGAGAATTGCATGGTCCATTGCGGCTACGACCCCAGCGGCGCGCTCAGCCCCAAACTGGCCGACACTTGGAAAAACATGGCCTACAATTTCAGCGCCAAGCCCAAGCCCTTTTACCAGGGCCGCAACGTCAACGCCTTCAACGGCTTCAGCGCCGGCAAGGGCCACCTGGCCGAGGCCCGCGCCGCGATCAACCCCGCCAGCCCCGCCCCCGGCTGCGCCTCCGGCGACACCACTCAGCGCGACGAGTTGCTCGCCAAGCTCGCCAAGACCAAGAAATGAGTAAAACCCTTTTCCTCTCCCCTCCCAGTTTTGACGGTTTCGACGGCGGGGCCGGCTCGCGCTACCAGGCCCGCCGCGAGGTCACCTCCTTTTGGTTCCCCACCTGGCTGGCCCAGCCCGCCGCCCTGGTCCCCGACAGCAAGCTGCTCGATTGCCCGCCCCATGACATCGGCCTCCAGCAATGCCTGGCCGAGGCGCGCCATTTCGACCACGTCATCATCAACACCTCCACCCCCTCCCTCAAGAACGACTGCAAGGTCGCCGAGGCCATCAAGCGCCAGAAGCCCGACACCCTCATCGGCTTCATCGGCGCTCACGCCGCCGTGTTGCCTGCGGAGACCCTCAAGGCCTCCCCGGCCATTGACTGGGTGGGACGCAAGGAGTTTGATTTCACCTGCAAGGAGGTCGCCGAAGGACGGCCCCTTTCCAGCATTGACGGCCTCTCCTACCGCGGCGCCGGCGGCAAAATCCTCCACAACCGCGAGCGCGAAATGATCTCCGACATGGACTCCCTCCCCTGGGTGGTGGACACCTACAAGCGCGACCTGCAAATCGAAAAATACTTCATCGGCTATCTCCTCCATCCCTATCTGAGCCTCTACACCGGCCGCGGCTGCCCCGCCCAATGCTCCTTCTGCCTCTGGCCCCAGACCATCGGCGGCCACAAATACCGCGTCCGCTCCCCCGATAACGTCGCCGCCGAAATGGCCCACGCCAAGGAGATCTTCCCCCAGGTCCGCGAGTTCTTCTTCGACGACGACACCTTCACCGCCAACCTTCCGCGCGCGCGGGAGATCGCCAAAAAACTCGCCCCCCTCGGCGTCACTTGGTCTTGCAACAGCCGCGCCAATTTGGATTACGACACCATCAAGTCCTTCAAGGAATCCGGCCTGCGCCTCTTCCTGGTCGGTTACGAGAGCGGCAACCAGGAAATCCTCAATCGCATCAAAAAGGGCATTCAATTGGACGAGGCTCGCCGCTTCACCAAAGCCTGCCGCAAGGCCGGCGTGGTCATTCACGGCACCTTCATCCTGGGCCTGCCGGTCGAGACGCGGGAGACCATCGAAGAAACCATCCGCTTCGCGCTCGAGCTCGATGTGTTCAGCATCCAGGTTTCCCTAGCCGCCCCCTATCCCGGCACCGAACTGTACGACATGGCCCGCCAGAACGGCTGGTTCGCCAAGCAGGACAAGACCGACATCATCCATCAGGACGGCTTCCAGCAGAGCGCGCTCGAATATCCGGGGCTGGGCAAGGACGAAATCTTCGAGGCCGTGGACCGGTTTTATCGCACCTATTATCTGCGGCCCAAACCCATCCTGCGCATCATCAAAACCATGCTCGAGGACAAGCAAGTCTTTGTGCGCCGCTGCCGCGAGGGCGTCGAATTCTACCACAGCCTCAAACAGCGCAAGGTGGACCTCGCCGCCTCCCGCGCCGCCGCATGACCGCCAAAGCTCGCCGCATCCAATCCCTCCCCCGCTTCCATTTGTCTGGGTGCGGCGGATTGCAAGCCGTTGATTGACAGCCGTTTAGAACTTCGCCATTTACTGTCGCTTACTTATTGAAAGATTTATTGAAATAATTCTTGCTTGTTTTCGCGAGTTGGGGCATATTGGCCAAGTCTCAGCAGTTCGATGTGCGCTTTCGGGGTGCCTTTTGGGTTGTGGTAAGAACAAATTTGAGCACAGAATGGTCGGGCCGACAAATGTCGGGATTGGGCTTTTCACCCTCGGGCGGCAATTTTACCCCGGTTTCTGCAATTCTCCGGCGCTTTCCTTTCCAAGCATGTTTATGAAAATCTCCAAATTCACTCTCCCGCTTGTGGTGTTCAGTGCTTTGACAGGCACCCCATGAAAAAAGCATTTAATGCACCTGTAGCGGCGGTCTGCGACCGCCGCCATAATGTCATTTCCTCCGTTTTGCGGCGATCACAGACCGCCGCTACAATGATCTTTTTTGTGTTCCTCGCGTTCTTTTGCGGCAATTCCATTTGCCCTGCCCAAGTACAGCAAGACTGGGTGGCCAAATATAACAACGGCATCCCGAACGGAACCAATCAGGCGGTGAAAATGGCCTTGGATGGCGCAGGGAACATTTACGTTACCGGCTTCTCCCAGAACACTAACGGCAATCTGGATTACGCCACGATCAAGTATGCGCCAAATGGAAGCCAA
>JBEKAN010000409.1:0-4099 GCA_050015895.1 Verrucomicrobiota bacterium
GCCCCCGCCCGCCGACCTCCCCCCCGTCGAGATCGAGGAGGACAAACTCCGCTCGCGCGAAGACACCATTGACGTCGTGATGGCGAAGTAGCCGCCGGAACTGTGGGCTTCCATCCGTCGAGTTTGGCGAGTATTCAAGCTAATTTGCCAAGCCGAGATGTTTCCGAACAGAGTTTTGAAAGCGCCTTTTCATTCTCGAATTCTCGCCCAGTGCCGCTCTTTGAATTCGCCAGAGCACTCGTTCATCCATTTTGGCAAGTTTCTGCGCTGTGGTCAGCCGGTCTATCAGCCCGGAGGGCAGCTCGCGCGCCTGGCTGTAATTCACCACGGAAACCGGCTTGGTTAATTGTGGGTGTTCGCCTTTCAACAACTCGCAACTCACATCACAGTTGGGCCGTTTGGCGGTGATATTGACACATAAGTACCAGCCTTGGGTTTCCATGCTCGCGGCCAGCACGACAAACAAATGCTCCCCCTTTGGAAAGGTGTCATAAAAGAAGCAATCGCCGATCATGAGGCGCGAGTGGGTCCGGGGGGCGCGTTGGTTCCGGTCAAGCTTCCACTTCCTCCCCGCCCAGTTTGCGGTACAATGTGGCCACGCTGATGCCGAGCAACTGAGCGGCCTTCTCCTTGTCCCCGTCCGCTTGGGCCAGGGCTAAGTTGAGATAATTCAATTCCTGGTCGTGGAGAAAATCCTTCAGCGGCCCCACGGGTTGCAACGAGCCGGGATAAGGCGCGCCGGCCGGCAAACCAGTCTCGCTTCGATAGCTGTCCGATTCTTGGTCCAATCGCTCATAGGCTGCGACCTCGGAACGAATGCGCTCAATTTCCTCTCTGGTTTTGCCTTCCAGCAACAGGATTTGCTCTGGTGCGATGGGCGTCCGTTCGCCGGCGGGACGAACCCACTCAGGCAATGTGCGACTGAATCGGGACAACTCTTGCCAGTTCAGTTTTCCAAATTCTTGGAAAACTTCCTTCAGCATCTGGTCTTCCGCGTCACTCAGTTCATCCTCCCTGCACGCTGGCAATGCCTTGAGATTATATCCAAACGGCGGCGAGACGGCGGCGAACCACGGGGCATCCCTTTCATCCACCGGCCCCCACTGAATTAACTCCAAGATGTGATTCAACGCAGGGCCGTGGGGAAGCGCCACAAAGCGGTCTCCCGTAATCGGAACTTCTAATTGCAACAACGCCTTCCGATCCGCCAGATAAATCAACTTGACCAACTCCATGTAATTGCGCTCTCCACCGGTCAACCGGAGCAGTTTGTTGGCGGCTTGGGCCGCCTTTTGGGCGTCGAACCGGAAGGTGATGGGATGATCGCTCACACAAGAACAATACCCAATGGAGACGAAAACGCAACCCTGGAATGTCCGGCGATGTCCGCATTGATTGCACTTTGTCAAGTCGGGAATTGATGATACGCGCCCATCGGGCTTGCCCAATGTTCCGGCGGGGGGTTAAATGATGGGCATGGCGCGCGCTGATTTTGTTCATCTGCATCTGCACACCGAGTACTCCCTGCTCGATGGCGCCTGCCGCCTGGACCGGCTCATGGAAAAGGCGCGCGCTCTCAACTTCTCCTCCCTGGCCGTCACCGATCACGGCGTCCTCTACGGCGCCATTGACTTCTACCAGGCCGCCCTCCAAAAGGGCATCAAGCCCATCCTCGGCTGCGAGCTTTACGTCGCCCCCGGCAGCCGGCTGGAGAAAAAATCCAGCTCCGGCGGCAGGGACGCCTACCATCATTTGCTCGCGCTGGCCCGGGATGAGACGGGCTACCGCAACCTGGTCAAGCTGGCCACCGCCGCCCAGTTGGAGGGCTATTACTACAAGCCGCGCGTTGACAAGGAAATCCTGGCCGAACACAAGGAGGGGCTGATCCTCCTTTCCGGCTGCCTCAAGAGCGAGATCCCCGATTTGATCCTCAAAGACCAACTCGCCAGGGCGCGGGACACGATTGATTGGTTCAAGCAAACCCTGGGGGCGGAGAATTTTTATCTCGAACTGCAAAACCACGGCATCCACGACCAGGCCCGGGTCAACCGCCAGTTGATTCCCTGGGCCAGGGAATTCGGCTTGAAACTGGTGGCGACCAACGACGTCCATTACGTCGAAAAGCAGGACTCCCACGCCCACGACTGCCTCATCTGCATCGGCACCCAGGCGCTCCTCAGCGACCCCAAACGGATGCGCTACGAGCCGGGGCAGTTCTATTTGCGCTCGGCGGAGGAAATGAAGGCGCTCTTCCACGAGGCGCCCGACGCCGTCAGCAACACCCTGGAAGTCGCCGAGAAGTGCAACGTGGAGATCGAATTCAACAAACTCCACTATCCCGTCTTTCATCCACCGGAAAACATCCGCCGCGAGGCTTTCCTGCGCCAATGGCTGGCCGAGGGCCTGCGCTCCCGCTACACCATCCAGGCCCGCGCCGAGGGCGAAAAATTTATCCTCGATGGCATTGAGGACCCGGCCAAGCTGCCGTCCTTCCCCCCGCAGGCCATTCCCCCAAAAATCACGGATGGCCCCCCGTCCTCCTTGGAAAATCCCGAGGTCGCCGCCGCGGTCAAGACCGTCATGGACCGGCTGCAAACCGAGCTGGAAGTCATCGAAAAGACCGGGTTCATCAGCTACTTCCTGATCACGGGCGATTTTGTCCGCCACGGCCGCAGCAAAGGCGTCAGTTGCGTGGCGCGCGGATCGGCCGCCGGCTCCCTGGTCACCTATTTGCTGGAAATCTCCAACGTGGACCCCATTCGCTACGGCTTGCTCTTCGAGCGGTTCCTCAATCCCGAACGCGTCAATCCGCCGGACATAGACATTGATTTCGCGGACGACCGCCGCGCCGATGTCATTGAATACGTGCGCCAGAAATATGGCCGCGATTCGGTGGCCCAGATCATCACTTTTGGCACGATGGGCGCCAAGTCGGTCATTCGCGATGTCGGCCGCGTGATGGGAATGAGCTACGGAGATTGCGACCGCCTGGCCAAGATGGTTCCCAACGAGCTGAAAATGACCCTCAAAAAGGCGCTCGAATCCTCGCCGGATTTCAAGCGCGCCTACGACAACGAGGAACAGACTCGCGAATTGGTGGACACCGCCTTTGTTTTGGAGGACCTCACCCGCAACGCCTCCGTCCACGCCGCCGGCGTCGTCATCGGCGACCAGCCTCTGGTCAACCTGCTCCCGCTCAAGAAGGACGACGACGGCGCCATCGTCACCCAGTACGCCATGGGACCGGTGGGGGACCTGGGGCTTCTGAAGATGGATTTCCTGGGCCTCAAGACGCTGACCGTCATCCGCAACACCTGCGACCTGGCGCGCAAACACCAGGGTGTGGAAATTCCAATTGACAGCCTCCCGCTGGACGACGCCAAAACCTACGACCTCCTCAACAAAGCCAACACCATCGGCATTTTCCAGTTGGAGTCGGGCGGCATGCGCGACTTGTGCCGGCGCTTTCAAATCAGCTCCATCGAGCACATCACCGCCCTGGTCGCCCTCTACCGGCCCGGGCCGATGGACCTGATCCCCGATTTCATCCGCCGCCGCCACGGGGAGGTGAGGATCGAGTACGAGCATCCCCTGCTGGAGCCGATCACGCGGGAGACCTATGGCGTGCTCATTTACCAGGAACAGGTCATGCGCGCCGCTCAGGTGCTGGCCGGTTACACCCTGGGGGCGGCGGACGTGCTGCGCCGCGCCATGGGCAAGAAAAAAGCGGAGGAAATGGCCCGGCAGCGCCAGGTCTTCGTCGAGGGTTGCGCCAATGTCAACCATATCCCCGCCGCCAGGGCCAACCAGATCTTTGATCTCCTCGAAAAATTCGCCGGCTACGGCTTCAACAAGTCCCACGCCGCCGCCTACGCCATGGTCGCCTACCAGACCGCCTGGCTCAAGGCCAATTTTCCCGTCGAATTCCTCAGCGCGATGATGACCAACGACATGGGCGACACCGCCAAACTGGGCGTGCTCATCGGCGAAGCCCGCAACTTCGGCGTCGAGGTCCTCCAGCCGGACATCAATGAAAGCGGCGTGTATTTCACCCCCAGCGGCTCCGGGCCGGCGGGTCGTCCCGCCAACGCCATTCGTT
>JBEKAN010000410.1:0-4095 GCA_050015895.1 Verrucomicrobiota bacterium
CCTCGTCAAAACGAGCCGCGAGCCCAGTATTACAAGCCGCAGGTCTTTCCAAAAATCGGAGGCTCACGCCAGCAGGCCCGCGCCGCACTCAAAAATGAACGCCAAAAAAACTAGTGGCATTGCGTTCTCCAACCCGCAATGCTGCGCCTCCAACCGTTCCGCCACATCCCGGTCCAGGATCAGAGCCTGCGGTGCGTAGTCCTGCAAAACATGCCGGAGATCCTCGTCCTTGATCGCGGGGTTTTCCGGCACCAGCACCGCCCCCGCCTTCCATGCCGCAAAGCACCCCACCACAAATTCCAGGGAATTAGAAAGCAGGATCAGCACCCGGTCCCCCGGCGCCACACCATGACTGAGCATGCTGTCCGCCAGCAAATTGGACGCCGCTTCCACATCCGCATAGCACGCTTCCCCTCCCGCGCTGATGGCCCCGACAGGGACGCCCGCCCCCTTTGTCGCGCTCCCCGCCACATCCGGCAGCAAAGTGGCTTTGAGAGTGCGGCTCTTCATAGGGTATCGCTGCTTCTGTAAAAACTCCTCCACATCCACGTCCAAAAACCTCCACGCCTTCCCCACTTTCATGCCGTGAATCCTCCCTTTCCGCGCGTAGCGGTAAAGCGTGTCCAACTCGACTCCCAATGTGTCAGCAACTTGCTCTGCGGAATGAAGCTCAATTTTCATGGCGCAAATTTGTGGCGCAACCCGCATCCACCACTGTATCCCCGGTATTTCCCGGTATTTCCTGGTGTGGATTGCCAATCGTTGTCTTCAATAAATGTTGTATTGCAAGCAATCATCGAGCCAAGTTCGGCTCTCTGGCCATTAGAGAGGGTGATTTTGTATTGTAAATGTATGTCGTTTAACTACTTACGCATTTAATGCATGAGTTGAAATGTGCTCAACAATCAGACAATGGGATGGGAAAGAAGTGTAATATAATCCGACGAAACCCGTTCTTTATTGCTGATGATAATTACCTAACTAATTGCGCTAAAGGCATTTGCAGAAGTTCCGCCAGAGTGTAAAGTTTATCCCTCGCTTTTCCCTTTTGACGCGCAAAATTCACATAATCGCCTCCGAATCAAAATCTTTCCGCCACTTCCATGCCCAATAGGCATACGTCGTCCGCAAATTGGTGATTGGCGGAAAATGCGGAAATCTCCTTCAGCAGCAGGTTGAACAGCTCTTCACAATGCAGCCGGGCATGTTCCTGAACCGATGCCAGCAACAGCTCCTGGCTGAATTGCTGGCCCCCTGGGCCTTCCACTTCGTAAAGTCCGTCCGTAAACAGCATCACCATGTCGCCCCCCCTCAGCGGACAAGTGGCGGTTGGGTAGGCCGTGTCCTCAAAAAAACCGAGGGCGGGACGGGCTTTTCCATCCGCGTACTTGAGAATCTCCACCTGACCGGCGTTGCGATGGATCAGGAATGGCTTGGGATGCCCGGCGTTGGCGTAAAGCGCCTGCCGCGACTCCAAATCGGCCACCATGTAGAAAGCGGTGGTGAAAAGCGGTGTGCCGGTTTGTTGCAGGATGGCCCGGATGTCGCTGTTGATCCGCGTCAGCAACTGGCCGGGATCCATCGCGATGGGATGCAGTTCCTCGACCAGCGCCCGCACCATCGCCGTGACCAGCGCCGAACGCACCCCGTGGCCCATCACGTCGCAGATAAACAGACCCGCCTTGTTGTTGGACAGGCGCAGGATGTTGAAAAAATCGCCTCCCACCTGGCTGGTGGGATGATAGCGGTGGCGAAACTGCAGCAGACTTTCCGACGCTGGCGCGCCCAGTGGGAAGCTGGGGTAGCGCTGCGGAAGCATGGCCAGTTGGATTTCCCGCGCCATCTTCAGGTCTTGCTCCATGATCTCGTTCTTCTTGCTCAGTTCAGCCTGGCTGCGGGCCAGTTCCGCGTTCACGCGCCGTTCCCGCTCTTCGGCGGCTTTGCGCTTGGAAATGTCCCGGAACACCCCCAGCAGCAACGAGCGGCCCTCCTCCAAATCAATGAATGTGTTGGAGATCTCCAGGTCCACCGCCCGGCCGGATCGGAAGGTCACCTGCAGATCCAGTTGCAGGTCGGTCGTCCGGTCCGCGAACCGTTGCTGGTACACCCGCGCCATCTCCGCCAAATCCTCCTGCTCGGAATAGCACACCGTGAAGTTGCGCCCCACCAGTTCCTCGGAGGTCATGCCAATGATGGCGCAAAAGGACCGGTTGACCGCCAAAATCACCCCTTGTTCGTCCGTCAGCCTCATGCCGTCGGTGGCGCTCTGCCAGACAGAACGAAAGCGGGTTTCCGAAAAACGCAGTTTCTCCTCCGCCTCCTTCCGGGCGGTGATGTCATCCACCATCCCTTCGTAATACTCGATGCCGCCCTCCCGGTTGCGCACGGCGCGGGCGTTTTCCGAAATCCAGATCACCGTGCCGTCCTTGCGATAAATTTGCGACTCGAAGTTCTTCACCACGCCCGCCTCCTGCATGAGCCGGATGAACTCGGCCCGCCGGTGCGGGTCCACGTAAAGCAGCCGGGCGATGTCGCTGATGCGCGACATCAATTCCTCCGCGGAACTGTAGCCGTAAATGCGCGCCAGGGCGGGATTGACGTTCAGGTAACGGCCTTCCGGCGAGGTCTGGAAGATGCCGGAGATGGAGTTCTCAAAGATGCTGCGGTACTTCTCCTGCGCCAGCTGGGTGGCCGTTCGGGCCTGGGTCCGTTCGATCGCGTACAGAATCGCCCGCAGGATCAGCGGCGGCGTGACCCGGTCTTTGACCAGATAATCCTCCGCTCCGGCATGGACGGCGTTGACCGCCGCCGTTTCATCGTCCAGACCGCTCAGCACAATGATGGGCAGATCGGATGTCGCGGCCTTCAGGGCGGCAAAAGTGTCCGGCCTCGCGCTGTCGGGCAGGTCCAAGTCCGCAAGCACGACGTCAATTTGGCCCTGGCGCAGGCGGGCGACCCCGTCGGCCAGGCTGCCGGCCACTTCCAGATCGAAGCGGGCGCCGCCGGATTTTTCCAGCATCCTGCGCAAAAGCTCAACGTCGCTGGCGTCGTCCTCGATGAGCACGATTTTGATTTTATGAATTTCCATGCCAAAGCCCGCAAACACAGCACACTACCACGGCCCGCGCCCGCTGAAAAGCGGAATCCGGCGTTTCACTCTTCACAGGCTGTTGGGAGGGTGAAGATTCCATCTCCGTCGGCGCGCTTTGGAGGACGTGGGATCCGCTTTTTGGCAACAAAAAAGGCCCGAAAAATCGGGCCTTTGTATGAACCATGAAAGGAAGACCATCTATGCCGAATGCTGGCGGCGAATGCTGCGCTTGACCAACCCGAACCCGGCGCCAATCGCCAAAACCGAGAACGACAAGCTCGAGGAATCAGGAACTACGGCCGTTCCGGTAATCTCGGCTCCGAATTCCAGAGCAGGAGGAGGATCGCCCGCAACAACCAAAGCCCATCCATCACCGGAATTCACCCAAGCATCCCCGTAATTCGAGCCAACGCTCGGTGACGAAAAAAGACCCAGACTGCCCTCATCACCCCCAAGTCCGCCAAAAGTCAAAGTCCAAGTGAAGTCCTGTGGAACAGTGACATTCAATCCAGTGTCAATAAGTGTCGCGCCCTCGGTGTAAGCCGTAACGCCCAGTGCCGACAAAAGAATAGCACCACTGTCGTACAGTGGCGTCGCGGCAGGTGACGCGTAGCCATCCACTATGGCCCCCGTGTTTGCATAAAAGCGCACATCCACCGAGTCCGTTGGATTGGGGGTTCCCCCCATCCCCCCGTCAGCATTGAGAAGATCATACTGCAGCGTGATGCCACTGATGACATCCGAGGACGCCGATCCGGCGAGGACCACTTCGTTGCCAGTTTCGCCATTGACGATGTAATCGCCATTGTAGGTGGTGCTGTTGTTGTATAAAACTTGGCTGAAGGCGTTTTGTGCGATGAAAGCCGCCGCACTGATCGCGGAGGCACGAAGAAGACTTTTCGCCATGATGTTCATTTTTGGTTCTGTTGGCTGTTATTTATGCTGTGCTCTGATCTTCATAAGCAATCAACGTGCCGCATTCTCCACCAGATTTCGCTTATGGC
>JBEKAN010000411.1:0-4093 GCA_050015895.1 Verrucomicrobiota bacterium
TCGGCTTGCCGCTTGATATAAGCAACCGTTGTTTCGATCCCAGAAGCGCCGATGCTGAACGCGCCATAACCCTCCTGCCATTCAAAGGCCTGGTGTTCGGGAAAAGTCTCGTGGATCCATTTGGACGAATTGCCTTTCAGAAGTTGAACGGCTTTTGAAATGGAAATCGTGGAAGGCAGCGACAACAAAACGTGAATGTGATCTTCCACGCCGCCAATTTCGAGGGCGGACATTTTGTTCGCGCGGGCGATGCCGCCGAGATATGGCCAGAGACGTTCTTGAAGCGCGGGCGTGATCAGACGGCGGCGCTCCTTGGTGCTCCAAACGCAATGCAAATGACAGGAAATGAATGCGTGCATGATTCTGTCGTCCCTACGGGACTTGGTTTGTT
Organism: Verrucomicrobiota bacterium; assembly: GCA_050015895.1. Lineage (GTDB taxonomy): Bacteria > Verrucomicrobiota > Verrucomicrobiia > Limisphaerales > Palsa-1400 > JBEKOF01. The sequence goes on from JBEKAN010000411.1 coordinate 392, forward strand.
TGTGGTTCGATCAACCCACCGTTGAAACGGTGGGCTATTTTCTTTGGCGCGGAAGGCAACCCACCGTGGAAACGACGCAACCCACCGATAAATCGGCGGGCTATTTTCTTTGGCGCCAGAGGCGCTTTCGGATTTTTGACTTCGAGCAGGCTCATGAGGTTCTCCAAAAAGGACAGCGCACCCAGCGTCCGGGTTCGACTTCGGGGAGATCGGGGATTTTTTGCGAACATTCGGGGCGGGCAATCGGACAGCGCGGGGCAAAACGGCAGCCGGGCGGGAAACTGCCGATGCGCGGGACGCCGCCGGGAATGGCTGGGAGGCGCCCGGCGCCGCCGCGCAGTTTGGGCACCGAATTCATCAGCGCGCGCGTGTAGGGGTGGAGCGGGCGGCGCAGGAGTTCGCGGGCGGGCGACAGCTCGACGATCTGCCCGGCATACATGACGGCCACGCGGTCGGCCATGTCGCCGACGATGCCGAGGTTGTGAGTGATGAGCAAAATGGCCATGCCGAGCCGCTCCTTGAGGTCGCGGAGCAGATCCAGAATCTGCGCCTGAATGGTGACATCCAGCGCGGTGGTCGGCTCGTCGGCGACGAGCAGTTTAGGCTCGCCGGCCAGAGCCATGGCGATCATCACGCGCTGTTGCATGCCGCCGGAAATCTCAAACGGATAGTTTCTGACGCGCGATTGCGGGGCGGGAATGCCGACGAGTTTCAACCATCGGATGACTTCGGACACATCGGCCTTGTCCGCACGCGGTTGCTTGCCTGGTTCTTTGTGGAGCCGGAGCGATTCCTGGATCTGATTGCCGACGCGGATAATGGGGTTGAGCGACGCGCCGGGGTCCTGAAAAACGTAGCCGACGACGCCGCCGCGAATTTGCCGCAGTTCGCGCGGGGACATTTTCAGCGTGTCGCGGCCGTTCAACAAAATTTCGCCGCCGGCGTAACGGGCGGGCGGCGACGGGACCAGTCGCGCGATGGAAAGGGCGGTCACCGTCTTGCCGCAGCCGCTTTCGCCGACGAGACAGACGGTTTCGCCCGCGGCCATGGTCAGCGACAAGCCGTCCACGGCGCGCGCGGCGGAGGCGCCTTTGCCGAAGTCCACTTTCAGGTCCTTGATCTCGAGCAGGTTCATGACTTGGTGTCCGTCGCGTCGCGGAGGCCGTCGCCGAGGAAGTTGAAGGCCAGCACGGTGAGGAAGATGGCCGCGCCTGGGGCCAGGAGCCAGGGGTAATTGCGCAGGTATTCCACATTTTCCGCGGCGGAGAGCATGTTGCCCCAGCTCGCCTGAGGCTCCTGGATGCCCACGCCCAGAAAGCTCAGCACGACTTCGCCCAAAATGTAGTATGGCACGCTCAAGGTGGCGGCGACAATGACGTAGGAGAACGTGTTGGGCAAAATGTGGCGGGTGATGATTTTCCAGTGCGTCTGGCCGAGGGAGCGGGCGGCGAGGACGAAGAGTTGCTCGCGCAACGAGAGCGCCATGCCCCGGATCACGCGCGCCATGCCCGCCCAGCCGATGAAGCTCAAGATGATCACGATCATGGCATAGACCTTGGCGGAACTCATGCCGGGCGGAAAGGTCGCGCGCAGCGAAATGATCAGATACAACGCGGGGACGGACATGATGAGCTCGCAAAAGCGCATGATGACTGTGTCGGTCGGGCCGGAAAAATACCCGGAGATTCCGCCGATGACCAGGCCGAAGGCGAACGAGAGCAGAATGCCGATGACGCCGATGGAAAGGGAAATTTGCGAGCCGTAAAGAAGGCGCGAAAACACGTCGCGCCCGAACTGGTCCGCGCCCAGAAGGTACACCGGATAGTCGGCGTCGCCGGTGCCGAACAGATGGCGCGTGGCGGGAATGAAGCCGAACAATTTGTAGGGATCGCCGGGAACGAAAAAGTGAACGGGTTTGGTGTCGGTGGCGACGGGGCGGTAATTGAATTCGCCCGGCACTTGTTGGTAGCGCGGAACCACCAAATGAAAACCTCTCCAACCCAGCCGGGTGGGCGGATGGAAATAGCCTTTGTCGTCCATGCGCCGATAATCGCAGGGCGCGAAAAAACCGGCGAACAAGGCGACGAAATAGAGGACACTCAAAATCGCCCCGCCGACCATTGCGACGCGCCGTCGCCTCAACCGCCGCCAGAACAACTGCCCCGGCGACAGATGCGGTTGCGTGTCCGGGTTTGGAGTGGTCTCGGTTGGGTTCATTTACTTGAGCCGGATGCGCGGGTCGTTCCAGGCCAGCAGCAGGTCGGCGATGAAATTGCCCACCACCAGCAGGGCGGTGGCCAGGACGACGCAGTCCACCACCAGATAGGAGTCTTTGGCGAAAAAGGCCTCGATGGTCAGGCGGCCCAGGCCGGGCCAGGCCATGATGTTCTCGACGATGAAGGCGCCGCTCAACAAGCCGGCCAGCGAATAGCCGAAAATGGTGAGAAGGGGGTTGATGGCGTTGCGGAGCGCGTGTTTGTAGATGACCCAGCCCTCGCCCAGGCCGCGGGCGCGCGCGGCGGTGACGTATTCGGCGCTGAGGGTGTCGAGGAGATTGGAGCGCATCTGGCGCATGATGCCAGCCACGCCCGAGGCGGCGAGCACCAGCGCGGGCAAAATGAGATGGTGCGCGTGATCCCAGAATTGCCGCCCCGGCGACATGAAGTCGTGGAGCGCGCTTTCCGCCCCGCCGACGGGAAACCAGCCCGTCGCCGCGGCGAACCACAACGCCAGCAGGGAAAGCAGAATGTCGGAAATGGACAGACCGACAAAGGAGACCAGGGAGCAGGCGTGGTCAACCCAGGTGTCCTTTTTGACCGCCGCCCAGACGCCCAGCGGCACGGCGAGGGTCCAAGTGATGATCATGGCCACCAGGGAGAGCAAAAACGTGTTCCACAGGCGGCTCATGATGAGCGAGGTGGCGGGGATTTTGTAGGCCATCGAGTAGCCGAAGTCGCCGTGCAACACACTTTTCAGCCAGTAAACGTATTGCACCGGCCACGGGCGGTCCAGATGGAACTGCGCCTTGAGGCGCGCGATGGTTTCGGGCGAAATCTGCGGATTCTGCGAGAGGGTCGTGAAGTAGTCGCCGGGGGCGAGCGCCATGAGCAGAAACGTGAGCAATGAAACGGCCAGCAGGAGCGGGATCATGTGCAGCAGGCGTCTAAGGACAAAGGATCGCATCAATTTGCCGCGAATGTGGCAAGAAACCGGCGGGGTTGCGAGCCAATTCACGGACGACTGTGGTGATGAACAAGGTCGAGGCCGCGCACCGGGTGGCGAGCCGGGGGAGCATGGGGATTGTTTTCCTGTTCTTGCGGGCCTGGCGATTCAATCATTGGGGTCTGATTCTCAAATCTCGGCTGTTGCAATGCCAGGGATTGCTGCTAGGTTGGCGGTTGAAAGGCAAACTCAAATTACTGCCATGATCTTGACCCTGCCTGAAAACATTGAAGCGCGTCTCTCGCCGCAATCCACGGCGTTGCATCTGGCTATTGGCTTGTTTGTCTCCGACGAATCCACGCTGGGTCAGGCCGCCGAGATCGCCGGCATATCCCAGGAGGACTTTTTGCGGGAACTAGGGCAACGACGGATTCCCATCCACTACGGCAGCGAGGAGCTCGCCGCGGATTTGAAGGCCGTTGATTTTCTCGCCGCGCGATGATCGTCGTGTCCGACACCTCTCCGCTCACGGCACTGATG
>JBEKAN010000412.1:0-4082 GCA_050015895.1 Verrucomicrobiota bacterium
GGGGAAAACTGCGCGAGGCGGAGGTATGTTCTTCTCTGGTCAAGCTATTGGCTTGCGGGGACACTTTTGGGGTGTTACTTTCAGGGCGTGAGCATCATCACCGCAAAACAATTGCATCAGGAAACCAAGTCGGTCTTGAACCAGCTTGAGCAAGGGGAGACTTTGCTGGTCACCCGCAACGGGCGTACCATCGGCCGAATGGAGCCTCTGGCCGCGGCCGAGCTGCCTGGCTGGACGGACCTCATGGCCGAAATATGGCGCGCGCAAAAAGATGTCAAGTCCAGCGACCGTGTCCCCAACCCGGTGTTGCGGGAACGGCAACGCCGGCGGCGATGAGAATTTACGCCGACACCTCGGCGTTGATCGCCTGGTTTCACCCGGCAGATGAATTCGCCCGGGTCGTAACGGATTGGTGCCATGAACGGGGTCCGGAGTTTTGTTGGAATCCCCTGCTGCGAATTGAACTGCGCCACAACCTTCGCCGGCTCTCGGGCAAATATGCGGCGTCGGCGTGGCACGCCTACCGAGCCAGTGAAACCTCCAGAAGACTGAGGCTGGACATGCATCGGCTGTCCGATCTTTTGGATCGGGGCGATGAATTGAGCGCCCGCCACGCCCAGAGCTGCCATGCCGGCACTTGGGATTTTGTGCATGTTGCCGCCGCCCAACAGGCTCGCGCCGAGATGTTTGTCACGTGCGATGGCGCGCAGGCGGAAGTCGCCCGCCTCGCCGGACTGACCCGGGTTCATCTCTTTCATTAGGCATCGGGCGCGGAAAAGTGCGGCGGAAAAAAGAACTGCAAACGGGGGGCGGGGTGGTATGCTGGGCGGCGATGTATGGACAAACTCCTTTTAATTGACGACGAGGCGGACGTGCAGTACTCGTTCCGCCGGATTTTTGACCAGCCGGACATCGAGCTGACCACGGCGGACAGCGGGGAGGAGGGGTTGAAGCTGATCCCGCGCCTGAAACCGGACCTGGTGATCATGGACGTGCGCATGGGCGGGATGACGGGATTGGAGACGCTGCGGCGGCTGCGGCAGGTGGACGCCAAGCAAATGGTGATCATGATGACGGCCTACGGGACCACCCAGACGGCCATCGAGGCGATGAAACTGGGGGCGTATGATTATCTGCTCAAACCTTTCGACGTGCTGCGGCTCAAACAGGTGGTCCTCAACGCCCTGAAGGCGGCGCGCGACATGCGGCAGGTGGTGTCGTACGAGCCGCTGCTGGAGTCGGAGGATTACGACCTGGGGATCATCGGGCGGAGCGAGGGGATGCAGAATGTGTTCAAAATGATCGGGCAACTGGCGGGCAGCGACGCCACGGCGCTGATCACCGGGGAAAGCGGCACGGGCAAGGAATTGGTGGCGCGGGCGATCTATCATCACAGCAAGCGCAACGGGCAGACGTTCCTGGCCATCAACTGCGCGGCGATCCCGGAGAACCTGCTGGAGAGCGAGTTGTTCGGGCACGAGAAGGGGGCGTTCACCAGCGCGGCGTCGCAGCGGATCGGGAAATTCGAGCAGTGCGACAAGGGGACGATTTTCCTGGACGAGATCGGGGACATGAGCCTGGCGACGCAGGCGAAAATCCTGCGCGTGCTGCAGTCCGGCGCGTTTGAGCGGGTGGGCGGCAACCAAGCCATCCAGGTGGATGTGCGGGTGATCGCGGCGACGCACAAGCCGCTGGAGCAGGCGGTGGCGGCGCGGGAGTTCCGGGAGGATTTGTTCTACCGGCTCAACGTGGTGCGCATCCAGATTCCCCCGCTGCGGGAGCGGCGCGAGGACATCCCGCTGCTGGTCAACTATTTTTTGAAGAAGTTCGCGCAGGGGCGGGGCGGCGCGCCCAAATCCATCCTGCCGGCGGCGGTGGAGATGCTGGAGCGGTTCCCGTGGCCGGGCAACGTGCGGGAGCTGGAAAACGTGATCCAGCGCGCGACGGTGATGGCCAAGGGCGAGGTGATTTTGCCGGGGGACCTGCCGGTGGAAGTCGCCAGCCTGCCGGCCGGCGGCGGGGAGAGGACGGCGGCGCCGGCGGCGGCGGGCGCGGCGGCGACGGGCGGGCCGCAGTTGCCGGACTGGGCGGCGGTGGGGCGGACGTTGTTTCAATGGGCGCGGGAGCAGGAGGAACTGAAAGTGCTGCCGGCGGTGGAGAGGGAGTTGATCATCCAGGCGCTGCTGGAAACCAAGGGGAACCAGGTGCAGGCGGCCAAACTGCTGGGGATCACGCGGGCGACGCTGCGCAAGCGCGTGGAAAAATTCAAAATCAAACAGGAGCTGGCGATTCAGTAATTTTTATTGACTGGTCTTGCCGGCCAGGACGGTTCGCAGCGCGTCCAGGAGCGCGGCGGTCTGGTAGGGCTTGGGCAGGAACATCTCCGGCCGGAGGCGCAGGGCGGCGGGCAACTGGTCCGGGGACATGGCGGCGCTGGCCAGGAGTTTGACGGCGGGGTTGATCTCGCGAAGGGAGGCGATGGCCTTGTCTATTTGCGGCATCGTCAGGTCCACCAGCACGGCGGCAATATCCCGCGAGTTGCGGCGGAACAATTCCACGGCCTCCGTCTCATCGGAACTGAGCAAAACGCGGTAGCCGGAGGCGGTGAGGACTTTCTCCACCACGCCGCCCAGGGCCTCCTCATCCTCCACCACCAGAACCAACTCACCGCCGCCGCGGGGCGGCTCGGGCAGGGGCTTTTCAGGAATCCGCGCCTCCGCCTCCGCCGCAGGGAGATAGACTTTGACCTCCGTGCCGCCGCCCGGCTGGCTTTTGATCTGAACGCAACCGCCGCAGCCTTGGACGATGCCCAGGACGATGGACAACCCCAGGCCCGGGCCTTTGCCGACTTCTTTGGTGGTGAAAAAGGGGTCAAAAACGCGGTCCAGGTTTTTGGGGGAAATGCCGACGCCGGTGTCGGCGACGGTCCAGACCACGTGGCGGCCGGGTTTGGCGTTGGGGATGGAGGCGGCGGCGCTTTCATCCAGGACCAAGTTTTCGGCGGAGAGAGTCAGCGCGCCGCCGCCGGGCATGGCCTCGCGGGCGTTGAGGCAGAGGTTGACCAGGACTTGGTGCAATTCGGTGCTGTTGCCGCGCACCATCCAGAGGTCCTTGGGGGCGGCGAAATTGACGAGGATGTCTTTGGGAAAGGTTTCGCGAAGGAAACTGGAGAACTCCTTGAGCAGGCGGAAGGTCTGGAGGGGCGCCTTCTGGCTGCTGGCGCCGCGGGAAAAAGTGAGGATTTGCTTGACAATGTCCGCGCCGCGCCGGGCGCCGGCCTCCATGGAATCCAGGAGGGACAAGGTGGTATTGTCCTTGATTTCCATCCGGAGCAGCGGGCCGATCATCATGACGGGGGCCAGGATGTTGTTCAGGTCGTGGGCGATGCCGATGGCCAGGGTGCCGATGCTCTCCATGCGCTGGGCGCGGAGGAACTGGGCCTCGAGGCGCTTCTTCTCCGTGATGTCGGTGGTAATGACGAGGATGGATTTGGGCCGGCCCTGGGTGTCGCGCACCAGTGTCCAGCGGCTGTGGACCAGCAGGGCGCCGCCGGACTTGGTGACGTGGTTGAGTTCGCCGGACCATTCGCCCTGGAGGACGAGCGCGCGGGCCTTTTGCTCCTTGTCCTGGGCGCCGGGGTCGCCGCAGCAAAGGTCGGCGACGCGGGCGCCAAGGACCTCGGCGGCTTTCCAGCCGTAAAGGCGCTCGGCGCCCAGGTTCCAGTAGCGCGCCAGGCCGTCCATGTCCTGCACCAGGATGGCGTCGTGGGCCAGGTCCAGCATCCTGGCCTGCTCGCGAATGCGGGCCTCGGCGTCCTGGCGCACGAGGATCTCGGTTTGGAGGTTCTTGTTCGTGGAACGGAGATCGGTCGTGCGCCGTTCCACCAGTTTTTCCAACTCTTCGAGCTTGAGGCGGGACTCCTGGTGGAGGCGCCATTTCTCGGTCAGGGCGTTGGCCAGTTGCAGGACCTCCACGGTGTCGAAGGGTTTTTTGAGGATGACCAACTGGTCGTTGCCGCCCAGGCGCGCGAGCATGCTGTCCCAGGAATAGTCGGAATAAGCGGTGCAAATGACGACCTGCAA
>JBEKAN010000413.1:0-4068 GCA_050015895.1 Verrucomicrobiota bacterium
TTTGACGTGCTGGAACGCGGCGGATGGGAAGCAGCTTTGGCAGAAACCCGCCACAAGCTGGCCCCGGTTTTACACCGGTTCCTCTCCGGTGGTCGTGGACGGGCTGTGCGTCGCGCAGGTCGGCGGGCAGAATGATGGCGGCGTGGCGGCTTATGACCTCAAATCCGGCGACGAGAAATGGCACTGGACGGGCGCGGGTCCGGGCTACGCCTCGCCGGCGGTCATGACGGTGGGCGGGACAAAACTCGTCGTCGTGCTCACGGACAAGAGCGTGGTGGGCCTGACTTTGGCCGATGGCAAGCTGGCCTGGCAGACGCCGTTCGCGCCGATGGGCATGGCCTACAACGCCGCGACGCCGATTGTGGACGGGGACACGCTGATCTACGCCGGTTCGGCGCGCGGCATACACGCCGTCAAAGTGGCCAAGTCGGGCGACACGTTTACAACCACGGAGCTTTGGACCGCCGCCGATGTATCGCCGCAGTTCAACACGGCGGTGCTCAAGGACGGGTTCCTCTACGGACTGACGCAGCGGAGCACCTTCTTCTGTGTCAATGCCAAGACCGGAGCGGTGGCATGGACCGATATGACCGGCAAAGGCACGCCCACGGGCTACGGTTCGGTGGTGGACGCCGGTTCGGTCCTCCTGGCTCTGACCCCCACGCAGCTTTACGTCCTGCAGCCGAGTGACAAGGCCTTAACCCAGGTGGCCAGCATCAAGGTGGCCGACACGCCGATCTTCGCCTACCCGGTGGTTTCCGGCAACCGCATCTTCATCCGCGACCACGATTCGCTGGCGCTGCTGACGGTGGATTAGCGCCGAGCGGGCGGGAGAATTGCGCATGGTGGCGGCCAGTTCCGCGGCGAACCGGCCGCGCCAGCCGCGCAGAAAGGCATGGTGCGGGATTTTGTGGGATGACAAGATTTGGTCTTGGCGATGAAAGCCATTTGGCTGACAATCCTACTGGTGCTGTTGGCGATGCCTGCATCCGCGAAGATGTCTGCGCCAAAGGGTTCGCGTGGCGCGCGGAGGACCATCGAAGGAGTGTCGCAGGATTTGGAGGCTTTTAAGGCCGCATTCGGGAGGTACCCCACGACCGCGGAGGGACTTGAAGCATTGGTGAAATGTCCGCCCGGTCTCCCGGAAGAGAAATGGCCGCACTCCTTTCTGCATGCAGACTGGATTCTGAAAGATCCCTGGGGACACCCGTATGTGTATCGTTGCCCCGGTCTGCATCTGCCGCTGAGTTTTGACCTCTATTCTTGCGGCAGGGATGGAATCAGCGCGACCGACGGAAGCGACGCGGACGATATCAACAATTGGGACCCAAGCTCGCCTCATGGCTGGATGTGGGAGTACGCGGCTCCGGGCTGGCAGGTTCCGTTTGTCATTGGCGTCGCGGCCGGTATCGGGTTTCTGGTCGTCGCATGGAAGGAAATTCGTCGTCCGAAAGACACTGGCAATCTTCACGGAATACTCGCGATGTTCTTGGTTGTGGCGATCGGTTTTCCACCCATTGGTATCCTTGACGCGGTGAACGGTCCAATTGCAGAATGCTACCTCCTCGTTGTCTATTGCGTCTGGTTTCCAGCGGTCTTGTGGTTGCAGTGGTCGGGAAGCAAACGGGGTTCTCCGGCCAGTAAAACCTGCGCCAACATAGCAACCGTCGTGTTCCTCCTTCTTCTGTTTTCTGTTCAGTTTTCTCTTCTGCGGCCGGCAAGGACCTGACAAGGCTTACTTGAGCGGGATCATCATCTTCCAGCCGGCTTGGGTTTTGGCGACGAGGATGTCCTGGGTTTCGGTCGCGCCATCCCGAAAACGGCACACCTCGGTGACCACCACCTTGCTGTCGTCAAAGTCCCGCTTCTTCGGGAAGGTGGAAGTCACGCCCGCGAAATCCGGAAAGCCGTGTTTCATCTGGGCGCGGTACGCCAGCTCCAATGTCTCGGCCAGCTTGGCGAGAATCTCCGGGTCGCCGCTCAAAGCGGCCATGTTGGTGTGGGTCTGCATCATGTAGGCGGCCTCCACTTTGAAATCCTTGCAGGCGACCGCCTTCTCGATGTCGCCCTTGCGGCAGGCATCCTCGTACGAAAGAATGGCCCCCTCGGGCGTGGTCAAATCCGCCTTGATGGCCGGCTTGCCGCAGCCGAACAAGGTCAAGAGCGACACAAGGGTGATGACGCGGGGAAATGGTCTCATAATTAAGCACGATTAAGCACGATTATGCACGATTAAGCACGATTGAACACGATTGAACACGATTGAGCGGGCATTGGCCGGTGGCGGATGAACCGCGACCAGACCAACGAACCAGACCAACATTTTTGTCATTTTTTGCCATTTGGGGGCTGGGGGGGGATATTTTTTGGTTAAATTAACCTTGATTAACCTTGATTAGCCTTGATTGACCTCCTTGGGGCGGCTCCCACGCGGGATGGAGGAGGGCACACGGGCTGACGACTGTGCGTCATTTTGGCGCGACGGAACTTGCGCCGCGCCGGGCGGGCGGGCGTCCCGGGCGGTTGTGACGTTTGTCGCTTGTGGCCTCATGCTGTTGTAAGTGGTAGCACATAGCGAAGGAATTGTCAAGGGCAAACTGGGAAAAAGTTGGTAGTGTCCTAATTTGGATTGCGCTCGTAGTAAAATGTACCAAACGATGTCCCCATTTCCCCGTAGTTGACTATGCTTCGCATCATCATTATGCGGTACCCATTCTCAGTGGCAAAATCCTCCACATTCGCAGCCCAGCCCAAAGGCACATTCTCTGCGCAAATTGGAAAAGGATTGTCTCTGAGCAATGATCGGAGATTTGTTGCAAAAGCCTCCTCTTCATTCTGATGTGCGGCTACGGTGTATTCATTGGCGTTGAGCGGAGGACGCTCGATGATCGTGAATTTCATAGTTTTGCTTTCTTTCTTAAATCGGCGTTTTGTGCCTCAAGGTCTTTTACGATTTCTCTCAGTGTCTCGATTGTGCCTTGAGCGTAAGCGGCATAACCAAGCCATCCAATTCCCAAGATTGCGCTCAGAATCGCTAATGGGGCTGTATTTTCCATGATTATGTATTCTTTTTGGTGTTTTTCGCTTCCGCAATCGCCTCTTTGCGGGCTTGTTTTGTGTCTTTCACGATTTGCAAGCGGACAGCCGTTTCCGCCGATTCCACTGGCGGAATTTGCAGCACGGCGACAAAGCGGGTGCGTTCGTCTTTGGGGCCGTCCAGGTGGCTCCACGCGTACGCCCGCTGGGCTTTGGGGTGTCCGGTCAGGTTGAAGACCTCCACATCCCCACGCCAGATGGTTTCCCCACGGAAAACCTCATGCACAGGCACGGTTTGCGCCCATACCGCATTGCACTTGTGCAAATGGGCAATCACACCCTGCAACCGCTCGATGTATTCTTTATTCGCCACAGCGTTCGACCAGCTCCGCAACCGTCCATTGGCTCGGCTCGATGCCCGCCGCCATTGCGGGGGTGCAACGAACCGCCAAATGGGTCTTGCAGAAGTTGTAATACGCGAAATTGAGCGCGACCGCAGCTTCAAAATTCTCCAATTTTTTGCTGAAAGCGTTCGTGAGGCGGGTCAAGCGGCGGCAGTGCATCCGCAGCGTGTGATTCTGTTTCTCGACATGAGACGTGCAAATGCGGTTGACGTCCGGCATACCGGAAACGACCGTTTTTTCGACTTTGACCACCTCTGCCGGGCTGTATCGGGTGGCGGCGTCTTTCGTGACGGTCACGAGTGAATAGGTTTTTGAAATCTGGCCGTAATCCACCTCAGAGCCAAAACCCCGTTCCATCGCGTCGGAATAGGCGTTCAGGGAATCGGAAGAAACCTGAATCCGCTTTTGCATCCGGGTGGCGAGATCGGCAATGAAGGCGTTGGCTTGGTATCCATCCCGCTTGCCGACCATGAAAGATGGGATTATTTTCGTGTCCGCGTCAATCGCAATGAACGTCCAGACATCCCCGTAAACCCCGGCCCGGTCGGCGTTTTTGCGCTTTGCGCCGATGAATCCCCAGATTTCGTCAACCTCAATTTGCCTGCTGGACAGCCCGCGCATTTTCGCG
>JBEKAN010000414.1:0-4064 GCA_050015895.1 Verrucomicrobiota bacterium
AAGGCGGCGACTCGGATGGAGCTTGTAGGCGGTGTCAACCATTGCGCGGCGCAAAAGTAACTGGCGCTGGAGGCGTCAGGCTCCACTTGAAACCGCCCGCCCCGGGCGGGAAAGGACTCGATAAGCCGTTGCGTCATGGCGACGTAAGGGGCTTCCTCAGAATTCTCGCCCGCCACTTCCACTTTCCAGCCGCCGGCCCGCGCGCAGAGAAGGAGCGCGCTGGCAAACTGCGAGCTTTCCGCAATGCTGACCTGACAGGCGGCGGCCGGGCGCGGCCCGGTCCCAAAAATGTCCGCAGGCAGGCGGTTGTTCTCCGAGTCCACGCGGTAGCCCAATTGGCGCAGGGCGTGGAACAAGCCCGCCTGGGGCCGTTCACGCATGCGGGGGTTTCCCTGGAGGCGATAGACGCCGTTCCCCAAACAAACCAGGGCCGCCAGAAACCGCGCGGCGGTGCCGGCGTTGCCCACAAACAGCTCCAACGGATGGGCGGCGGTTCCGGCGTTGGGAATTTTTCCGCCCGCCCCGCGCACAACCAGTGTCCGGTTGCAAGAATCCTCGCCGTCCTCGGCCACCGCGACTTGAAAACCGAGCCGCCGCAGGCTCTCCACCATCACCTGCGTGTCTTCGCTCCAGAGCGCGCCGCGCAGAGTGGTTTCCCCGTCGGCCAGCGCCGCGAGGATCAAGGCGCGATTGGTCAGGCTCTTGGAGCCGGGCACCGTGATTTCCGCCGCGACGGGTTTTGTCGGCGGGACAATCTCAATGAGTTCAGGCAGGGGCATCCTCGGTTTTGTTGGGCCGTCCCTTATTCCGGCGACATGGAGGGGGAGTGGGCGCGCCATTGTTCGCGCCGCTGTTTGGCCTTGGTGAAAAATTCCTCGATGGCGCGGACGTCCTCCCGCTCCAGCGCGAGTTGGAACTCCTGCAGGTCCTCGATAAAGACGCCGAGCACACGGGTCAGGTTCTTGCGGTTGGCCAGGACGACGTCGCGCCACATTTCGGGCGAGCTGGCGGCGATGCGGGTGGTGTCACGAAAGCCGCTGGCGCAAACCAGCGCCTGTTCGCGGGGATGCGCCGGGCTTAGGACGTAATTGGCCAGTTCCGCCGCCACCACGTGCGGCAAATGGCTGGAGCGGCTGACCAAGTCGTCATGCAACTCCGGGGTCATGCGGACGGGCCATCCGCCCAGGGCCTTCCAAAAATTCTGGACGGCGCAAACCGCCTCCACAGGAGATTGCGCGGTGGGAGTGACCAGGCAGATGGCGTTGTTGAAGAGATCCACGCGGGCGGCGGCCAGGCCGGCCCTTTCCGAGCCGGCCATGGGATGACTGCCGACAAAAGAGACCTGATACTCGCGCAGGAGCGGTTCCAGTTCCTGCGCCACGCCGGCCTTGACGCTGCCGACGTCGGTGACCACCGCGCCGGGTTTCAAAAAAGGCCGCATTTGCAGGGCCAGTTCGCGCATTTGGGAGAGCGGGGTGCAGAGGACCACCAAGTCGGCCCGGTCCACGGCGTCCTTCATGCTTTGGGTGGCCAGGTTGGCGACGCCCAGGCGCTGGCATTCGGCGACGCTTTCCGCGCGGCGGACATAAGCGTGGACCTTGGCGGCCAATTTACGCTGGCGGATGGCCAGCCCAAGAGAGCCTCCCAAAAGACCGGCGCCGATTAAACTGATCTTATCCCATTGCATGGCTCAACCTAACCCCAAATTTGCGCCGGAAAAAGCCCAAATTGCGCCACCAGTGTAGCGGCGGTCTATGACCGCCGCTGACTAAATTCCACGGCAAAAAATAATTATTGTTGTCAGGCGGCGGCCTGGTCGGGTTTGCGCCGCAGCAAAGGCTTGGTCTCCCCCAGCACGACGGGACGGGTGATTTTGACGCCGGCGATGTCGTCGCTCGTGGGGGAGTCGAACATGAGGTCCAGCATCAGCTTCTCCAGCAAACTGCGCAGGGCGCGCGCGCCGGTTCCCTTCTTGATGGCTTGGGCGGCCAGCTCATGCACGGCGTCCCCGGTGAATTCCAGTTCCACGCCCTCCATGGCCATGAGCTTGATGTATTGTTTGGTGAGGGCGTTCTTCGTGTCGGTGAGAATGGCAACGAGCTGGTCTTCGGTCAGTTCCTCCAGCACGGTCGTCATGGGCAGGCGGCCGACAAATTCGGGGATGAATCCATAGGCGATCAAATCCTCCGGCTCGGTGTATTGCAGGACTCTGTCGCGGTCCACGGAGGCGGTCTTGTGGCCCTGCTCCACGGCGCCGAAGCCCATCACGCGGTTGCCCAGACGGCGTTGAATGATCTTTTCCAGGCCCACGAACGCGCCGCCGCAAATAAATAAAACGCCACTGGTGTCCACGCGGATGTATTCCTGCTGCGGATGCTTGCGGCCGCCCTGAGGGGGGACATTGCATATCGTGCCTTCCAGAATTTTCAGCAGCGCCTGCTGCACGCCCTCCCCGGACACGTCCCGCGTGATGGACACGTTCTCGGTCTTGCGCGCGATCTTGTCAATCTCGTCAATGTACACAATCCCCATCTGCGCTCGTTTGACGTCGTATTCGGCGTTCTGGAGGAGGCGCAAAATGATATTCTCCACGTCCTCGCCCACGTAGCCCGCCTCGGTGAGGGTGGTGGCGTCGGCGATGGCGAAGGGGACGTCGAGGATCTTTGCCAGGGTGCGGGCCAGGAGGGTCTTGCCGGAGCCGGTGGGGCCGATCAACAAGATGTTGGTCTTCTCGATCTCGACTTCGGAATGGCGCTGGTCGGCAAGATCGTCGGCGCCCTTTTCGGACTTCAGGGGCGGTTCCTGCTGGATGCGCTTGAAATGGTTGTGGACGGCCACCGCCAGCGTTTTCTTGGCGTGGTCCTGGCCCACGCAATGGCGGTCCAGATGCGCCTTGATTTCATGGGGTTTGGGCGGGCTGAATTTGGCGGCCGTTTTGCGCGTCTCGGCGGAAAGCTCCTTGTCCAGGACGCTTTTGCAGAGCGTGATGCAGTTGTCGCAAATATAGACGCCGGGGCCGGCGATGAGCTTTTTGACTTCCGCGTGGGATTTTCCGCAGAAGCTGCAAAGCGTGAGGCTGTTGGGTCGGGCCATGTCGGATCAGAGGGTGACCGGGGGTTTGCCATCCGTCAAACCCGGAATTTCCTTGCGGGACTGGACGACCTCGTCCACCAGGCCGTAATCCTTGGCTTCGGCGGCGGTCATGAAATTGTCGCGGTCGCAGTCCTTTTCGACCTGCTCGAAGGCCTTGCCGGTGTGTTTGGCGATGATGGAATTGAGGCGGTGTTTGAGCTTGAGCATGTATTTGACGCGGATTTCCACGTCGCTGGCCGCCCCCTCCGCGCCGCCCAGCACCTGGTGGATCATGATGTTGGAGTTGGGCAGGGCGAAGCGTTTGCCCTTGGTGCCCCCGCACAGGAGGATCGCCCCCATGCTCGCCGCCTGGCCGATGCAGTAGGTGTTCACGTCGCAGGTCAGGAACTGCATGGTGTCATAGACGGCCAGTCCGGCGGTGACGCTGCCGCCCGGGGAGTTGACGTAAAGATGAATGTCCTTCTTGGGGTCGTCCATCTGCAGGAAGAGCAACTGGGCGATGATGAGGTTGGCGACCATGTCGTCAATGGGCGTCCCCAAAAAAACGATCCGGTCCTTGAGCAGCCGCGAATAAATGTCGTAGCCGCGCTCGCCGCGACCGGTTTGCTCGACCACCATTGGCACTAGAAAATTATCCATAGTTTTCACTCGATGTGACATTGCAGCGTACCGGACGGGGCGGGCCTCGTCAAGCAATCCCTTTCTGTTTCCGGCTTGTGCAATTGGTGGTTCAAATCCTAGATCTTCTTCGGGACCGTCAGCCCGTAGCGGCCGGTGTCCTGCGCGTGGGCCAGGGCGACGGCCAGCGCGTCGGCGGCGTCCGGCGCGGGGGTCTCCGACAAACGCAGGAGGCGCTGGACCATTTTGGCGACGGCGTGTTTCTGGGCGGCGCCGTATCCGACAACGGCTTGTTTGATTTTTCGCGGCGCGATTTCGTAGATGTCCAGTCCCGCCTCGGCCATGACGGTCAT
>JBEKAN010000415.1:0-4061 GCA_050015895.1 Verrucomicrobiota bacterium
GCCAAAGGCTTGGTCCAATGGCTTGCGCCGAAATTGGCTCCGGAGCTTGAATTAGATGGCAAGATCGCGCCGCTATCGGCGGACGATCTCATTTCCCTCAAGGCTGAAGGTTGGCTGACATTCGGCGAGGTGCTTAAAATCTACACGTTCAGTCATGCCGCCGCCACAATCGAACGATCTCTGGGGCCAAAAGTGCAGCAGTTGCGCCTGAAGGCTGAAATTCCGGAGGAATTTGAACAATTGTGTGTCCGGACGCTTCCGGCCGCGCTCAGAGCCTGCGGCCCCTCGTTAACGCTGGTCACAGTTTTTCGGAAGCCGCCCACCCCGTTAGCCCAGGCCATTGGCCAAGTCCTTGGCAGCTACCTGTCAAAAACCAGCCAGACGCCGCGCCAGCGTCTTCCCGGCGTGCGCTCGATTGTATTTGAGCACCCTTCAGACCGCGCCGCCTTGGCTGCGTTGAAAGCTGTGCCGGGCGTAGGGCTATTGACCAACAAGGCGGTGGATTTTTTCAACAAGTCCGACGCGATGGCTTTATTGGGCGGCGCCATTCTGGCGACTCCGAAGTCGTTGCCGGCGATCTACAAAATCTTGGAGGAAGGATGTGAAATCCTGGACGTGTCGCCCATTCCGCCGCTTTATGTGAAATTCGGGCCGCTGGAATCGTACACCCTCGGAGCAAAGGAACCCTACATTGTCTTGGCTTCAACTGCGGTTTCGCTATTCACTCGTGAGGAATTGCTTTTCCTGCTGGGGCACGAGCTGGGCCACATCAAAGCGGGGCACGTTCCGTATCACACATTGGCCAAGACCATGAAGGATGGCGCGGCGGCGGCGTCAAACCTCACGCTGGGATTGTCGCAACTGGCGTTTGACGCAACCCTCTCCCCGGTTTTGGGCTTCTGGTCGCGCCGTTCGGAATACACGGCGGATCGCGCCGGCTTTCTGGTCTGCCAGGATCAGGAAGCGGCATTGCGGGCCTTGATGAAGCTTTCCGGGTATCCGCCGACGTTTTACAAAGCGATGCACACCCGGAGCATCGTCGCACAAGCCGGCCGGTTTCGGGATCAACTCGCGCATCATGCGGCGGAGAGGTTTTTCACAGCGTCAAACCTGTGGAGCGCGTCCCACCCCTACACGGTCTCAAGGGCCTACGAGCTGCTGGCCTGGCTCCAGGAGAGCGGCGGTGACATTCTCAAAATGACGCGGACTGAATTGACGGCTTACGCCAAATTGATCGACCTGGACCCGCATCTGGCTGAATTGCAGCAGGACGTGATCCGAACGGTGGCCGACTGGGCGCATGAGAATCTTCAGGTGGCTCCCAGCACGGCGCGCCGATTAACACGCCGAATGATAAGCGGTGGCGCCTCAGCCAAGGACACGGAACTCCAACGAATACTCCAAATTCAATTCACGCTGAGAAAAATTGGTCCGGACCGAATTGAGCATTGGGTTTATCTCCTGATCAACCAGAACGGCAAACCAGTGAGAGTCAGCTTGCCGATGGATCGGGATACATCTTGGGATGCTCTTCCCGATGACATGAGGGCGGAATTCATCCGCTCGGGACAGACAGAAATCAACAGGGAATTATACACCGTCAACTAAATCCCTTTCAATTATGGAGCCTATCACAACAATCATAATCGCGGTTGGGACACTTGTGGGCACCATCGTCCTTTGGCACTACATCGTCGATTTCTTCCAGACCAAGATTATTCCTTGGCTGCGAAACTTCTCGGCGAGAATGGCTGATTTCCTTGCCGATTTCATCGCGTTTGCTGACCGGGGGATCGTTAGTATCCGCCGGGGTGTCAAGAGTCTTTGGAAATGGTTCAAGCAAACGGTTTTTGGCCGCAAGATGGAGGCGACCAAGATCAGCGCTGACAAAGCGGCGACGAAAACCACGACGTTCGTGCGTGACGAGAGCGGGAAATTGATCCAGTCGATAATTACCGAAAACGTGGACTGGAGCGACTTGGCCGATCCATTACGATCTGAAATAATCCGCCAAAACGCAGCGACCGCTCACATGGACCTTAAGGAAGCCCTGGAGGCAAAATTCAAGGAAATGGCTCAAAAATAGGGAGCCGTGTTGGAGATGACCAATTGAACTATGAATCCCTCCCCGCCAGTTGAATCAACAGCCGGATTGTTCCAGCGGATATTGAACTGGATCCGGCGGATGTTGGAAATTGTGTTTGGTTCCACAAATGACAGCCGATTTCTTTCCGATATACTTGAGGCGGCGGCAAGACAGCTTTCGGAAACGTTGGCGG
Source organism: Verrucomicrobiota bacterium (assembly GCA_050015895.1). Lineage (GTDB taxonomy): Bacteria > Verrucomicrobiota > Verrucomicrobiia > Limisphaerales > Palsa-1400 > JBEKOF01. The sequence goes on from JBEKAN010000415.1 coordinate 2,280, forward strand.
CGGATCGCCAGGCCGTGGACATGGCCATCAAGGATTGTCGAGAAGGGAGGGCTAATGAATTTGCCCGGAAGCTTCACCTGCGCATTGATTGCACCATAAAAAAATTATCGGCCGCACGGGCGGCCGTCACCATTTCAATTGCGCTGACAAAAGACAGCAGGCCCATTCTTGCACGGGTGCATCGCGAGGTGTCTTGGGATGAGTTGCCCCGCGAAATCCGCTCGGAATTTATCAGAAACAACCCGGCAGAACTCTGCTATGTCATCGCCGAACAGCCCGACGGCGGCGGAGGGCGCCAAATCACAGGAAAACAAATATGATCAGGGCCATAATCAAGGCAATTGGGGTCGGTTTGGCCTTGGAATTTGGCTCCAAGGCCGTGACAGGCAAGTACCTCCACGAGCACCTCTTCCAATGGTGGTGCGAATTGCGTGATTACGTTGCCGAATGGCTCAAGCAGAACCAGAACCTTAAGATTCGGGACATTGGATTGGCCGTCTTGGACCATCTCGATGATGTCGCCGTGCGGACCAAACAAATCGCGGACTGGGTTACTCTGGGAGTTTTTGGCGTTGACGCCCAGCAAAACGTCTACGAAATTGCCACGCAAGAAGTCCCTCTTGCTGAGGCGTACGAACAGTTCCCTGAATTGCGTGGCAGTCCCGTCATAATGCAAGAGTTGCAGTAACCTCCCATGTCGTTCGGAAGAAAAATCTCTCCAGAGGAGTCGATTCAGAATCTCTCCCAAGCAAGGCCGGATGAAGGTGACAACCGGAATCCGGAAAAATCGATCCCGGAGCGTGTCACTCATTTTGAGGCTCGCGCGCCGAAGTTCAAAATGGAGGATGTCATTCTCCCGGAGGTGGTCCGCCAGGCAATTGAAATTCTGAAAAGCCGTATCAGGAACCACGATTTGATTTACCGGGAATGGGGCTTCGAGTCCATAGACCCCAGAGGCGTCAACATCGCCGTCAGTTTCTATGGGCAACCGGGGACCGGCAAAACGATGTGCGCCGAGGCGTTGGCGTCCGACTTGGGACAGCCCATTTTGGAGGTCAACTACGCAGAAATCGAATCCAAGTACGTTGGCGAGACCCCCAAGAACATCATCGCGGCTTTCAGGGCGGCCGGGCAGAGCGGGGCAATCCTCTTCTTTGACGAGGCCGACTCCATCCTGGGCCGGCGGCTCACGAATGTTACGCAGTCGGCAGACCATGGCGTCAACGTGTCCAGGGCCGTGATGCTGAAGCAGTTGGACGAATTTGAAGGGATCGTCATCTTCGCCACCAACTTGGCGCGAAATTACGACGGCGCGTTTGTCCGCCGCATCCTCCAACACGTTTATGTACCGCCGCCGGATGAAGCGTGCCGCCTTCTTTTGTGGAAGAGAATGATTTCTCCCAAAGTGCCGGGTCAGGATTCCGTCGACTTTTGCGCCTTGGCAAAGGAGTCGTCCGGGCTGACTGGCGGGTTGATTAAAAATGCCGTCCTGATTGCCCTGTCGGAATTGGCCAAATGTCCTGCTAACGGGCGTGTCTTGAGCATCGACCATCTTCGAAAGGCCATGTCAGGTGTGCGGCATGCACAACAGGAAGTCGGCTCGACTCCCATCGTGACACGCGCTGTTATGTCTTCGCTTGCCGAGGAGGAATCCGCTTGAGGTGCCCAACGTCGTCACGCTTGCCCTGTGGAAAATGATATTCAGCCGGGTCGAGGAAGCAGACCGCCACACCTGCTGGCAAATTGGTTCATCAAAGTCAGGCAGTGGTTTGGGCGCCGTTT
>JBEKAN010000416.1:0-8431 GCA_050015895.1 Verrucomicrobiota bacterium
CGCGCACCGTGCCGCCCATTTCAATCACCACCACCCCCTCGGAAATCAGCTCCCCCGCGCCGTGCCCCACAATGCCCACCCCCAAAATCCGCTCCGTCTCCTTGTCAATAATCAATTTGGTCAGGCCGTCAATCCGGTCAAACGTCAGCGCCCGCCCCGACGCGCTCCACGGGAATTTGGCGACCGCATGCGCGATGCCTTTGGCTTTGGCCTCCGCCTCCGTCAGGCCGCACCACGCCAGTTCGGGATCGGTGAAAACCACCGCGGGAATGATGACGCCCGCCGACGTGCTCGGCTCGCCGGCGATGGTGTCCACCGCGATGCGCCCCTCCTTGGTGGCCTTGTGCGCCAGCAAAACGCCCCCCGCGATGTCGCCGATCGCCAGTATGGCCGGGTCCGCCGTCTCCTGCCTTTCATTGACTTTGATGAAGCCGCGCTCGTCCTGCTCCACCTTCGTGTTCTCCAGACCCAGATCGTGGCAGCGCGGCACGCGCCCGACGGACACCAGCACGCGGTCGAACAGCTCCTCCTTGGGCGCCTTGTCCGGGCCTTCGGTGACGACGAGGATTTTCTTCCCTTTGGTCGCCATCTTGATGACTTTGGTGTTGACGCGCAGCTCGCGGAAACTGGTTTGGGCGCATTTCAAAACCGGGCGCACCAGATCGGGGTCCGCCCCGCCCAGGATGGTGTCCATGGCCTCGACCACCACGATGTTGCTGCCGAGGCTCGCATAGACGCTGCCCAACTCCATCCCGATGTAGCCGCCGCCATTGACCAACTGCTGGCCCTCGTGCGTTTCCACGCGCAGGGTCTGGGAATTCTCAAAATAGCCGCGTCCCGCCAGCACCTGCACTCCGCGTTTTTTGGCGAGAAAAGCGACTCCGGCGGAGAGCTTTTCGATGATGGAATTTTTCCACGCGCGCAACTTTTCCAAGTCAATTTGCGGCGGCGCGAAGGTGATGCCGCGATGGGCCGACTCGCGCGCCTCCTGAATCATGCGCGTGCTGTAAAGCAGCGCCTTGGAGGGAATGCAGCCGCGGTTGAGGCAGACGCCGCCCAGCCACTTGTCCTGCTCCACCAGGAGCACTTTTCTGCCCACGTCGGCCGCGTAAAAGGCCGCGGCGTAGCCGCCCGGCCCGGCGCCGACAACCACAATATCCGTGTGTATGGGTTCCATGAAAATCCTCGCTAAGCCAGTTCCTTCCCGTCAAAATTCTCAAATCCCCCCACCAATTCCAGGATGAACCGCACCGCCGCGCCGCCGTCAATCACCCGATGATCGTACGAAAGGGCCAGCGGCAGCATCAGGCGCGGCTCGATCCTCCCCTCCCGCGCCACCGGCCTTGGCGCGCCGCGGCCCAGGCCGAGGATGCCCACTTCCGGCGTGTTGACAATGGGCGTGAAATGGGAGCCGCCAATCCCGCCCTGGTTGGAAATGGTGAAGCAACCGCCCTGCAACTCCTCCAACGACACTTTACGGTCGCGCGTCCTGGCCGCCAGATCGCCCAGCTCCTTGGAGAGCGCCAGAAGGCTTTTTTTGTCAACGTCCCGCAGCACGGGCACGATCAGCCCCTGCTCCGTGTCCACCGCCAGGCCGATGTGGACATATTCCTTCCACACCAGCTCCCCGGCCGCCTCGTCCAGGCTGGTGTTGAAAACCGGATGTTTCTTCAGCGCGGCGGCCACGATCTTGAGCGCAAAGCAGGTCAAAGTCAGGCGCGCCCCTTTCTTCTCGTATGCGGCCGCGTGTTTTTTCCGCAGCGCGTCCAGCGCCGTGATGTCCGCCTCGTCAAACTGCGTCACGCGCGGCGCCGTGTTCCAACTCCGCGCCAGCCTCTGGGCGATCACCTTGCGCAACTGTGTGAGCGGCTTTCGGGCGACCGGCCCCCATTTGGCGAAGTCAATTCGTTCCGCCGGCGCCGGCGCCGGGGCGGGCGCGGAGGCCGCGGGGCGCGGAGAGGCGGCCAGTTGTTGCAGGCGTTGGATGTGGGCGCGGACATCCTCGATGACAATCCGCCCGCCCTTTTCGCTCCCGCGAATCCTTCTCAAATCAATCCCCAGCTCCCGCGCCATGCGCCGAATCGAAGGCGAAGCCGCCGGCTCCGGGCCGTCGCCCGGCTCCCCGGCCGCAGGCTGCGGTCCCGGTTCCTCCACCGCCGGCGCGCGCGGCGCGCGGGCGATGGGAGGGTGTTCGGCGGCGGCGGGTTTGGCCGCGGCGGGGGCGGGCGCCGCGGTTTCGAGCGAAAGAATCGTCTGGCCCACGGAAATTTTGTCGCCCACCGACACGAGGATTTTGGTCACCTTGCCGGGGGCGGCGGCGGGCACCGGCGCGACCGCTTTGCCGGTTTCCAGCTCAATGACGCCCTGGCCTTTGGCGATTTGATCCCCTTCCCGGACCAGGATGCTGACCACATTGCCTGAGTCAGCGCCTTCCCCGAGCGGAGGCAGTTTGAGATCCATAGGATTGTCGCAAATGCAATGGGTCCGAGGAACTTCTCCGAACATCTCCGCGGACCGTCCGTGGCAATGTATGCCCCCATTGCCGCGAAACAAGCAAAAAACAGCCACCGATGGAATGCCAGAGAGTCCGCGGCGGCCCAATCACCGCCGAACTTTATTGTTTGCTGTTTTGGGGCCGAACTTTAATTTGCACCCATGTTCAGGCCCTGTATTGATTTGCACGAGGGCAAGGTCAAACAAATCGTCGGCGGCTCCCTGACCGGCGAGCCGGGCGCGTTGCGGACGAATTTCGTCTCCGATCGGCCCAGCCGCTGGTTCGCCGCGCTCTACCGGCGCGACGGCCTTCGCGGCGGGCATGTCATCATGCTCGGGCCGGGCAACGAGGCCGCGGCGCGCGACGCCCTGGCCGCTTTTCCCGGCGGCTTGCAGGTCGGCGGCGGCCTCAATCCGGACAACGCCGCCTCCTTCCTGGACGCGGGAGCCTCGCATGTGATTGTGACTTCCTGGATTTTTCGCGATGGACAGTTGGACGAGGAGCGTGTGCGGAATTTGGCGGCCGCAATCGGGAAAAGCCGCCTGGTGCTGGACCTTAGCTGCCGCCGCAGGGAGGCGGATTATTTTGTGGTCACGGACCGGTGGCAGAAGTTCACCGCCTTGAAAGTGGACGCGCCGGCGCTGGGGCGGCTGGCGCAATGGTGCGATGAGTTCCTGGTCCACGCCGTGGATGTCGAGGGGCTGTGTGGCGGGGTGGACCTGGAGTTGGTCGCCCGGCTTGGCCGGGGGTCGCCCATTCCTGTCACTTATGCCGGGGGGGCCAAATCCCTGCGGGATTTGGAGGATGTGGAGCGCGCGGGGGCGGGGCGGGTGGACCTGACCATCGGCTCGGCGCTCGATATTTTTGGCGGGAGCGGCGTGCGCTACGAGGAGGCGGTTGCCTTCAACCGCGGGGCGGCGCGGGCCAGGGCCGCGAAATAGTCTCGTAAACCGGCTCCGCCGGGCGGATGATGCGGGGGATGCGTTTGCTGGATCGCTACCTGCTGCGAGAATTGCTGCCGCCGCTGGCTTATTGTTTGGTCGGCTTCCTCATTTTTTACGTCGCCTTTGACCTGATTTTTAAGATTCGGACTTTCCAGGAAACCCACCTCGGCGTCGTTGCGGTCGTCGCGTATTATCTGGTCACGCTGCCGGAGCTTCTGGTGCAGCAGGTCATACCGGTCTCCCTTTTGCTGGCCCTGCTCTATGTGCTCACCGATCTGGGCCGCCACAATGAACTGACCGCGATGCGGGCGGCGGGGGTGAGTCTCTGGCGCTTGTTCCTTCCCTATCTGGCGGTGGGAGTGGTCCTGGGCTTGGTGGTGTTGGCGATGAATGAGTTGCTGGTGCCCCATTCGCAGGAACAGGCCCGGGACATATTGCACAGCCAGGACAGCCTTGCCCCAAGCCGCGTCTGGACCCCAAAATTGAGTTTTTACGATGAAGCCGACGGCCGCCATTGGGAAATGACCCGATACAACCGCGTCACCCATGAGATGATCCTCCCGGTCATCCACTGGGACCAGACCAACGGCTCGCATCTGGATATTTACGCCGAACGCGGAGTTTACCGCGACGGCCGGTGGGTGCTCACCAACGTCGAGGAATGGGTGTCGCAAAACGAGCGCACCAACTACTCCTCTCTCTCCCTGAAGATTTCCGAAACCCCGGCCTGGATCAACAGCGAAATCAAGATCTCCTCCATGTCCGCCACCGAGGCCGCCAAGAGGCCCGACCTTTCCATCCGCGAAATCCTCGACTACTGCCGCCTGCATCCGCGCCTGAACCCGGAGCGCGAGGCCGAGCTGATGACGCTGCTCCAGTGCCGCGTGGCCCAGCCCTTCACCTGTCTGGCGGTGGTCCTGATCGCGCTGCCTTTCGGCGCGCGCCCCGGCAGGCACAATGTCTTCGCGGGCGTGGCCAGCAGCGTGTTCATTTGCTTCGCCTATTTTATCATGCAGCGCTTTGCCTTGGGCCTGGGGGTCGGGGAGTCCTTGAACCCCTTCCTGGCCGCCTGGCTGCCCAATCTGGTTTTTGGCCTGGCTGGACTGGCCCTGCTGTCGCGGGCAAGATAATCCCCGCCCCAGGCGGGCGGAACTCTTTCAATGTCGAACCCCACAACTTAAACCGATGCCAACCCCCGACAATCCGGCGGAATTGCGGGCCGCCTACGAACGGCTGCAGTTGCTCTATCAAGTCAGCAACGTCATCCATTCCAGTCGCCCTCATCAACCCCACCACCGGCCTTCTGGAAATTGACGCCTCCACCGGCCTGCCCCCCGACGCCGTGGGCGTCAAGCTGCGCCTCGGCCAGGGCATCACCGGCTGGGTCGCCCGCCACGGCAAGGCCGCCCGCATCGGGGACGCCCGCCACGACCCCCGCTATGTCATGTTGCGGCCGGATGTCCGCTCCGAACTGGCCGTGCCGCTGGAGGTCATGGGGGAGGTGCGCGGCGTGTTGAACGTGGATTCGGACCGCGAGAACGCCTTCAGCCAAGGCGACCAGGAACTGCTGGAGGCCTTGTCCGTGCAGGCCGCCAAAGTCATTCAGAACACCTGGCTCTTTGAACAGGCCCGCCTCAAGGCCCGCCTCCTGGAAACCCTGGTCCGCGTCAGCCAGGTCATCAACTCCACCCTCAATCTCGATGACGCCCTGCCCGTCATCACCCGCGAAGCCTGCGCCCTCATGGATGCCAAGGTCGCCTCCATCGTGATGATTGACGAAACCGGCCAGTTCCTGGAACTGCGCGCCAGCCACGGGGCGGGCGGGGCCTACATCCACAAGCCCAAGCTCAGCCTGGACGAGAGTTTCCTGGGCATCGTGGTCCGCCGCAAAAAGCCCATGCAGTTGGAAAACGTGCAAGTTTCCGGCCTCTATCAAAACCAGGCCGTCGCCCGCGACGAGGGGCTGTTCTCCCTCTTGAGCGCCCCGCTGGTTTTTGGCGGCCAGGCCATTGGCACTCTCAACGTCTATACCGGCGCTCCCCGCAGCTTCTCCAACGAGGAAATCCACATTCTCCGCGCCCTGGCCGAGCTTTCCGCCATCGCCATGGAGAAAGCCCGCCTTTACGAGCGCGTCGTGGACGTCGAGGAGCAGTTGCGGCAAAACGAGAAGCTCTCCGCCCTGGGCCTGCTGGCCGCGGAGGTCGCCCACGAAATCCGCAATCCCCTGACCGTGATGAAAATGCTCTACCATTCCCTCCGCCTGGATTTCCAGCCGGGCGATCCCCGCGTGAAGGACGACGCCATCCTGCGCGAGAAAATGGAGCACCTGAACAAGATCGTGGAGCAAATCCTGGATTTCGCCCGCAGCACCGAGCCGAACTTGAGCGCCGTCAACGTCAACCAATTGCTCGACGACCTGGGCCTGCTCACACGCCACAAATTGCGCAACCAGCGCATTCAATTTGTCCGCGACCTGGCCGCCGATCTGCCCCCGGTCATGGCCGACGCCACCCATCTGGCGCAGGCCTTCCTGAATCTGACCCTCAACGCCGTCGAAGCCATGCCCGGCGGCGGCACCCTGGCGATCACGACGCGGGCGTTGCGGCTGCCGCGCCACAGCGCGCGCCCGACGCACATTTTGATTGAGTTCAAGGACACCGGCCAGGGGATGCCGGAGGAGCAGCGGCGGCGGGCTTTCGCTTCGTTGCTCAGCACCACCAAGCAGAAGGGCACAGGTTTGGGTCTGGCGATAGTGGGCCGGGTGGTGGAGACCCACGGCGGCAAAATCAAAATCCGTTCCCGCGCCGCCGGCGGCACCCTCTTCAGCATCCTCCTGCCCGTCAAGTAGGCTTCCCACCCATTTGCCCTACCGCCTCGGCGGCGGCCGGCCGATCCAGATGTCCTTGGCGGCAAGGCGCCATTCCAGTTCCGGGATCGCCGGCTGCGCCGCGCCTGGGATCTCCAGCCGGTCCTGCGCGCGCATTTTTCGGATCCACGGTTTGTAGGAGGCCCAGTTGTAACGGCTCCATTGAATGTCGCGCAGAATTTCCAAATCCTCCTCCGGCATCAGCGCCGGCTCGAAGCCCAGGATGTAGCGCCAGTCGCCCCGCGGATTTTTGTAAAACGTGTTGTAAAAAAATGACATGTCCGCCGTGTAGAAAATGCCCCCCTCCTCCGGCAGCCAGCCTTCCAAAGCCGGATCGCTGGCGTCCACGAAGGATTCCTGGTGGTTGCGGGTGTAACGCACGCCCAGATCGCTGGTCGAATCCAGGAAGAGGGGGACGGCAATCAGCCCGCAAACCAGCAGGCGCCGCGCGGAAAACGCCGGCCACGTTTCCTCCATCGCCTCGTCCAATTGCAGGGCCAGCCACACCGTCGCGGCGGGCATCCCCCAATCGGCCCAGAACCGGTCGGCCTGGAATCCCAGGGTCCAACACAAGGCGATGACCCAAAAAAGCGGCTGGCGCAGGAGGTCCCCTTTGGCCCGGATTTGCCTCAGCCGCCACAGATAAACCAGCGCCAGAAGGGCCAGCGTGTAAAACTCCCCCTCGCTGGGCTGAAACTCCCCCACCAACATCCACGCGGGGACGTGCTGCCGGTAAATCGCCCCCGCCGTGAACACCGCCCCGTGCAAGAAGTCCACCGGATGCCCGGTCAGCAGCGCACCCAGGAGCGTTCCCGCCACCCAGCAGGCCGAAAGCCAGACCCCCCGCCTCCACGCCCCCGCCAGAAAAAACGCCGCCGGGACCAACACCCATAAATACCAGGTCCCATGCACCCACACCGAAAGGGCGAATCCAATCACAGTCAAACCTATTTTCCGCCGCGACGGCGCGCCCTCCTCCTCCTCCGCCCACCCGAACAACAGGCAGATCAGCACCCCTTCGCTCACCAGATACGGCCGTCCCTGGTCCAGCCGCACCATCAGGTCCGGCAGGGCGGCCAATTGCGCCAGGAGCGCCGCCAGCCAGGCCTCGGGCCGCCGCAGCCACGGCAGCCCGGCCGCCAAAACGCACAGCAGGGTCGCCACCACCGAGAAACTCATCAGCCCGTCCTCCCCCCAGCCGGTGGCCCGGTGGAGATGGCGCAAAATCCAGTCCCAGCCGGGGCTTTGGTCCACTTTGTATTCCGGGGGCAGGACCACGATCTGCGGGTATTCCTTGTCAATTAAAGCTTTGGCCACATGACGTCGCGCGTCCCCCGCCGGCACAAAATCGTAGCCGATGATCCTCAATGGGATGAGCAGACAGGCGCCCAGGACGCCGGCCAGACAGAGAAGCGGGATGTGACGTTGGAAAATTGCGGAGTTCATCGCCTTATCCGCGCAGCCGCTCCAGGGCGGCCAGGGCGGCCTGCGTTTCGGCCTCCTGTTTGCTTTTGCCCCGGCCCCGGCCCAAGTCCGCCCCCCCGTGCCGGACCACACATTCAAATTCCCGGTCGTGCTCCGGCCCGCTCACGCGCAGCACGTCGTATTCGGGCGGCGTCGGAGAGTTGGCTTGCAGGATTTCCTGCAATTCCCCCTTCGGGTTGTCCAAAGTCGGGATGGAAGTCAATTCGCCAAACGCCTCGTGGAAGGACCGCAGCAGAAACGCCCGCGCCGCCTCCAGTCCGCCGTCCAGAAAAATCGCCGCCACCACCGCCTCAAACGCGTCCGCCAGCGCCGACGCGCGGGAGCGGCCCGAATTGGCCTCCTCGCCCCGGCTCAGGATCAGGTGATCCTGCAGCCCCATGCGCCGCGCCTGCTCGGCAAGCGTGCGGCGGTTGATCATCTGCGCGCGCGCCTTGGTCAGCGGCCCTTCGCTGACCTCCGGAAACTTCTCATACAACTCCCGCGTCAGCACCAGGCCCAGCACCGCGTCGCCCAGAAATTCCAGCCGCTGGTTGTGCTCCGCCACCCCGCCCCGCTCATGCGCCACCGACGGATGCGTCAGCGCCAGCCGCAGCAGGCCGGCGTCCTGAAATTCATACTGCAGCCGGGTTTGGAGCGCGTTCA
>JBEKAN010000417.1:0-4057 GCA_050015895.1 Verrucomicrobiota bacterium
GGACGGCCTGGCTGTAGCTGGTTCCGTCGGCCAGCGCGCCGCCCAGCGTGACCATTCCCGAATGATTTGTCACCAGGGCATAGCCGTCGCCGGGCGGGGAATTGGGAGTCACGTCGGCGGACGGCGAAAAGAGGATGGTAGATTCGGCGGAAGGCGGGGACTTGGAGGCAAGATCGGCGGTCAGACTGGCGGTCCATTGGGTGTTGGAAACGGTTCCGGTGATCCGCGGGGTCGCGCTGTCGAGGGTCAGGTCAACCCGCAACTCGCCTGCCTTGAAGGCGGCGTGGCCGGTGACGTCGAAATGGGCGGTGACCGGGTAACTCTTGCCGTCAAACAAAAGTGCGCCGCTGCAAGCGCCGGTGTTCTTGAGAACCAGGTTCTTGAGCATGCCGGAGTTCTCCTCCGCGACGGGGCTGTCGGCGTTGGTGGGAAAGAAGAGGCCGTTGTAGGTTCCGGCGGCGGCGAGGAAGAAATTGGTGTCAAAATTTGCGACCAAGACCAGGTTTGAAATCATGATGAACTTCAAGGCCGGGCTGTCGCTGAGAACCCCCGCCGCGCCGACCCAGTTGCTGAACAAGGAGAACTTGTCCGGCTTGGCGGTGATGGAGCAGCCCGCGCCAATGTCAAGCATAGCGCCGTCCGCAAGCCGGGTCGTTCCAGTCAAGAAAACCGCGCCGTTGCCGGTTCCCGAGTTTGTGACGGTCAATTGGGCGGGCACTTCGTAGAAAAAAGCGCGGGAAACGACTTTTGACACGCGCGAGGAAAAATTCACGCTTTGCACGGCGAGGATGTTGGCGCCGGGCAAAGGAACCCCGGGGATGGACCAATTGGAGGCGCCGGCGGTCCCAGGGGCCAGGGTGGCCCATCCAGAGGAGTAGGAGCCGGTGAAGAGGTTGGTCAGCCAATAGACCACGTTGGTCACGCGGGCGTCGTCGCGGGCGGTACCTTTGAGGGCGGGGTTGGTGGTGCGCGCGCCGGCGGCGGGCAAAAGGATGGAGACAGTCGGGTTCATGGTGTCCGGCTCGACAGTCAACTTGGTGGTGAGACTGTTGTTGCTGGCGAGGTCGTTGGCGACAATGACGTAATAATCCCCCGCGTCTTCGGGCAGGACCGGATTGATGGTCAGAACGTCGTTGGTGGCGCCGGAAATCTCATCGCCATCCAGGAGATTTGTCCCGTCCCTGACCCATTGGAAGGAGAGAGAGGCCGAGTTGGCGACCTTGACGGAGAGGGTGGCGATGGATCCGACCAGGGCTTTGAGGGTCTTGGGCGGCTGGACTTGGATGCGAGGCGGGATTTCGATGGTGAGGAGGGCTGGCGGGGCGCTGGAGGCGACGCCCGTGAGTGTGGAGTTGCCGACGAGCACCACATAAGAGCCGGCGTTGGCGGATTGGAGATTTGTGAGTGTCAAGATGTTGCTGCAAGCGCCGATGACGTTGCGGCCCTCGGAAAGATTGGTTCCGTTGAATTGCCATTGGTAGGCGAGGTTGTCGCCGCCGGAGTCGTTGGTGGCCAGAACATCGAACTCCGCGGCGCCGCCGACAGTGGCAAGTTGATTGGTCGGTCCCGTCAAGATGACGGGCGCGACGCCGTTGGTGGTGAAACTGGCGTAATTATATTCATAGGCGCCGACGCACGTGGGGGAAATTCGAGGATTGAGCACCTGGTCGGTGGCCGGAAAACTGAGGCCCGGGATGCCGGGGATGACTCCAATGGCCGGGCTGTCGGCGGAAACGGCGAGGGTGGGCATGGTGGCGCCGCCCACTAAACCGACCGCGGTGTTGCCCGGGTTGCTGAGACCCGAGCTGAGCATGGGGTCCACATTCTTGGCGCTGGTCGCCTGGGTAAAGGCGGCGCTGGCGTCCGAACTGATGTTGTAGCCGAGGTCGGTGAGGCCGCCCGAGCAATTGGGGGGGGTGGTGGTGGAGGAGTTTGTGGAGCCGACGTTGGTGACGGTGGTGGAGGCGCCGCTGTCAAGGATGGAGTTGCCCAATTTCAACACGCCCGCAAACCGGGCCAAGTCGCTCCCGTCCCCGGCGCCGACCGCGCCGCCGGCCGCAACGCCCGGGGTCAGGGTGTTGGCGGCGAGGGTGCAATTGAGCAATCGAGCCAGAGCGGCCGAACTGGCCAGACCGCCCCCGGCGACGGCGCCGCCGCCGGCGCCGCCGACGCAGGAATTTTGAAAGAAAGTGGTGTTCTCGATGCAGGCGGGCGTGGCGGAGGAGGAAAGATCCAAGCCGCCGCCGTAGGCCGAACCGCCCGAACCGACCGAGGCGGAGGCGCCGCCCCCGGAAAGGGAGTTGCCGGAGAAAAGGCAGTTGGTCATGGAGAGCGGGCCCGAGGCCAGGACGGCGCCGCCGGAGGCGCCGCCACCGACACCGCTGGAACCGTTCTGACCGGAAAATCGGCCCGTGGCGGCGGAGCCGGCGGAGCCGCCGGAGCCGGCGGCGCAGGAGTTTCCGGTAAACTCGGTCGCGAAGAACAAGTTGCTGGCGCCCGCGCAGACGACAGCGCCCCCTTGGGCGCCGCCGCCGTTTCCCCCATTGCCCCCATTGCCGCCAAAAACAAAGTCGGCGACGCCGTTGCCGCCATTGCCGCCGTCGCCGGCCTTGACGGAGTTGTTGTTGAAAACGCTCAGGTAAACTCGCAGTGTTCCACGGCTGTAAACGGCGCCGGCGGCGGCGCTGGCGCCATCCCCCCCGCCGCCCCCGTTGTCATTGCCGCCGCTGACGCCATTGGCGCCGGCCGCGCCGGCCAAGTTGGTGGCGGAGTTGCCGGAAAAGACGCAGTTGCTGACCAGGAGGGTCCCCGCGTTGAAGATGGCGCCGCCGTTAGTGCTCAGGCCGCCGGAAATGGTCAGATTCAACAAGGTGAGGGAGGCGTTGGTGTGAATGAAGAAAATCCTGCCGGCGCCGCTCAAGCGGGTGATGGTGGCGGCGTTGGTGGCGCCATCGAGAACGACGTCGGTGGAAATCTCCAACTCCGGCTCGTTGGACAAGTCCACCGTGACATTGGTGCCAAAAACGTTCACGCCGCCCTGGGTCACGGCGGAACTGAGGGTGTAGTAATTGGTGATGACGACGCCGGAGGACACAGCCCAACCGGTCTGCGCGAGGCCGGCGCCAAAGGCGCCGCAAAGGAGCAGAACGCGGGCGCGAACGAACCGTGCTTTGAGCTTTATGGTCAAGCGACTCAATTGATACCAGAGGACACAGGATTAAACAACCAGACTCTGAAAAGTTTCGAGGATTCCGCCGGCGGCGAATTGCGCTTTTCAGCCGGGCCGCCTCCGCATAGACTGGCGGCGCGATGTTCGAAAATATCAAAGCGGGGTTGGGCGCGGCGGGGGAGAAACTGGCCCATTTGCGGAGGTTTCTTTGACGTGGCGGGCGCGCAAAAACGGCTCGGGGAGCTGGACGTGCTGATGGCCGAGGAGAGTTTCTGGAACAACCGGGAGAAGGCGCAGGGGTTGATTGACGAAGCCAACGTGCTGCGGAAGAAGATCGAACCGCTGCTACAGGCGGAAGTGCGGATGGAGGATTTTCGGGTGATGGTGGAACTGGCGGAAGGGGAGCCGGAAGCCGAGCAGAGGCGGCACGCCCAGGACCTGGAGAGGGATCTGGCCCAGTTCGGCCGGGGCCTGGAGGGCCTGGAATTGAAGGTGTTTCTCACCGGGCCGCACGACAAGAACAACTGCATCCTGAGCATCAACTCCGGGGCCGGGGGAACAGAGGCGTGCGACTGGGCGGAGATGCTGCTGAGGATGTACCAGCGGTGGGGCGAGTCGCGGGGTTGGGAAATGGAATTGACAGACGTGCTGCCGGGGGAATCGGCCGGGATCAAGAGCGCGACGCTGCTGGCGCGGGGGGAGTCGGCCTACGGGTTTTGCAAGGCGGAGCGGGGCGTCCACCGGCTGGTGAGGATCTCCCCGTTCGACTCCAACAAACGGCGGCACACCAGTTTTGCGAGCGTGGACGTGATCGCGGAAATTGAGGAGACCAACTCGGAGATCGTGCTGCCCGCGGCGGAATTGCAGGTGGACACATACCGGTCCGGG
>JBEKAN010000418.1:0-4052 GCA_050015895.1 Verrucomicrobiota bacterium
GCCCGCTGCCGCCTAACATCCCCGCCGCGCATGAAAAAAACGCCTTTCATTCTTTGCATCGTCAGCCTCCTGCTTTCCAGCGTCGCTGTCATGCTCTCAACCGCGCACCATCCCCGCCAACCCGCCCCGGTCGTGGTCGTTTACACCTCGCAGGACGAAGTCTATGCCGAACCCATTTTCAAGCAGTTTGAAAAGCAAACCGGCATCCAGGTCAAACCCATCTTCGACAGCGAGGCGGTCAAAACCGTCGGCCTGGTCAACAAACTGCTCGCCGAGCAGAACAACCCCCAATGCGACGTCTTTTGGAACAACGAGGAGTACCGCACCCGTTACCTGGCCGCCCGCGGCCTCTTCCGCGAAACCAACGCCTGGGCGCCCCTGGGCTACCGCACCCGCCGCATGGTCATCAACACCAACTTCCTCACCCCGGCCGGCGCGCCCCGCGACTTCAGCGACGTCACCAACAAAATCTGGTTCCACAAAGTTGCCCTCGCCATGCCCCTTTTCGGCACCACCGCCACCCATTTCCACGCCCTGCGCCAACTCTGGGGCGACGACGCCTGGCAGGCCTGGTGCCGCGCCCTCCTGGCCAACAACCCCTTCATCGTGGATGGCAACTCCGTCGTCGTCAAACAAGTCGCCCGCGGCGAGGCCTGGATTGGCTGGGCCGATTCCGACGACATTGCCGACGCGCAACGCGAGGGGCTGCCCGTGCTGCCCCTGCCCGTCACCTCCGAGACCCTTTACCTTCCCAACACCGTCGGCGTGGTGAAAAACTGCCCCCATCCCGACGCCGCGCAAAAATTCTTCGATTTCCTGCGCGACCCCGCCGTTTCCCGCAGACTTGTCGAGGCCCACGCCCTGGAAGGCGTCACCCTGGACCCCGCCGTGGCCGCGACCGGGCTGGCAGTGGATTGGGACAAACTGCTGCGCGATCTGGAGCCGGTGACCCAGGAAACCCAAAAAATCTTCCTCCACTGAGAACACGCGAGGAATCGTTCCGGCATCTCCATAGGGATGGTAGGGCGAGACTCCCGTCGAGCCGTGACTTCTTCCCAAGAAATCGAGTCAGGGCTCGACGGAGTCTCGCCCGTCGAAGATTGATGCGCATTCGCGACGGCCTGAAACGCAGGCATGAAACGCCGTTGACAAACCGCGCCCGCGGGCGTTCATTTCCATCGCCCCCGCCGCGGCTCCATGCCACGGCGCGGGCGCGGAGGAAGAATGAGCCGACATCAATTGCAAGAAGCCATAACATGTCCGCAGGATGGGAGGCGAATGATCTTTATGAAGATTCTCGGCGTCTCTCTGATACTTTTCTGCGCCTGCGCGATCACAGCCAATGCGGCGATGCGTGTTTGTTATGAGGACGTGGCCGTTGTGGATCGTTCCGAGTTGATTGTTGTCGGACATTTGAAGGACAACTCCCTTCAATACGTCGCGCACACCAACGAACCAACAGATGGTGACTGGTCGGAGAACCGCGCGACACTCGTTGTTTCCGCGGTCATCAAGGGAGCATCCACCAACGTGGAAATTCCGATCGTCATTCATTACGGACTGGAGGTTGTCATAGGCCGAGATCGGAGGGACGATGAATTTGAAATGTACGAGGGAGGCGTCCGAAAGGACTATCCGACGAACCTGGTGCGGATATTCGCGATGCGGGGCAGTCAAATGATCATCGGCGAACGGCCTGCGGTGGAGGATGCGAGCAAGGACAACCTATGGTTTCTCAGACGCGGGGGAGGTATATATGGCGAAATACCCGGTGCATACGACTTGGGCGTGATGGATGGGCAGGATATGCAGCCATTGAACACGAAGGAGTATTTCGAGTTGTATCTGTCCGACAACCGCGAGGAGGCCATAAGGGCTTATGCCGCCAATCATCCAGAATCCGCCTGGAGAGCGCAACGCTGGTTGGATGGATTGGAATACCAGCGCCTTCTAAACACGGAAGACCCGAAATTACGCCTTGAACGCATTCTCCCGTATTTCCTCAATCGCGAAGGCTGGGGCGCATCCGCGTCGGGCCTGGTCTCCTGTGGCAGTCTCGCGGGTGCGAGACTTGTTTCGATTTTTCAAGACCCGAATCACAAGAACCTGCGTTTGGACATCATCACGACCTGGGGGGACATGAATTACACGCCGGCCGCGCCTCTGCTGATTCAACTTTTGCAGGATGCGGACCGCTTTTGGGGCGAACAAAAATTAACAAATGGCTGGCGGAATGCGGATAATTCCGAATTGACCCAAAGGCGGCGACAACTCTCCGGCGAAGTCTATTACGCCGCCGCCTCGCTGCGAAAACTTCACGACCCGCGCTCCAAAGAAGCCCTTGAGTTGACGAAGAAGCGTTGGGAGTCACCCGGCTTCGATGATCAGCGCGTAATGGAAGAATGCGACGCCGCGCTTAAAGAACTTGACGCCATCCTCAACGAAGTCCTCAAAGACGTTCCCCAAGTCCAATAAAAATCGGCTAATCCAGTGCTTTTGGCGCCAGGACGCGAGGCATGCGCCTCTTGTAGCGGCGGTCTATTGACCGCCGGACTCTTGCAATCGTGCCAGGCCGCCCCCACATCACCGACGCTCTGATTCTTTGCGTTTTTGCGTCTGCGTGAGACCACTTTGGTCGAGCTGTCCCCTCACCTCAAAGTCCGCACCGTCTCCACTTTCACAATCAGCCATTCCCCGTCAATTTTGCGCAGCGTGAATTTCACCTCCTGCACGATCAGGTCCGTCTCCCCGCCCACTCGCGCCTGGAGGGTCGCATCCGCCACGGCCGATTCCCGGTCCGCGTTCACAATCACGGTCACATCCGGGAAGGCGACGCTCAAAGACTGCGCCGACGCTCGCGCCGCCAGTGCCGCCTGCTGAATCTCCGCCCGCCCCGCCATCCGGTGTTCTTCGCGCCCCGGAACCTCTATCTCCACATCCACATTGGTCGAGAAAAAGTCCCCCAGCCGTTCCGCGCGCACCAATCGGGCCAAATTGCCCTCCTTGGGGCCGAAGGAGACCGCGCGGGCCACCCCTTCCAGTTGCTTGCGGATCACCCGTTCGGCGCTGGGATGCAAAGCCACCCAGGCCCAGACGCCCAGCGCCGCGACGACCGCCAGCAGAACCAGACGCCGCCACTTCACAAAACTGCCTTCCCCACAATCCGGCTTCGCTCCGTTCTCCCGAATTTGTGCTCTTCTTTGGACATCGAGCGGTTGTCCCCGACCACAAAGTACTCGTCCGGCCCCAGCGTCACCGGGGCCGTGTTCCAACCGCATGGCCCCTTCTCATAAGGTTCATCGAGCGGCCGGCCGTTCACCTGCGCGCGACCGTCAACAAAGCAGATGGTCTCCCCGGGCAGTCCGATGACGCGTTTCAGATACATGATGTGCGGGGCCGACCATCCTTGCGGCGGCGTCAAACGAACGCCCACCACATCCCCGCATCTCGGCCCGTGCCACAGGTAGGACAGCCGGTTGACGAAATTGAACGAATGATCGGAGTAAGTGGGGGCCATGCTCAGGCCCTCCACCCGCGCGGGCAGCAGAACCCAATTGAACACCACCACGCACACCACCCCCAAAACGACGGCGCGGACGAGCGTGGTTTTTGGCTTCCGGCCAACGGCCAGAATCCGAAGCCGCGTGCCGAGGCGTCGCGCCCTCGAAAGCTCATTCCGCGTTTCCATCATTCTGCCCCCATTCTCCACCCTTCCCGCCGGGATGGCAAGTTCCGCCCCAGCCCAAACCGGAATAAGTAATAACTTGACAATTATTAGTACTCGTGCTACGTATTCAAGAATGAGAGGCAATGGTCCAGTAAAAATTGCCAGCCGCCTGGTCGCGCCGCGGCGGAAGCGAAGGAGGAGGCCGGGGGTCCTGCTCTGCGAGGCAATTAAGCTCGATTAAGGTCAATTAAGGTGGATTAAGGTTAATGCCTTTCGGATATTCATGGTGGGAGAATTGTGAGAGTGATGGGTTCTTGCGATGAGGTGTTTTTGAGGAGACGTGGCCAGCCGCTAACGGGTTTACGGACCGCACGCGGGCAGGAGC
>JBEKAN010000419.1:0-6962 GCA_050015895.1 Verrucomicrobiota bacterium
GAGCGCCGGGCGGCATCGGTGCGAGGCGCGCGACGACGTGGAAAAACACCGTTTCGTTTCATGGCCGTGTTTTTACCACGCCCCGCCGGCGATCAATAGGGGGACGCCCCTTCACCGCTTACTTTCAGTCCTCACTATTGGGACTTTTTGAATATCTGAAACTTCTCCCAACCGTCTTCCCGATCACGGCGCCGATGAGGGCGCCGGCCACGAATTCCGAAGCCCAATGGATGGTCACCGAAACGGCAAGCCCAACGTAAAACGCGTAAAGCAACGCGCACAGCACAACGATTTTGTTCTTGGGATAGAGCATGATCAGGCAGACCGCCATGGAAAACGCCACCGTGGTGTGTCCCGACGGCCACCCCCAAAAGATCCCGCCTTTCAGAAAGCCAAATTGGAAGCCGTGGCTGGAGTCCATCAACGCCGGGACATTCATCCCCGGCGCTCTAAAATCTCCGTGAAATGGCGGCGGGCGGCGACCGGTGATTGCCTTGTAGCAGGAAGTGACCAGGTACGCCAGGAGGGCTGCCTGTCCCAAAGCCCACCCGCTCGTAATCAGGCGCCGGTTCTTCCAGACCAGACCGGCTGCCAAAAGGCCCAAAGGCCACAGGACAGGCATGAGCGTTCCCAGCCCCAGAGCCGGGCGGGCCAGTGCCAAAAACACCTCTGCCCGCGTCCACCGGTAATATCACTGGATAGCTCGGAATAAGGGTGGCTGCCTTGCATGTTCACATGTCGGCAGCAAACCCGCATGATCACGCCATGGACATAAGCTGAAATTTCCAGAACCGTCGCGAAAATGTGCCGTTTCCTTCCGCAAGTCCTTTACTGCCAGGCAGTTACGAAGCCGCAAGGCGCCTTTCCCCACTCCTTCTGACACACTCGCTAATTCACTGATTCACTGACTCACTGATTGTTCTGACGGGTCGCTGACGGCAACCTGACGGCTTTCTGACGGGTCCAACCCCAAAAATCCCCAATGTTTACGGGGGTCCTGACGGGTTGACGGCTCAAAACCCCTGGAAGCCCCCCCCGCGAAGCCGAAAGAGCCGGGAGAAGGCGCCTCTTTTCATTGCCTTTCCCGCGCGGGCGGTGTTTAGTGGGCTCGACCTTATGACCGATCCCCGCTACACAAAACTGGCCAACCTGCTGGTGGGTTACTCCACCGGACTCAAAAAAAACGACCGCGTCCTGCTGGAGATGATTGACGTGCCGGACGACTTCTCCATCGAGCTGATGCGCGCCGCGCGGCGGGCGGGCGCCATCCCGCTGATCGAGGTGCGCCACACGTGGGTCGCGCGCGAAATGGCCCTCCAGACCAACGCCCTCCACGCCCGCCTGGTGCGCGATGTCGAGTTGTCCCGCATGAGGCGGATGCAGGCCTACATCGGCGTGCGCGGGTCCGCCAACGCCAGCGAAAACGCCGATGTCCCCGGCCCCCTGATGAGCCTTTATTCCAAGACGATCCGCCCCGTGCAGGACTGGCGCGTCAACAAGACGCGCTGGTGCGTGCTGCGCTGGCCCACCCCCGGCATGGCCCAGGCGGCCGGCATGAGCACGGAGGCGTTCGAGAATTTTTATTTCGACGTCTGCACCATGAATTATCCCAAGATGGCCCGCGCCATGATCCCGCTGCAAAAGCGCATGAACCGGACCGACCGGGTGCGTCTCAAAGGCCCCGGCACCGACCTGCGTTTCAGCGTCAAGGGCATCGGCGCGCTGCTGGCCGAGGGCAAACGCAACATCCCCGACGGCGAGGTCTTCAGTTGTCCGGTCAAAACCTCCGTTCAGGGCTGCATCCAATACAACACGCCCACCATTTATTCGGGCGCGAAATTTGAGAATGTGCGGCTGGAATTCCAGGACGGCAAGATCGTCAAGGCCTCGGCCGGCGGGAACAACGCGCGCCTGAACGAGATATTGGACACGGACGCGGGGGCCCGTTACGTGGGGGAATTTTCCCTGGGTTTCAACCCTTACATCCTCAATCCCATGTGCGACATTTTGTTTGACGAAAAAATCGCCGGCTCTCTGCATTTCACCCCCGGACAGGCCTACGAGGACGCGGACAACGGGAACCGGTCGGCGGTGCATTGGGACCTGGTGCTGATCCAGCGGCCGGAATGGGGCGGCGGCGAGGTGTGGTTTGACGACGAACTGATCCGCAAGGACGGCCTTTTCCTCCCGCGCGATCTGCGGCCGCTGAACCCCAAAAACTTGAAGTAAAAGTCCCCCTCTCAGCCCTTCAATATATGGAGGAACTGTTTCATGGCCGGGGAGAGGACCTTGTTCTTCTTGTAAATGGCGGCCAGGGGGCGGAAGAGTTCCACGCCCTCAATTCTCACCTCGGACAAGGTGTGCTTGGCCACTTCCTGGGTGATGGTCGCCTGGGGCACAATGGAAATGCCCGCCTCGATCTCCACCGCCCGTTTGACCGTCTCAATGTTGTCAAACTCCATCACGCTCTCCACCTCCACGTCGTGCTCCTTGAGGATTTTGTCAATGGCTTTGCGCGTGGGGATGTCCGGCTCGAAGCTGATGAATTTCTCGCCGGCCAGTTGGGATAATTTGACCGACCGGCTCCGGGCCAGCGGATGCTGCGGGTGGCAGATCATCACCAGGATGTCCTTGCGCAGGGGAATGAGCTCCAGCTTGGCGTCCTTGGTCGGGTAGGCCACCAGGCCCATGTCCACCACGTTTCCCAGCACGTCGTCATAGACCTGGTTGGCGCGCCGGTACTCCACGTGGACGTTGACGGTGGGAAAGAGCTTGAGGAATTTTTTCAGGTAGAGCGGCAGGTCGTGCAGCCCGATGCTGTAAATGGTCGCCAGACGGATGGTGCCGGAGATGATGTCCTTGATCTCCTGGAGGCGGTTGTGGAGCGAATCGTAAGTCTGGATGAGCTGTTTGCTGTATTCGTAGAGCACCTGGCCCTCGCGGGTGAGGCGGAATTTCTTCTTGCTCCGCTCGATCAGCAGCGACTTGAACTGGCGCTCCAGCGAGCTGATCTGCTGGCTGACGGCCGACTGGGTGACGTTGTTGACCTGGGCGGCTTTGGTGAAGCTCTCCGTTTCAGCCAGGTCACAAAATACTTTTAAGCTTTCGACTTGCATTAGGTGATTGAAAGCGAAAGTGAGAATAATGTCAACTAATGATATTGAAGATTTTTTTGAGGCCGGGTTTCAGGCCGTTTCCGGCGCCCCGGCCTCCAGCGGCGGCGGGGCGTCGGCGGCGTCCGCCAGGGCGTGTTTGACCGCCCGCAGCAGGTCCTGGCTGGTGAAGGGTTTCTGTAGATAGGGCCCCTCGTCCTCCGCCTGGCTGGAACGGACATACCCGCTGCACCAGACAATGCGCGCGCGCGGGGCGATTTTGCGGATCTGCTCGGTCAATTCCCGGCCGCTCATGTTGGGCATCACCAAATCCACCAGCACCAGGTCAATGGAGTCCTTCCAATGGGAGAAAAGCTCCAGCGCCTTCAGCCCGCTGTTGGCCGTGAGCACAGTGTAACCGAAGGAGGAGAGCACCATCTGGGCCATCGTCAGCATCAGGTCTTCGTCATCCACCACTAGGATCGTCTGGCTCCCGCGCAAATCCGTCATCGCCAGCGGGGCCTCCCGGACGATCTGGTCGTTGGCCGGCAGATACAGGCGGACGCGGGCGCCCCCGCCGGTGGCGTTGGAGACGGCCACGCCGCCGCCGTGGTTGGTGACAATGCCATAGACCCAGGCCAGCCCCAGGCCGCGATGCTTGCTGCCCTTGGTGGTGAAAAAAGGCTCGAACACATGGGGCATCACCTCGTCGGAAATCCCCGCGCCGTTGTCGGAGATTTCCACACACACATAATGGCCCGCGTTCAGTTTCGCGGCCCCGTCCTGGGTTGGCTGGGACAACTGAAGGTTGCGCGTCTCCACCGTGATCTTGCCGTCGGTCTGGACGGCTTCGACGGCATTTTCCAGAATTCGCACCAGCGCCTGCTGCATCTTGGCCTCGTCGAAATTGACGGTGAAAAGTCTGCGCTCCAATTGCCGGGAAGGCTGAAGGATCCCAGGTCGCTGGCCACTTCGGCCGCTTTGGCGGCGGATTTCTCGATTTGCACCAGCGAGCCGCGCCAGGGATGGTCCGGTTCGGCCTGGCTCAGCAGCAGGGAGCTGTGGCCCAGGATGCTGGTCAGCGCGTTGTTGAAATCCAGCGCCACGGAGCGCGCCAGTTGCAGCGCGCAATCCAATTTCTGCCGCTGGGCGGTGTGGGATTCCAGCCCGCCCCCCGGGGCGGTTCCGGCCGGAGATGACGGCGTGTGCGCGCCGCCAACAGGGCCGGGATCTTTGAGCAACTGGAGCAGAAATACATCCTCCGCGGCAACGGAGGAAAGCTGGACGAGAAACACAGCGGGCAACCCGCTTTTGAGCCGGAACTTGAGCCGGGGCGGGGCGGAGGGGGCCGGCAAACTGAGAAACTGTTCCAGCGAATCCCGGTTCTCCGGCGACCAAATCGCGCTCAGCTTGACATCCTGCTTTTCCACCCCGCTGCCGAACGCCCGCACCGCCGCGCGGTTGGCGCGCACCACCTGTCCGTTCTTGCGCAGCAGAAAGGCCGGCCAGTCGGCCTCCTGCAACAAGAATTCCTCTCCGGGTTTTTCCTGCCCGCCCGACGCGGCCGCCGCCGCCGCCGGGGCCGGGAGGCTCTCCTTGAAAAACTGGAGCAAGACCCACTTGCTTTGGGCGGCCGGGCAGGCCTGCGCCAGGAAAGGGAGGACGGTGCCGCTTTCGGCCCGCACCTTCACCAGTTGGGCTTCTCCATGCATGGGGGAGGACAGAAGCTTCTCCAGAGGAAGCGTGTTCTCCGGGGGCCAAATCAGCCCCAGGGCCGCGCTCTTCCGGGCGGCGGCCCCAAACACGCGGGCGGCGGCGGGATTGGATCGAATGATTGTTCCCAATTTATCCACCACCAGCGCCGGCCAGTCGGAGTTGGTCAGGGCGAAGGGAACTTCCATCGCGTCCAAGAACGAGGTCGGGGACGAGCTGGAGAAGTCCTTGCCCTCCCTGGAGCGCGTCCAAGCGGCGGTGTCGGACAAGGCGCTTTCCGGCCCGCTGAACAGTTGGAGGATAAAATAATTTTGGCCGTCGCGGGAGATTTTGGTCGCGCGGGCCTGGAAGCGCGCTTTCTGGCCCCCGGGGAGGTTGAGCTTCAGATCGCCCGCTTGTCCGGCGGCTTGGTCGGCCAGAAATCGGTCCAGTTTGACCCCATTGGCGTCATCCAGGAACGAGGCCAGCGAAGTGACCCCCGGAAGCCCCTGGACCGCGGCGCCGAAGAGTTGGCGGGCGGCGTGATTGGCCCGGCAGATGGCTCCATTTTCCTCCAACAGCAATGCCGGCCATCCCGCCTTTTCCAGGACGAAATCACTCTGTCGTCTCATTACCGTTATCCATACCCTGCTTTGGCTCTTCCCTCAATCAAAATTGCCGCGGCTGGCGCGCCGCTTCCCGCGTTGCGCCGCTCCAAGCCAGAATTTATGGCGGATTCAAGAAAGCGGGTTTGATTAGGACGACATCCCCTCTCATTCCGTTTGACTCCCCGCCCCTTTGGGGTATTCTCTCCCCCCTGATTTATGGCAAAATTGACTGTGAACAACCTGGACGTCGCCAACCGGCGCGTATTTGTCCGCGTGGATTTCAACGTTCCCATGGAGGAGCGCGACGGCAAGATGCTCATCAATGACACCACCCGCATCAAGGAGACCCTGCCCACCCTTCGCCTCCTGATCTCCAAACGCGCCAAAATCATTCTCGCCGCCCACCTCGGTCGTCCCAAGGGCAAACGCGAACCCTCCATGTCCCTGCGCCCCGTCGCCGACAAACTGGCCGAAATGCTCGGCGGCCCCGTGGCGTTCGTGGATGATTGCATCGGCGAAAAAGTCGCCCAGGCCGTGGCCGCCCTTCAGCCCGGCGGCGTCCTCCTTCTGGAAAACGTCCGCTATTACAACCAGGAGGAGGCCAACGATCCCGCCTTCGCCGAAAAACTCGCCGCCGTCGCCGACGCCTACGTCAACGACGCCTTCGGCTCGGCCCATCGCGCCCATGCCTCCACCGAGGGCGTGGCCCGCGTCATCGCCCGCCGCGGCGGCAAATGCGCCGCCGGCCTGCTCATGGAGCGCGAGCTCAAATACCTGGGCAACGAACTGGAAAACCCCGCCCGCCCCTTTGTCGTCATCCTCGGCGGCGCCAAAGTCTCCGACAAAATCAAGGTCATTGACCGCCTGCTGGAAAAAGCCGACTCCCTTCTCATCGGCGGCGCGATGGCTTACACCTTCGACCTCGCCCTCGGCAAAAAAGTCGGCAAATCCCTCTGCGAACCCGACAAAACCGCCATCGCCCTGGCCGCCCTGGAAAAGGCCAGGACCCGCAACATCCAGTTCCTCCTGCCGACCGACAGCATTGTCGCCACCACCGTCAACACCGGCAAACTCAACAAAAAGGGCAAACCCATCTTTGAATTTCAGAACCCCAGGCTCGAGTCCGCCCAGGACATCCCCGACAACGAGTCGGGCTTCGACATCGGCCCGGACACCAGGCGCCGCTTCTGCGACATCATCCTCAAGGCCAAAACCATCATGTGGAACGGCCCCATGGGCATGTTTGAGGACAAACGCTTTGCCGAAGGCACCCTCGCCGTCGCCCGCGCCGTCGCCGACGCCACCGCCCACAACGGCGCCAAAAGCATCATTGGCGGCGGCGACAGCGTCAAGGCCCTCAACCAGGCCGGCTTGGGCGACAAAGTCACCTTTATGAGCACCGGCGGCGGCGCCAGCCTGGAGTTTCTGGAAGGCTGCGAGCTTCCCGGCGTCGCCGCCCTGAGCGACCAATGAAATAAGTTTCCCCATCACCACACCCCGCCTCCCTCCCACATGAACAAAGAACGCAAACTCATCATCGCCGGCAACTGGAAGATGAACAAAACCGTCG
>JBEKAN010000420.1:0-4019 GCA_050015895.1 Verrucomicrobiota bacterium
ACCCCAGCGGCGTCGCACTGGACCCCATTGGCAACCTGTATATTGCTGACCGGAACAACAACCGCATTCGCAAGGTAAACACCAACGGGATCATCACGACTGCGGCGGGGAAGGGGAGCGCGGGGTATTCCGGAGACGGTGGCGCCGCCACCAACGCGACCATGGATAATCCGTACGGCGTGGGTCTGGATTGGTCGGGCAACCTGTACATCGCTGACACCGAAAACCAACGCGTCCGCAAGGTCAATCTTGCCGGGCTTCCTTCATTAATGCTAACCAATGTGGGTTCGAATAATGCCGGCAACTACCAGGTCCTCATCACAAGCCCTTACGGCAGCGTGACCAGCGCCGTGGCCGCGCTCAGTGTCGTCAGTTCGAATACTCCGCCGCAGATCATTGCGTGCGATGGCTGTTTTGGCTTCCTGACCAACCAGTTTGGGTTCGACTTGGGCGGGGCGGATGGCCAGACCATCGTCGTGGATGGCTCGACGGATTTGGTGAATTGGACGCCGCTTTGCACGAATGCCGTCGGATTCAACCCGGTTTATTTCTGCGATCCGTGCTGGACCAATTATCCGTGGCGCTTTTACCGCGCCAGGCTGGGCCAATAGCCCCAGCGGAATCCAGTTGGCGCTTCGCCGACTGGGCTCTCCAAATCCTGTGAATCCCTGCATATCAGTCTGATCCGCGTCTTCAAGCCCATCCTGTGAATCCTGTAAATCCAGTCAAAATTGTCCCTTCCCATACTTGGAATCAAGGCAGATCATTCGCGCCAATTCGCGCAATTCGCGGATCATTCCGACCCCGGAGTTGGGACCTTCCCAATGCCATTTCGAATTTGTGCTTTCCCAATTTTGCCTTTGGCGCCTCTTTGCGGCAAATAAATGCAGAAAGAGCTTGACATTCATTAGAACTTGTGATACGGTTTCTTGCGTGAAAGGAAGAATGGCCAGTCCGTCGGCAACTTGTCGCAGGACAGCATCAGCGACGGCGGAAGAGTGGAAGTCCGCTGACCACCGGGGCGAAGCGGCTCTTGCCAATGGCGACTTTAACGTTAACGCCCGTGATCGCCTCAGGCACACCTATCCGACTGTAACCGAGCCAATCCGACCTAATCCGAGTAATCCGACCTATGAAAATGACATGCACATGGCCCGACGCCGACCCTCAGCCTGGTCCAGGCCGACCAGTCAATTTCTGCCAGCGCCCCTCAGGCGCAATTCGTCATGTTGTTCCATTCTTCCCAATTTCCCATTTCTGCTTTTTCCATCCTGCCCCCCAATGAAGGTCAATGAAGGCTAATGAAGGTTAATGAAGGTTAATCAAACCAAAAAAATGTCCCCCCCATGTCCCCAATTGGCAAAAGATGGCAACGCCAATCACGGCTCGGGGGAGCCTCAACCTTTGAAAACAATGCCAATTTGCCGCGCTTTGACAATGGGGGCGGGGGCGGGTATAGTTTTGGGGTAAACCCTGAATGTTGAGCAAGGGGTGATGGAAATGTGAATATGCAACGGCGTCTTTTTTTGTCTTTGGCCGCGGCGGCGGTTTTGCCTGGCTTTCTGGCATCCTCCACAGCCCTGGCCCAACGCGGCGCCGAGGCCGCATGGCCGGTGGTCACGGTGCGGGCCACGCAACCGCTGGCCTACGAGCCGGGCAACCATGCCGGGGTCTTCACTATCAGCCGCGGGGAGAACACTAATTCGGCCGTCACGGTCGCCTTCTCCCTGAGCGGAACGGCGACCAATGGGGTGGATTATGCGGCCGCGCCGACGTCGGTGACGCTGGCGGCCGGACAGAGCGAGACCAACATCACGATCACACCGGTGGCGGAGCCGGCGGCGACGAGGTACAAAACGGTGGAATTGGAGCTGACCGAGGCCCGGAGACATGGTATCCGGATTTTGGGCGGTTACGACCTGGCGGTGGTGTACATCGCGTACAATTACACGAATGTCGCGCCGACGGTCGCCATGGAAAGCCCGACGAATGAGGCTTCGTTCCTCTCCCGGCCCAACATCGTGATCCTGGCGAGGGCGGGGGACAGCAATGGATGGGTGACATCGGTGGAGTTTTTCGCCGGGGCGGCCAGCCTTGGGGTCGTGACCAATCAGCCGTTTCCCTCCGGCCCGTTCCGGCCGCAGGGGGCTGGAAGCAGGAGGGGCGGTCTGCCCCCGATATTGCGCGAGCCGCAAAACAATTCGTTCATGATCGTCTGGACCAATGTGCCGCCGGGCGCTTACGCGCTGACGGCGCTGGCGACGGACAACGCGGGCCTGCAAACGACTTCCCCGGCGATGGACATCACGGTGACGAC
Organism: Verrucomicrobiota bacterium; assembly: GCA_050015895.1. Taxonomy (GTDB): domain Bacteria; phylum Verrucomicrobiota; class Verrucomicrobiia; order Limisphaerales; family Palsa-1400; genus JBEKOF01. The sequence continues at coordinate 2,318 of JBEKAN010000420.1, forward strand.
CAATCTGCCGGCGCCGGAAGCGCGCATCGCGGCGCCGATGAGCGGAGCCAGGTTTCCGTCCAACGCGGACATCAACCTTGTCGCCGCCGCGGGGGAGAGGGACGGGGCGATTGCCACGGTGGAGTTTTTGGCCGGGGGCGCCAGCCTGGGCGTGGTGACCAACAATCCGGCGTGGACGCCGCCGCTGTTCTTTCGCGGCGGGGGCACGAACATCCCCTGGCGGCCGTTCTCGTTTCTTTGGACCAACGCGCCGGTGGGGAGCAACAGAGTGACGGCGCTGGCGACGGACAACAACGGCACCCAGGCGCTTTCCGCGCCGGTGACGATTGTGGTGCTGACCAATTCCTACCACCGGCGGCGTTGATGAGGATTTTGCGACGATCGCCGATCCGGCGCATTCTGAAACGGAAACGCGGCACATCATCGTGGGACGTTCGCACGAGGGAAAATTGTTGGTTGTCATCCACACCGAACGCGGTGATAGTATTCGAATCATCAGCGCGAGGCGGGCGAGCCGGCGCGAAAGGAAAAGTTATGAAGAACCCATCAGTTGAAGCAAGCGACAAAGACATGCGAGCCGAATACGATTTTTCCGGCGGCGCGCGCGGACGGTATTTCCGGCGCTACCATCGCGGCACGAATGTGGTCGTATTGGAGCCGGACGTGGCCAAGGTCTTTTCCAACGCCGAAACCGTGAACGATTCGCTGCGCGCGCTGGCGGGCATCATCCGACGGCAAAAATCGGCCGTGAAATAGACTATGATTATCAAATCCATGTTGATCGCGGGGCGGAGTTTTTTGGGGGCGCTGGCGTGGGCGGCGCTTGTGACGGCCGCGCAGGCGCAGACGCCGGAGACCAACAGGTTCGGTTTTTCGGGGAAGGAGATTTATCCCATCAACGAGTCCATCAGCCTGCTGCACGCGGCGGACATGGACGGGGACGGGCTGACGGACTTGATCGTGGTGAACAACGCGCGGTCGAAGATCAACATTCTGTACAATCAAACGGGCAAGACCAACGTCCCGCCCGCGGAGGAGGGGATCAAGAAGGAAATCAACCAACTGCCGCCCGACGCGCGTTTCCGGATCACCTCCATCGCGTCGGAAAAGCGGATATCCTCGCTGGTGGTCGCGGATTTGAACGGGGATGGGCTGCCGGACCTGGCGTATTACGGGGACCCGAAGGAATTGGTGGTGCTCTACAACCAGGGGACCAACGGGTGGAGCGCGCCCAAGCGGTGGCCGATTGCGGACGGGCAGATGAGTGTGGACGCGCTGACCAGCGGGGATCTCCACGGCAGCGGGCGGCGCGGTCTGATATTGCTGGGGGAAAACAACATCTATTATCTGGCCCAGAACGCGGACCACACGCTGGCGGAGCCGGAAAAAATCCCCTTCGCCGGCACGGTCAAGGGGGTGCAAGCGCTGGAAATTGACGGGGAGGGCCGGGATGACTTGCTGCTGGTCAATTGGGACGACCCGGACCCGTTCCGGTTCCGGCTGCAGAACGCGCAGGGGCAGCTCGGGCCGGAGGTGCATTTCAATTTCCCGCCGGTCCGGTCCTGGCTGGCGGATGATTTGGACGGGGACCACAAAATGGAGCTGGTGACGATCGCGCAAAATTCGGGGCGGGCGCAGATTTCGACGTTCACGCGGAAACCGGCCGAGCCGCTTTCGGGCGCGTTCAAGAGCGGGCAGTTCC
>JBEKAN010000421.1:0-5269 GCA_050015895.1 Verrucomicrobiota bacterium
AGCGTCAACAACTTCGACGCGCCATCGTCGAACGGGTTCCGATGTCGGATGATTTGACTGATGACGATTTCGCGGCTCTGGCCGCGGCGTCTTTCCGCGCGCTGGATGACGAGGAGAATCATCCTCATGCCTGAGCGTGGAGAGGTGTGGCAGGTGGACTTTGGCATAACGCAGAAGGTTCGGCCGGCTTTGGTCATCAGCATTCCTTACGGGGACGCGGATCGCGCCTTGATCGGCGTGGTTCCGCACACCACGGCCACGCGCCACTCGCAGTTTGAGGTTTCTGTGCCGACACGATTTCTTGAGGAGGGGGCATTCCTGGTTCAAGGGATTCAGGCATTGCCACCCAAGTATTTCTTGCGCCGTCTTGGCATGTTGACGCCGGATCAGCTTCGACAGGTTGAAGAGGGACTTCTGCGCTGGCAGGGCATTTCGCCCCGGTAAGACTGGAGATTGTCTTTTTCACTGGCTTCCCTCCTTTGCAGCCGTGCCCGCAATGGCGAGGATTGCCTTCCGCAACGGCTCGCCCAGTTTCGGCCAGGCACGAATGACTTGGCCCAAATCCGCGCACACGGCGCAAATGGGTGTGTCTATCGGTGTGTCAGCGTGTGAATTTCCTAGGAAAACCGGGGATTTTTGCAGGTTCAAACCCTGCAGCGCGCACCATCCTCTTAGAGCGTGTTTTAATAATCTGATTTTCTTGACGCCCCGGCTCGGCAGGAGCCTCGCCCTGCCACAATCACCCAGGTAGGGCGAGGCTCCTGCCGAGCCATTCGGCGGAAAACGCTCAGAGAGCGGATTTTCAAAACACGCTCTTATGGCCTGGGTTCCAAAGGCTTATTGGACCACGATCCGATAGTAGCGGCTCGTTTGATCGGTCGGCACCAAGAATTGCCCTTGGTTCCCGTTGATGGTTGGCGCGCCTTCCAACGGGTTCCAGGCGGGATCATCCAAACTGTCTTTGTACAGTATAGAGTAAGTTCTGCCCGCCACAGCGGGCCAAATCAGCATCACGTTTCCGCCGGGAGAAACCGGCGGCACAACCATGACTTGGAAAACCGAGTCGGGATCCGTCGGGTTCGTGCCGGCGATATAATCCTGCAAAGCGGTCATGCCCGTCCCGTTCGGATCATCCTGGGCGAGGGATTGGTCGTAGGCCTCTCCGCAGACATGCCCAAAGTACTGGATCATCCACCAGTCGGGAATGCCGTCCCCGTCGCTGTCCGCGTTGGCCGCCGGCGGCAGCACGGCGGCGAACACATCCGGCCACCGGTTCTCGTCCCCAAAGGCCAGACCGGAGCCGCTGCTTTGGAAAACGGCGCTGCTGACATCCATGCTGATGACCGGCTGGCTTGGCAACGCCACAAAGTCGGAAGTCGGCTGCTCCGTGGTCAGAAGGCTGTTCGTGCCCGTGGCGACGTTATAGACATACAAGTCGGGCGCATTGGTGTGGCCGGCGACGATGTTGGTGGAAAAACTGCGGAAAACCACGTACCTTCCGTCCCAGCTCACCGCCGGCGAGTCGGAAGCGGCATTGCCGCTCGCCGTGTGGCTCGAGTTCACGCTGACCAGAATATTCGTTGGCGTCAGGAGATCGCACAGGTACACGTCAGTGGCGTTGTTGGTGTCCTTGCTGGAAACGGCCGCCAATGACACCATCGCCACAAAACGCCCGTTGCCGCTCCAGATGCCCGGGCTTCGAGTGCTTTCTGTGAGATTGATCGTCAGCATGTTGGTTCCGTGGACCAAGTCCTGAACGCAATTGGCGGGAGCGCTCGCGTAGGAGAAACTCTGGTAGAGCAATCGTGAGCCGTCGGGGCTTATGACCGGGAAACCCGAATAATTATAAAACCAATTGCTGTAAATATTCCTTGACAAGACGTGGTCCCAGACAAAAATCGGTACGGCGGTAGGGCTAATCAGGCTGGCACACGCCACGTACCGCCCATTGGTGCTCATGGTCGGAGGAGGCAGCATGCCGGCATATTGGGCCGCCGTAAAGGAGGAGTTGTTTGTGCAAAATGCCACCGTCACACCCCCGTCAATGTCGCGCCAAAATCCCCCCCCGTTTCTCACGCCTGCCGCAAGATTGTCGGCCTGGCTGATGAACGCCACGTACCGGCCGTCCAGACTCATTGCCGGAGTGTAGGACGGGTGGTCCCCCGATGTCGTGCCATTGGTATTGACAGTCACCAAAACCGTGGTCTGCAACTGGAGGTCCCGGCGAAATATATTGTAGGTGCCGGGATTCGTAATCACGTTCGTCGTCAGGTTGGTCGCGGCGCTGAGGAAAATGACATAGCGCCCGTTGGTGCTGATCATGGGCGACATGGATTGGCCTCCCAAGGCGCAACCTCCGTTTGGCGCGACACTCACCAGGGTGTTGCTGCCGCTCCAACGGTCGCACACAAAAACATCCTCCGCGTTGTTCGTGTCGTTTGGAACCAAATCGGTCGCGTAACTGGCAAAGGCCACCCAGCGTCCGTCGGCGCTGATGGAAAGCGGGCCTTCCGAACTCAGCCCGCCGCCGGACCGCACGGGCACCGAGGAACTGCGCTGGGAAATCATCTGCGTGGCGTCGGCGCTCATGTCCCGCAGGAACACATCGTCCGCGCCGTTGATATCCAAAGGCGCCAATTGGCTGTCAGGCCCGGAGAAGGCGACGAACTGCCCGTTGGTGCTGAGACTTGGAAACATCCCCTCGAAATCGGTCGAGCCAACGCCATTGGTGTCCACATCCACCATCGTCATGGACCCTCCAATCATGTCACGCAGGAAAATATGGAAGCCGTTGGAAACGGAATTGGTGGTCAAATCCCGGGCGTTGCTCAGGAACGCCACATAATGCCCGTCCGGCGTGACCACCGGCGCCTGGGAGAGTGTGCCCGGGGAATACACGCCGCCGGCATTGGTGCAAACCACCACGTTGGTCCCGGTCTCACTGTCCCACAAACGAACGCTTCCATAATTGGTGCTCCCCTGTGACGCCGCTTCAATCGCCACGAACGCGACAAACCGCCCGTCCGGCGTCGTTTCAGGCCCGTAAAAATCGTCGTCCGCGAGCAAGGCGGTGGCGGTCCCGGCTGTGTATAACAGCGCGTTGGTGTAAATCGTCGTGGTCGTTCCATTGGTCATGTTGTATTGAAAAATGACGGCGTTGCTGCGCGAACCGGTTTTGAACGTCACGAATGTTCCGTCGTCGCTGATCTCGGGATGTTCGGATGACTGGTTGGTGGTTTGCCCCAGGATCGCGTAAGCCAGGGTCGAGGCATTGGTGCTCGCCCATATCGTTTGGTTGGCGACCAGATCACGGACATACACCTCGCCCGCAGTATTGGTCGCGGCGGGAACCAACCCGGTAAACGGGGTCCCGAACGCCACATACCGACCGTCTGGTGTGATCGCTGGCGGGGATGTTGAGAAGCCGTATGGCGAGGAGGGCAGCCCATATGTGGAAGTCAATCCAGGACTTGCCAGAACTGTGGTCTGCATCACCAGATCCCGCACGAACACATTGGGAGCGCCGTTGCCGTTCGTCACCAAATTGTTCGCCACACTGAGAAACGCCACATAGCGGCCATCCGGCGTGATCACAGGGCTGGTGGAAGGGCCGTTGCCCTGGATGCCGCTGGTCGCGACGCTCGCCAGCGCGGTCGTCCCCGCCACCAGATCCCGCACAAATATGTCCGTCGCCCCATTGTTGTCTCCGGCCACCAAATCGCTGGCGTCGCTCTGGAACACCACGTGGCGGCCATCGGGCGACATCCCCCCATAGATCGAATTGCCGCTCCCGCCAAGACCATTGAGGTTGACGCTGACCAGAGTGGTTGTGTTGCTGGCGCGGTCGTGCAGGTACACTTGAAAGCACAACGGACCGCCCGTGCCCGGCGCCAGATTGCACGCCGTGCTGTCAAAGAGAATGAAGCGTCCGTCGGGGCTGACGAGCGGCTCCATGGAGTCGCCGTTGCCGCCGGCGGCCAGCGGAAGCGAGGTCGAGCGGGTGGAAATCAACAAATGCCTCAAGGCGATGTCTGTTCTAAAAGCATGGTTAATTCTGACCATTCGGAAGAGCGATCCCGGCCTGAACGGTCCGCAAATCCGCAAGGTCATTCCCGCTCAAAGTAGTGTATGGCTGGCTCCCGGTTACGTTCGCAGCTTCCCATGTTTGTAACTGTGTGCCCAACCATGAGATATCCGTGGCGTGTCCGTCCGCATAAGAGAATCCCGCGCCGTTGCCATGTCTGGCCGTCGGCCAGTTCCACCAAACATCTACGGGCGTGTAGGCCGTGCCGATGGCGCTGGGAACAACCGACAAATTGCCGTCATCAATCGAGTCCTGACTTTCATCCGCGAAGACTATTCTTTTCGCGGGCCCCGGCGAGGTGATCATTGAAAGCTTGGTTTGGACGATATACGTCCCGGTCGGCCAGTCATCCTGATGGGTGGCGCCGACATCATATCCATTCATATAGGTGTTCACCGAATAACTTCTGCATGGGTCCTCGATAGTTTCCTCCTCCTCGGCGAGTTGGGGATTGGGACCGGTGTCCGCCGGGCATTTGTAAATGCCAACGTTCCTGCAGTATGGGTAGAGGAGGCTCTCCTCCAACAGCAAAATATTCGTCGGGTCCGTAATACTCCCTCCGACCCCAAGGGGCCCATTCATTATCCCGGCAGCCCAATTGTTTAACGAATCAGATGATTTTTGGTTGGTAACCATCAAATCGTTATAATCCCCGGCGTACAAATGATAAGCGATTTGCAGTTGGCGGAGGTTGTTCAGGCAACTGGTCGCCTTCTCGCGGCCGGTGGTCGCCGCCAATGCGGGCAAGACCATCACCGCCAGAACGGCGAGGGTGAAAATGACCACCAGCAGCTCAACCAGGGTGAAACCGCGCAGCGTCATCATCTGCGACCGGGCGGTCCTTTCCGTGGCTCTTCCTTGGTTTGATGAATAAGTTCTCACAACATTGATTGTGCTAATTTGCCGGACTTAAAGCGGAGTTTATCGGACTTTGGCGGTTAGCACAAGAAAAATAATTTGGTTGCGTAACTTGTTGATTATCAATGATTTTGCGCGCTTAGCTCAGCGGCAGAGCATTACCTTCACACGGTAGGGGTCGCAGGTTCAAACCCTGCAGCGCGCACCATCCTTCGCTCTTCGCGAGGAGGCATCTTGCAAGCACCATCACGCGATTTGCCTTTTCCCTCGCCCCGCGCGGTGGCCAACCGGACGGCGGTCTGACGCCTTACACCGCAAAAGCGACCC
>JBEKAN010000422.1:0-3977 GCA_050015895.1 Verrucomicrobiota bacterium
GAATTTCAGGAGACAGTCAACAAAGCCAAAGCGATGCTCAAAGCCGTGGCGATGGCGGAGAATTTCGGGAAAGAGGGCTGACCTCCGATCTTAATCCTCATCCTAATCATTTTCGCGAGGATTTCTGACAGTCATCACAATATCGGGAAGCGCACCAACGGTGCGAACGGATTTCACGGATTTCACGGATGAAAACCCCGTCTCTTCATATCCGTGCCAACGGTGTGATCCGTGGTTCAATTCCTTTGGTTGCGGCTGGGCTGGAAACCTGGTGACGGAGGGGGACTTGGGAGCGGCGCGGGCACACCTTTGGGGGTCTGGACCCGTAACACCGTAACAACCCGCGTAAACATTGGGGATTATTGCGTTTTGACCCGTAACAAACCCCGTAACGACGCGTCAGGAAGCCGTAACAGGACAAGGAATACCTGTTGCCAAAAGCAAATTTTGCCGGATAATTAAACCATGAGTGCGTTTGAAATCATTGACCAAATCAGAGAATTGCCCGCGCACGAACAGGTCCAAGTCGTCAAGTTCATCGCAGAAAACGGCAGTTGCATGACGCGCCACCAATTTTCCGTTGGCACGGAAGGCGACGGCCTGCCCGTCATCCGCGCCCATGGAGGAACCATCACTTCACAACTCGTTCACGAGATTGAAAGCCTGATGCCGTGACCCGATTGCTTGATGTCAACCTGCTCATGGCGTTGCTTTGGGAAAATCACGAGCATCACACCCGGTCCCGTTCGTGGTTCAAGGGTGTTTCCGGCTTTGCGACCTGCCCGGTTGTCCAGCTTGGTTTTGCGCGCGTCTCCTCGCATCCGCTGCTCGGTTACGGCCTGACGCCCGAACTGGCGTTTGGCGTTCTCCGCCAGTTCATCGCCGACCCGCGCCATCAATTCATTTCCGACGACTTGAGTTGCGCCGACCGGGTCGTGCGGACGGAACTGATGGCTGGCGCAAATCAGATCACCGACCGTTATCTTGTCGCGCTGGCCCGGCAACATGGATTCAGTCTGGCAACTCTCGATCAACCGCTGGCAAGAAGTTTTGCGGATGAAACGGGACTGGTGGACCTGCTGCATTGAAACGGGAGTTTCTTTTGAACGGGAGAGCGCGGAGGACACAGAGATTTTTTCCAACGACACATCGGCTGGGGAGGGGCCTGACTTCGCCAATTCAAGCCGGTTCCACCCTTCGCCGCGCCGTCTTGTCCGCCGTCTCGTCCTCCTTCTTGTCCGCCGTAGGCTTGGCGGAGGTGGAAGGCTTGGCGGAGGTGGAAGGCTTGGCGGAGGTGGAAGGCCCGGCGGAGGAGGAAGCCAGCGGGCTTGGCGCGCCTTAAACCCTGGGAAGGCGGGCTTGACGCGCCGTAGCTTGGCGAAGGCGGTTCCTCTCCGCTCCACCGTCTCAAATCGCCGACGACAGGCTGCCCCGGCGCCGTGATCGCGAAAGCCTTCCGTCCTCCCATCGCCTCCGAGTTTAGTCCGACCTCTGGCCGGTCCGGCAAGCCGCTGGCCTGTCGCCGACTCTCTAATAGAACCTCGAAAGTCACGCGATTGGCTCGGTGGCAAACCAGTCCACCAAATCGTCGTTGAACGGGCAACCGCGGTTGAGCCAATTGAAATAAGCTGCCTCCCGCCACTGACGCTGCTGTGTCTCGGTGGTTCGGTAGTGATCAAGAAGGGACTCAAGTGTATCGTTTCTTGCGTGTTCGTTAAAATCTTCGATGAGCAGCACTTGCCGCGCGTCATCCGCATTAGTGGCTTTCAAACGATTTACAAATCGCTTATCCGATGTCACGATTAGAGCGGGAAGTGGAAGCGCAAATAGCAGCGACCAATCAAATAGATCGCCTCGCCTGTTTGTGGCTGAGGGATTATATTGGGATTGCGATGGCTGGTTGAGTGCCATGTGGGCAAATTGGGCCAGGAGCCGAATTACCGCATCCAATCGCCGGTCCAGGTTCAGGGGATCGGTCGAAGCTGCACCAAAATCCGACCTTAAGAATTTTGTAATTCCTTGCAATGTGCCGAGAGTAGTGCCTCCGGTTATCTTCGCCGCTCGCATGTCGTCGATAAAATCAACCCACGTTTTTCGATCTTTATCCAAGGTGTGTTTTATGTGCGCAGCGTCAGGCTTAAGCTTCACCAATTTGCCGGTCGCATCCCTGTAACAGATGCCGTCCAAGAGAACTTTCAGTGAACTGGAATCGCGGAGCAGCTTCCAAAAGGATTGGTGATAAATTTGGCTTTCTCGATGGTTAATGTTCAGGTCAGTCTGGAAGCCAGCTATAGCAGACAATTCGCGCCCGCCGACGAAAATCGGCCACTTCGGATCTAGCAGACTATCGAGCTCGTGTATTTTGCGTTGCCAGTCGCCGAAGCCGAGGCGGGAGCACGTCAATTGCTCGATCAATTCAGAGATTGCCCCGTCGGCTATCGAAATTCGATATTTCCACGCTCGCAAAATTAATGCGGAGTGATCGAGTTTGGGCCCATTTTTGTGCAAAAAGTTCCTAACGGCACAGGTGTCCAACAAAATCCGTGTCAGCATAACTCTTGATCCTTCGAGGATTTGGTACCCCTCATTAAAAGTGTGTTCATGGTCATGTTCAGGCGTAATCAGCGGATTTGCTGTCAACCGGGAGATGTTTTTGCTGCAACGGGCTGCAGCGGGCCGGCGATGGATGACATATCTGAGGGATGGAATGGTCAGGGGCCGCGCACCCAGGCGGCGCCGCGGGCGTATTCGGCGTAGGCTTTGTCGCCCAGCGTCTCGCGGGCGGCTTGCTCGGTTGCCGCCTGCACGGCCTGCAGGGCGGTGGCGCGCTGTTGGTCGGTGAGGGCCGGGTCGGACAGGAGCTGCCGCCGGGCGTCCTCCACGCTTTGGCGCATGTCCAGCATCGTTTGCGCGACTCCGTCCGGCAGGTCGAACCGCTCGGCCAGGATGGTGAGGTTTTGGTAATCCGGGTTCCCGGCCTGCTCGAACTGGGCGGCGCGGTCCGGGCCGAGCGCGGCCTCGATCTCCGCGCGCGTCTGTTGCTCGTCGGCGGCTTTGGCGGCCATCACGGCCGGGTCGTTGGTGTCGGCGTAGGCGTAGGCGGCGTCGAGCGCCTGCTCGCGCGTGAAAATCTCGCGGAACTCCGCCTCGCTCGGATTGAAGCCGATCAGATCCTTGCGCATGCGGTCGGCGGTCGGCGAGCTTGTCAAATCGAATTCATATTTCTCGTCCGGCGTCAGCAGGCCCGCCAGCGCCGCCTCGTGGTCCTGGTCAATCTGGCGCAATTGGGCGGTCTGCTCCGGCGTGGGCTTTCCGTCCACCACGCCCCAGAGGACTTTTTCGCGCAGGCCCTCCTGCTGGTCGCGCAGGGCCAGCACGCGCGCGCGCTTGTCATCGGGCAGGAAGGCCAGCCGGCGGTCCTCCTCGCCGGCGTCCACGAAGTACTTGTCCAGCTCGCGCTCGTAATTGATGCCCAGCAGCTCGCGCAGGACGGCGGGCAGTTCCTTGTCAATCAACGCAAGCTGCGCGTCGCGCTCCTCGATCTGGGTCTCTTTGAGCTTCCGCTTCTCGTCCGTCTCCCAGTACTTGAACGGGTGGCCGTTTTGAAAGAACTTCCCGCGGCGCGCGGCGTAAAGGCGCATGACGTCGGTGACGATGATGTCGCGCAGGGTGGTTTCGGGGCAGCCGACGGCGCGGAGGTTGGCGATGTATTGGCGGTAATCGGTGGATTCGAGCTGGCTCCAGTGGAACTGGTTGGTTTTGTAAACGACGGTTGGCGGGGTCGGCGCGGCGGCGATGGCGGCGACGGCCTGGGTGCGCACCTCGTTGATATTGGAGACCATCAACTGGCTCTGTTGCTTGAGGCGCCCCTCCAGATAGAGGCTGCCCCAAAAACAACCGACCCCCAGCACGGTCAGGTTGAACAGGCAGAGCAGGACGATGAGCCTGGGTTTCATCGGCCCAGATGCTAGGAAGGG
>JBEKAN010000423.1:0-3969 GCA_050015895.1 Verrucomicrobiota bacterium
CAGGAGCAGGGAGAAGGCGGCCAGGAGCATCACCCATTGGGAGGACAGGAGATCGTTCTGCGTGGAAACGGCCTGGGTCACCGCCTGGGGGACGGTGATGGCGAGGAGGGCGGCAAAAAGGCCGCAGAACCGCACCTTGGCGGCGTCGAGCGGGGTCTTGCCGAAATGCCATGTCAAGAATTTTTCCGTCAGGAAGCTGGCGAGCAGGGCGCAGGTCAGGAGTGCCCACCACTGGGGCAGATTCACCGGCCAATCATCGCCGGTCAGCAGCATGAGGGAGCAGGTTTGCAGTTCGGCCCCGGGGGACAATTCCAATTGCCGCACGCTGTTGGTGGGGTAATGGGCCAGACTGTGCTGCTGGAGCCAGTGCAGGACGCGCGGCAGATGATACGTCAAGGAATCCCAGACATTGGTCGGGCACCACAAGGCGATGAAACCGACCAGCAAAACCATCGCCGCCGCCAAGACCAGCAATGCGTTGTTCCAACGGGACAACGGGCCGGCGGCGGAAGGCGGCGAGAACCGCCTCCATCCATCCTTGATGGCGGCCCTGATATTTTTCGGGGCTGGCGCGCGCATTCGGACGACGGCGACCAGCAGCGCCGCATCCACCGCCATCCACGCCCCGAGCACGGCCGCCCGGTTCAATTGGCGCGCGGCGCCGGCGCACTCGGCAATGCCCACATAAAGACATCCCATCAGCAGGACAGTGAGCGCCCAGGAAATGCGCCAGTCTTTGCCGATCCAGCTCCGGGCGGCGAGTTGGCGAAAAAAAAGGCAGCCGCAGCCGAAACAAAACCAGAGGGGGGAGAGTTTGAGGAAGAGCGGAAGAACTGGCGGGAGGTTCGTCATGGGATCAGGTGGCGCGGGCGACGACGAGGAGGTTTTTGCCAATCGGCGGCGGGCAAATTCTGGTCTCCACGAAGTTCTCCAGCGGAAAGATCAGCCGGTCGAACAACCGGACCGTTTTCGGCTTGAAACTGCTTTGGCGAAGGAGACGGCAAATGATCAGCCACCCAAAATAGCCGACAAAGTCAAAGTAGCGGATCTTTTCAATTTGGAATCCGGCTTTGGTGATCTTCGAGACGACTTCCGAACGCCCATACCGGCGGTAATGTCCGAAGTCGCGGTCCACCTGCCCATACAATTCCGGGCGGGCGGGCACGAACAGGGCCAGGACGCCGCGTTTGCCAATCAGACGCTGATGATAGAGCGCGAGTTCCTCGACATCCTGTTCGATATGTTCCAGCACATTGACGCTGACGATGGCATCCCAATCGTCCCCCGGCGCGTCCCGGATCATCCCCTGGATGAGCGGCTGATCTGGAAAGGAGTTGCGAAATTGTTCGCAGAAGGCGGATTCCGGCTCGACGCACTGCAAGAATTGGATGGAGGGGCAGGCGCGCAAAACGGCCGTCATCTGGCCGATGCCCGATCCGACCTCCAGGGCGCGCCCGCGGACAAACGCGCTGAATTCCTTGACCAGCAGGCGCTTGTAATTCACCGCCTCGCGCAAGGCCCTGAACTCGAAATCTTCGGAAACCGCGTTTTGATTATATTCTTTGGACATTATCGTCTCGCCGGTTGCGGCGAACAACCACCTTGAAGGGAGCATGCGCCGGCGCGCCGACCGGGCCGGCGAAACCAGTGCCGCCTGTGGGCCTGCGCATGGGAGCGAATATGTCAGCCGATGAAGTCAGGTCAAGCGCGGATTTTGGGCGGGGCCGGCTCTGGAGGGCCAATTCATGAGGGTGCCGTGGAGGGGAACGTCGCGGCCACCCGCCGCTCTGGATGACCGGCGATGGGAGGAAGCGTGGAGAAGACGCAGAATCAGGCATCCAGGAGGGTTTGACCAAAAATATAGCACGATTATGCACGATTATGCACGATTGGACACGATTTGGGAGCGCGCGGGGCACAGTCGCCAGTGGCGAGAGGCGAGCGGGTGAAAGGGCGCGGCCTTGCCATTTTTTGCATTTCGTCACAAAAAAATATTTTTTTTTACCTTTATTGACCTTTATCCACCTTTATCCACCTTTATTGGGATGGTCTGGCGCGGAAGGACACGCGGGGCGGGCGGGCGGCCGGACGGAAGCGACCGCGCGCCACTTTGGCGCAAGACCCGCCATTGTGCGGCGGTCGCAGACCGCCGCTACAACTTTGGCGCAGGACACCCCGCGCGGCGGCGGACGGAATGCCGTCCCGGCCGGTTCTGACGTTTGTGGCCCCCAACCTCATGTTGCTTACAAGGGTATCACATAGCGAAGGAATTGTCCATGCAAATTCAGTATTCTATCAGGCGGTAAAAGCGGGTGGTGAAGTTCGTGGCTTCCGGGTCGGCGACGATGATGTTGGTGCCGCTGACGGAGAATCCGGTGGTGATGTCTTGCCAGAGGGTGTCGCTGGGAGTGGGCAGGTTGGTGCGCCACTGGAGGGTGAGTTTGTCGAGATCCGCCGGGAGACCGCCGTCGGCATCCTGGAACAGGATTTGCAAACCTCCGCCGCCGGGCAGAGCGACCGGCGGCATCAGTATGGCCGGGACGAGCACCTGAACCATCGCGGGGTTGCTCGGCACGCTTCCGGCGGTGTTTGCGACGACGACGTAGTAGGCGCCGCTGTTGGTGCGGACGGCGCTGGCAACGGTAAAGGACGAAGCCGTCTGGCCGGGGATGGGCGCGCCGTTCTTGATCCACTGGTAGGTTGGCGCCGGGGTTCCGGTCGCCACGACGGTCAAGGTGAAGCTGTTGCTTTCCGCCACGTCCTGGCTCATGGGCTGCGTCGTGATGGCGGGGGTTCCAGGCAGGATGGGAAGCACACGTTCACGGATGGCCCCGTTGTAGTAATCGGCGATGAACAGATTGCCGGACAAGTCGAGCGCAAGGCCAGTGGGGTATCGAAACCAAGCGTTGCTCCCGTTGCCGTCCTGGTAGCCATAATTGCCCCCGGCGAACGTAATGATCGAGCCGGTCGCGCCAGGGGTCAGGACGCGGAGCGCGTTGTTGTGGGTGTCGGCGATGATGAGATGGCCGGTGGAGTCCACCGCAATTCCCGCCGGATAATTCAATTGGGCGTCGCTCCAAAGGCCGTCCCCAAAGCCGGCGCGGTTGAACTGTCCGACGATCACGCCGACCGAACCGGCGGGTGTGATCATTTGGATGACATGATGGCCGGAATCGGCCACATAGACATTGCCGGAGGAGTCCACCGCCACGCCGTTGGGCTGGCTGAATCCCAAGGCCAGGGTGGTCACCTGCCAACCCGACGGCCCGTTGGTGATTTTGCGGACAGCGCCATTGTAGTAGTCGGCCACGTAAAGATTGGTGTGGGCGTCCATCGCGAGGCCGGCCGGGTTGTTGAACAAGGCGACGTTGCCCGCGCCGTCCAAATGGCCGGTGGCCTTGGGGGTGCCGGCGATGGTGGTGACCGCAGCCCCGGGGGTCATCATGCGAATGGTATTGTTGCCGCTGTCACTGATATACACGTCGCCGGCGACATCCACCGCAATCCCAAAGGGATTGGAAAACCTGGCGGCGACGCCCGTCCCGTCATTTGTGCCCGGCGAATTGACCACGCCGGCGACGGAGACTCCGCCGCCCGTTTCGCCGGGGATTTTGAGGATGATGTCGCGCGCGTAGTCGGCGAAATAGACATTGCCGCCGCCATCCACCGCAATGCCCGCCGGATTGCCGAAGCTGGAAGCAACGGTGGTGATCGCGTAGGGCGGCAGGACCGTCAGGGTCGCGCCCGCGCTGGCCGCCGTGCCGGACGCGCCCGAGCTGGCCACCGTCACCGAGTAAACGGCCGCGTTGGACGGTTGGACGGACGCGATGGAGTAGGAGGAGCTGGTGGCGCCCACGATGGGGACGCCGTTGGTGCTCCACTGGTAGGAGAGGGCGGGACTCCCGCTGGCCGTGACGGAGAAGGCCGCCGGGCCATAAGTCGCCACGATAGTCTGGCTTTGGGGTTCCG
>JBEKAN010000424.1:0-3968 GCA_050015895.1 Verrucomicrobiota bacterium
GGTGGACCACACCGAGACGCTGGACCCCCGTCGCGTGATGCTCACCAGCACCCTGCCGCTGAGCGAAATTCTGATTGACTTCCATGACCGCATCAAAAGCATCACCCGCGGCTTCGGCTCCATGGATTACGAGCACGCCGGCTACCAGGAGGCCGACATGGTCAAGCTGGACATGCTGGTCAACGGCGAGCCGGTGGACGCCTTCTCCTGCATGGTCCATCGTTCCAAGGCCGAGTCCCGGGGGCGCCTCCTGGCCGCCAAGCTCAAGGAGGTCATCCCACGCCAGCAATACCAGGTCGCCATCCAGGCCGCCATCGGCGGCAAGATCGTCGCCCGCGAATCCGTCAGCGCGCTGCGCAAGGATGTCACCGCCAAATGCTACGGCGGCGACATCACCCGCAAACGCAAGCTGCTGGAAAAGCAAAAGGAGGGAAAAAAGAGGATGAAATCCTTCGGTTCCGTCAACATCCCGCAAGAGGCCTTCATCGAAGTCCTCAAGGTCTGATCCTCCGCGCGGTATGAAATTTCGCTGGTTCCTCTCCCGCCAGTTCCGGCTCGCCTCCGGCTTGCTGGACGACACGCGAAAACGGCGCAACGCCCAATGCGACCTGCTGGATCCGCCAGCCCTCCAGTCCCTGGACGCCAGTTTGCGGGAAACCAAAGCCGCCCTGGACGCCGGCGCGGACGACGCCGTCCTCGCGCGCCTCGGCGGCGATTTGGAGAAGGCCGCCGGTCAATGCCTCACATCGTATCCCAACCCCGGCGCGCGCGACAACGTGGAGACGCTGCTCGTGGTCATCGCCCTGGCGATGTGCGTCCGCACTTTTTTCCTGCAACCTTTCAAAATCCCGACCGGCTCCATGCAGCCGACCTTGTACGGGGTCACGGCAAGGGACCTGCGCGGCGACCCGGGGTTTGTGATGCCGGGGCTGTTGGGCCGGGCCTGGGAACTTGTGGTGGACGGCGCCATATATCACCAGGCCTCTGTCCAAATCGCGGGCGACCATCTGTTGGTGGACCGCTTCACCTATAATTTCCGACCGCCGCGCCGCGGGGAGATTGTGGTCTTCAAAACCGGGCACATCCCGGCCATCGGCCAGGACCTGTTCTATATCAAGCGGCTCATCGGCCTGCCCGGCGACCAGATTGTCATTGGCGACGACCGCCATGTGCGTATCAACGGACGGCGGTTGGACAGCTCGGATCCGCATTTTCAGAATGTTTACGGGTTCGACACGAACGCGCCGCCCGCCGAAAGCCATTATAGCGGGCATGTTTTGGACGGGCACAGCCTGCTCAAGACCAGCGCGGACACGCTGGAAGTCAGAGACCGGCATTACGCCGTGTTTGGGGACAACACGCTCAATAGTTCGGATTCCCGCTTTTGGCGGGACTTCCCGCAGGAGGATTTGATGGGCCGTGCGTGGTTTGTCTATTGGCCCTTTTCGCCGCGGTTCGGCTTTGCCGCAGACCGATGAAATCGCTTTTCCAAATCGCTCTAAGGAGCCAGCAAGGTCTCTGGGACTGTCACCGCCGGGTCGGGATTTTCCAGCATCCCGTTGCGGATCATGGCCTGCGCCACTTGGCGGGTGTCGGCGATTCCTTTGCCTTTGGTGTGGCTGTAATACGGGTTTCCGTAGGGTTGAAAGCCCTGCGCCAGCAACTTGTTCACCTCCTGGTCCAGCGAAGCGCAGTCGTCCGCCGTCGCGGTTCGGTATTCGATGACTTTCATGCCCTGATACAAAGGCGGCTTTTGCCCTTTTGTCAACGTTGGAACGGGACTACGCCGGGGCTTCGGCAATTTTTAACACGACGCCCTTGCGATTCTCTGGTTCCCTCTCCCCGCAACGCGGGGAGAGGGTTGGGGAGAGGGGTTCGTTCCCTCCAAACGAGGCAGTGTCAAAATGAACCCAGGTGGCGGGCGTATGCCTTGCCGAGGTTGGCGGAGAAAGTCATCGCCACATGAGCATCCACCACAAAGCGCCGGGTCCGCATGCCTCTACGCGGCGCGGCGCGCGGCTCAGGCTCATCGGCGCTCTGGTGCTGGCGCTTGGTTTGGCCGCCGCAGGCCTGGTCTATTTGACAGGGCCGCCGCCGGAGGCGGATTTGTCGTCCGACCCCTCCACGGCGAAGGCTTACAAAAGAGATCTGCGGGACACGGAAATCAATTTCGGCCGCACGGGGGTGATCGTGAATGAATTGTGGGCGGACCTGCAACGCCCCGGCGCGCAGGCCGTTCTCATCACGGCCTTTGCCGTCCTGGCCGCCAGCGGCTGTTTCTATTTCGCCCGCTTGCTGGACATTCAGGACCAACCCCGGTGAAAATCGCGCCCCGGAACGCCCACCCTATGAATTTGACATTACCGACATGGATGCGGTTAAATGGCGGAAACAACGATAGTCCTGGCGCGCAAAGGTCCGCGAGAGCCGGATGAACACGTCGTGAAAATATCTATGAAGAGAAAAATCTGGGTCTTGCTGGCGCCGGGTCTTCTGGCCGCAACCGGTTGTCTGGCGCAAACCAACCAGTGGGACACGGGGCCGTGGCCCAATGGCGCCTCCCCGCGGGAAATCGGCCTGCGCGTCGCCGAACATTTCGTCCCCACTCCCCATGGCAATGGCGTCAAGCCCCGCCAGGACAAAATTATTTATCCGGAAGTTTGCACATGGTATGGCGCGCTGACTTTCGCGCAATTAAGCGGCAACAAGGAGTTGACGGCCAAACTGATCAATCGCTTTGAGCCGCTCTTCGGCGCGGAAGCCAGGCTGATTGCCCCGGCAAACCACGTGGACAACACGATTTTCGGCGCCATCCCGCTGGAGATTTATATGCAGACCAGGCAACAGAGGTATCTGGACATGGGCAAGCCGTTTCCAGACCAACAATGGCAGGCGCCCCAGGGAACGCGGTTGTCTCCCGAAGTTTCCGGCTGGGTCGCTCAGGGTTTGAGCTGGCAGAGCCGGTTTTGGACGGACGACATGTACATGTTGACTTTGGTGGAGGTGCAAGCCTTCCGCGCCACGGGCCAGACGCAATACCTGGACCGCGCCGCTTTGGAAATGTCGGCCTATCTGGACAAATTGCAGCAAACCAACGGCTTGTTCTATCACGCCCTCGACGTCCATTATTTTTGGGGGCGGGGCGACGGCTGGATCGCGGCGGGGATGAGCGAGCTTCTGCGTTCCCTGCCGGAAAATCATCCCAAGCGCGCGCGCATCCTGGAAGGCTACAGAGCAATGATGGCCGCGCTCCTCCAGTATCAGGACGCGGACGGAATGTGGCATCAACTCATTGACCATCCGGAGTCCTTCAAGGAGACCTCCTGCACCGGGATGTTCACCTTCGCCATGATCACCGGCGTCAAGAACGGCTGGCTCGACCCAAAAGCCTACGGCCCTGCCGCGCGCAAAGGCTGGCTGGCGCTGGTCGGATACATCAACGACAACGCCGACATTCGCGAGGTTTGCGAGGGGACAGACAAAAAGAACGACCTGAACTGGTACTTGACACGCGGACGCAACGTGGGCGACTTTCACGGCCAGGCCCCGGTTCTCTGGTGCGCCTCCGCCTGGCTCCGGCCGTCCCCGTAGCCGGACCCTCGCGGGAAGTCGGCGGTTCGTCGTCCGACATTGTGAGCGCGGCGGATTGATCCCCGGTGTCTTCGGACGTGGAGAAAGTCACCTCGGCGGGAATCCCGCTCATGGCCCGAAACCGCCTGAGGCGTCTTTCATCACGGCGGCAGGACAACCGCCTTGTAGTATCGGATCAACGAGTTGGTTGTGGTGTCCGTGAAATGAATTTGCCCGAAGGCGGGGGGATTGGTGTAGATCGGGATCCACTTCATCATGTTCGTGGATTCCTCAAGCACCACCGATCCTTGTTCGGTCAGATCACTCAGCGTGATGTTGAATGCTCCGTTGGCGAAGTCTCCCTGGGCCGCCGTGAACTCAACCGGCACATCCAGGAT
>JBEKAN010000425.1:0-3967 GCA_050015895.1 Verrucomicrobiota bacterium
AACTCGCGCATTTTGACGAACGCCCTCACGACAAACACGCTCATCTGAACCGCGCGCGGGCTGTTCCGAACATTCGCCGCCATGATCGCCCCGTGCTCGGTGAAAGCTCTTGGAACATACCGCCTTCCGCCTCGTCCCTTTGAGGTCGCAATTTGCGACCTCAAAGACGCAACCTCTTGTGGCTTAAGGAGAAAGGCAAAGTCTAAAGGGAACTTTTCAGGGGTCCGTTTCACAGCTTCATTCAGCCGCTTCGTTGGCACACCATACACCTGGGCAAGATCGGAATCCAGTATGACCCGTTGCCCACGGAGAGTGCGGATTACGTTTTCAAGGCGCTGTTGGGATATCACGGAGGTCTTGGCCTTCATGTGGGTATCGCCGGATTGGAAAACGGAAATCTCTGAGGATAAGACGGTTGGTTCTTTGCGGTCGCAATTTGCGACCGCAAACCGAATGCCGGGACGAAGCCGACGCAAATGATGGCCTTGTCCATGCACGGGCTTTCAACTTCACGCATGCTCGGCTTCATACATGACCTTGCCGCGCGTGATCACGTCTGTGATGAACGAGTCACCCCAGCGCAATCGCCGGGCAATCTCACTTGGCTCGCGGACCAAAATATCCACCGGAAATCCAGCCGCGATGCGCTGCCGAATGGCCAGCGAGGGGCGGATTCGACGCTTCTTTGAAAATGGCATCACGACCATGACGTCCAGATCGGAATCCTCGGTGGGGCGGCCATGGGCATAAGAGCCGAACACCACGATTCGCCTCGGCTTGAACTCGCGGGCGATCGCGTCGCAGTAGCGTTGGATGTCAGCCCAATCAATCATTGTGCGAACAATAACCGATATACGGTTTGGGTGTCGAGTCTGCTCCGGCGTTTCACACCGGATAATCCAGCGCCTCGCGCGTCATCACCTTGGTCAGCGATTCGGCGGCGCGGTCTTTCGCCAGGCGGCAGCCGGTCAGGCAGGTGTCCAGTTTGGCGCGCAGCGCGGCGAACCCCTCCAACCCCTCGCCCTTCACGCACGGCCCGGCTTTGGGCGGATGCGCCTCGCCAGACTCGGATACGTCGGAATATGCGCGCGCCGAGCCGTCTATGCCGGGGATGATCCCCTCCAGCGCCGTGAGTTCCTCGGCGCGGTAACAGGTGTGGCAACTGGCCTCGTCCCACGCGGGGTGGCGGTTGTAGCCGTGAACAATTTCGGCGCAAATGCGTCCCACTTCGCCCGCGGCGCGGGCGGCTTGCACATGGCAAAGGTCGGTGAAGAACGCCGCCATGCCGGCCAGTCCGCCAGCCAGCGCGGGGTTTTCCGCGCCCTTGGTCTCCAGCTCAATGACGTCAAGAATGAACTGCCGCGCGGCCAGCAGCCAGCACAGCGCGTCGGCCAGCGGGAACGTCACGCCTTGCCGTGTCTTGTGGTAAAGCTTCGCGCCGTCGGCGTCCGTGGCGGCGAGCGCGTGTCGCAGCGTCCAAAGCCACAGTTGCATCGCCGTGCCCAGCGCGCAAGCGCCGGTGCCGGGGCGTTCGGACGCGATGCGTTTCAAATCGCCAATCCATTGCTGGAACTGCGCCAGGAACAGCTCGTTGGTCATCGTGATGGAAAGCTGCAATCGTTGCACCGCCTCCGGGCCTTCGTAGGTGGCCTCCAGTTGCGCGTCCATCCATTTCTGGCCCAGGAAACCGGGGCAGTCCTCCGTCACCCCGTAGCCGCCCATGAGGCTGACGGCCTCGCGCATCATGTTCGCGCCATGGCCGGTGTTCCAAAGCTTGCACGCGGGGCAAAGCACGTTGGCCAGCGAATCGAGCCGGGCGAACTTGGCCAGCGGGCTTTCCTCCGGCTGGCGCGTGTTGAGCAATTGCAACGCCTCCTCCTGCGCCTTGGCCATTTCCTTGAACGCGGCCCGACCGCTCAATTTTTTCTCGGCGAGCAGGCGGTTCTTTTCCTTTTCCAGCGGGTCGAGCTGGTCGAACAACCGCGCCGCCTCGAAACCCAGCGACGCGCTGGCCTCGCCCGTGGCCCAGACATCCACCAAGCGGTGCAGCGCGTCCTCCTTTTGCTGGATGCCCAGCTCGTAACGCGGCGTGCCGGGCGCTCCCTGTCCGCCGCGAAAACGCCGGCGCTGGTAAAGGATCACCGGCTCCACGGCGGAAAGCAGTTTCGCCGATGTCATCAAGCCGACCGTCACGCGCGTGCGGCGGAAGACCGCCTCGATGATTTCGCCGTGCGAGTAATTCGGGACGATGACCCCGTCCTTGACAGTGTAGCCGCCGACGATCCGGCTCGCGGGCACTTTCAGGTTGAAGACCGGGTCGTTGGTGGAGGAAAGCTGGTGGACGAGCTTCTTTGTGGGCGTGCCGCGATCCCACACCCCCGGATCGCCCTCCTCCAAAATCACCATGCAACTGCCCTTGAGCCTGGGGTCGTCGGACTCGACGGCGGCCGTGACCACGTTGGCGAAACCCATGTTCGTGATGAAGCGACCGCGCTTGTCCACTTGCAGCAGCGGTTCCCCGCCCTCCTTCCATTCGGCGACGCGCGCTTTGCCGGCCAGCATTCCCGTCTCCACGCCCACGAACGGAATCGGCTCGGTCAGCGCGAACGCGGCGCGAACTTGTTTGCGGCTTTCACCGGGCTTCAGCGGCGCGGCGTTGGCGACGTATTTGGCGCGCTGCTCCGGCGTCCCGCGCTCGTGAATCGGGGCCAGGCCCAAGTTGCCGGCCAGACTGCTTGTGGCCGCCCCCGCGTCCACCCACGACAATTCAAAGGCGATCAGCGCCAGCGCCAGGTTCTTCGGCCCGGCGATGAAACCGCCGTCTTCCGGATCGAGAAAGGCCGCCGTGATGCCGCTCGCGTCGAAGTGCGGCAAAAGACTGGCTTTCTCCGCCGTCCACTCGTGCGAGTTGCGTCCGCCGCCGGCGACCAGTCTGGCCACCGGCCCGCGTGCGACGCCCCGCGCGCTTTGCACGAGCATCTGCAGATCGTAACGGTCGGCAAAGCGCCACATGATCTGGCGCAGGTCGTCGGAGGGCAGCGTGGTCAGGGTGGGGGACAGTTTTTCTTCAACAATGGCGCTCATATCTTTTTGGCGGAGGTTCTCGCGCGTCAAGTTTTTTCATCGCGATCCGCCCAAACAGGGTCGGCGGGCGGGCCGCAAGAATCAACCAAATTTCACCGCGACACCAAATTTCGCCGCGCGTCTGTCTTTGGAAAAAAAGCCAATACGGATTGACACGAGGAATGACTTTCTGCAAAGTCCCCCCATGAACCCGCAAAAACCCGCCTCTGTCTCGCCACGGCGCCCACGCTTGAAAACTCTCTTGCCATTCGCCCTGCTGTCTTGTTTGTCCCTGCCGCTCGGCGCCGCCCAGCCGTCGCAGCAAATCACCCTGCCCACAGTGGCGGGGGCGGCCGCCTCCTTTGCCAACCCGCCAAAAGAATACGGCGCCATCCACTGGGCGCTTGGATGGCCTCCGAACCGGGAGCGCATCCTCTCGGACATCGAGATGGTCAGCTCCAACGGCGGCGGCGGCTACATGATCAACAGCGGCGGCCGGCAGCCCAAGTATCTTTCGCCCGAGTATCTCGATCTCTTCAAATTCGCCGTGGAGGAGTGCAAGAAACGCGGCCTGAAAATCTGGATTGACGGCGACGACGGCTATCCCGACGGACTGGCCGGCGGCAGGATCAGCAAGGAATATCCGCAGTTGGGCATGCAGGGCATCATCGCCGACGCTCACTACACAGTCGCCGCCGGCCAGACTCTCGATATCCCGCTGCCCGAGGGCGCGCTCGGCATCCTCGCCAATCCGCGCGTCGCGACGGCGCAACCGGGGCTGGGCGCGCCCGCGCTATCGGGAACCAATCTGCCGCTGCCCGCCGACGGACAGTTCAAATGGACCGCGCCGGGCAGCACCGTGAGCGGGAGTGACCGGTTTCTAAGCTGGGAGGTGAGTTTCCAG
>JBEKAN010000426.1:0-3958 GCA_050015895.1 Verrucomicrobiota bacterium
TGCAAAAACTCCGCGCCCGCGTGGCGGACATTCCGCTGTTCGGCTCCATGCCGGCCGGGGTTGCGGAGGACCGGCGGCAGGAGGCCCGGGGCTGCGTGACGATTGACATCGGCACGCTGGGCCTCAAACCCTCCCCGCGCACTTTCGCACTGGAGGTGCGGGGCGACTCGATGATCGGCCGGCACATCCTGGACGGCGACGTGGTGGTGGTGGAACACGGCCAGACGCCGCGCCAGGGCGATGTGGTGGCGGCCCTGATTGACGGGGAAAGCACGCTCAAGACCTACGTGACCGACCAGGGCAAGCCGTGTCTGCGGGCGGAGAATCCGCGGTATCCCAAGCTCATTCCCGCCGGGGAACTGGTCATCCAGGGGGTGATGGTGGCGCTGATCCGCAGGCGGAAATGAACCCATGCCGCCGCCCAAAGCCATTGTCCATCGGTGAACGAATTAGTGAATCAGTGAATCAGTGAATCAGCGAGTGCGCAGTGAAAGACCTTCCGTCCAAATCCATTGTCCATCTGGACGCGGACGCGTTCTTCGCGTCTGTGGAGCAGGCGGCGGACCCGCGCCTGCGGGGCAAGCCCGTGGCGGTGGGCGGGGAAAAGCGCGGCATCATCGCCTCCGCCTCGTACGAGGCGCGGAAGTTGGGCGTTTACACCCCCATGCCGACCGTCCGGGCGCGGAAATTGTGCCCCCGGCTCATTGTGCTCCCGGGGGACTTTGACCGGTACGAGCATTTCTCGCGCTGGATGTTTTCGTACGCCTACGACTTCACGCCTGACGTGGAGCAGACTTCGATTGACGAGGGCTACTTCGACCTGACTGGCGCGCGGAAGGCGCCCGTGGACATCGCGCTGGCCATCCGCAAGGCCATCGGACAATCGCTCAAGATCACGGTCAGCGAGGGCATCGGCGTGAACAAGCTGGTCAGCCAGATCGCCTCCAAACTCCACAAACCCGCCGCTTTTTCCCAAGTGCCGCCCGGCGGGGAAATCGCCTTTCTGCATCCGCTGCCCAACAAATGGCTGCCGGGCATCGGCCCCAAAGCCGCCATCCGGCTCAATACCGCCGGGCTGGCGCGCATCGGGCAGATTGCCGCGACGCCGCTGGACCTGCTCCACGTGCTCATGGGCGGCGTGGCGCGGACGTTGCGGGATTACGCCAACGGGATTGACGACCGCCCCTTGCTGCCCGCGCGCGAGCCGCAGAAGTCGTTCAGCCAGCAGGAGACCTTCGCGGGCGATTTGACCGACGAAGAATACATCCAGGCGGTCCTGCGGCGCATGGCGGACCATCTCTTCGCGCAAGTGCGCGAGGAGGGGCGCACCATCCGCACGCTCACCGTGAAAGTCCGCTACAACGACATGGCCGAGGACCAGAGCGGCGAGAGCCTGGCGGAGCCGACGGACCTGGAAATGGATGTGTATGGCCGCCTCCACAACCTGCTGCGCGCGGCCTGGAAACGGCGGGTGAGCCTGCGGCTGGTGTCGCTGAAGTTGTCGAATGTGTATGACGGCCGGTTTTGCGGCGAACTGGCGCTGGAAGTCCCGGCGGAACGACAGCACGCGCGCGAACGCCTGGCGGACGCCGTGGACCAACTGCGCAAAATCCGCGGGCACGCCGTCATTTTGCGCGGGCACGATTTCCGCCTGCGCGATCCGCCGCGCGAAATTGTGGCGGGTGAAGTTGCCAGTGGGGCGCATGCTGGCACCACCACCATTGGAACGAACGAACCCCTCACCCGGCCTGCGGCCACCCTGCCCATGAACCTGCTGGGAACCTCCTCTCCCCGGCCCTCCCCTCCACAAGTGTGTGGAGGGGAGGGAGAAAAATCGCAAGGCGGGGAGAGGGCAGGGAGAGGGGTAAAGGTTTCATTGAAACACCGCGCCGGCGCCAGCGCCTGCGTTCCGTTGCGGGCGCACAGTTATTATTCGTTCCTGGACTCCACACTTTCCCCCGCCGCGATTGTCGAGATGGCCGCGCGGCACGGCATGCCCGCCGTCGCGCTCACGGACACGGGCAACCTGCACGGCGCGGTGGAATTCGTGCTGGCGGCGAAGCGGGCGTGTGTCAAACCTATTATTGGCGCGGAATTGCGCGCGGAGGGCGGGCCGTTGCTGCTCTACGCGGCGTCGGAGCGCGGCTGGCGCAACCTGTGCCGCCTCCTCTCGCGTCAGGGCGGACCCGCGGCGGCGAAGGGCGACGAGGCCACGGTCGCCGCCCGGCAGCGCCGCCCCTTCCGGCGCGAGGAACTGGAGGGATGGACCGAGGGATTGATCGCGGTCGGCGGGGACGCGCGCCTGGCGGAAATGTTTCCGGGCCGCTTCTATAGTCTGGCCGCAGGCGGGAAAAACGCCTTTCCCGCCGCGGCCTGCCCGGCCATCCGCCACGCGACCCCCGAAGACCGCCAGAAATACGACATCATGCAGAGCATCCGCACACGGACGCTGCTGCGTCAGGCGCATCCGGAGAAATGTTTCGGGGGGCGTTTCCATTTCCGCGCGCCCGCCGAAATGTCGGCGGCCTGCAAGGAGCATCCCGACTGGCTGCGGCACACTTGCGAAATCGCGGAGCGGTGCGATTTCGACCTGCCCTTTGGCAAACCGCAATTCCCGGCCTTCGCGCCGCCGGACGGCTCGCCGGCGCACGAGTTTCTGCGCCGCTTGGTGATGGAGGGCTTGCGGGAGCGTTACGGGGAGCGCGCCGGCAAGTTCCGGGACCAAGTGCTGGAGGAACTTTCCATCATCCACGAAGTCGGCTACGAGGAGTATTTTCTGATCACCTGGGATTTGCTCCAGGAGTGCCGCAGGCGGGGCATGGACTGGATCACGCGCGGCAGCGCGGCGGATTCGCTGGTGTGTTATTGCCTGGGGATCAGCGGGGTCTGCCCGATCCGGTTCGATTTGTATTTCCGGCGGTTTCTCAACAAGGACCGGATGGCGCTGAACAAGCTGCCGGACATTGACATAGATTTCGCGCACGACCGCAAAGACGACGTGGTGAAGCTGATTTTCGAGAAATACGGGCGGGAACATTGCGCGCTGGTGGGCGGCTTCTCCACCTTCCAGGCGCGGAGCGCGTTTGCGGAGGCGGCCAAGGTGCTGGGCATGGCCGAGCGCGAAGTGCGGAGGCTCACCGACCATTTCCCGTGGAGTTTCGGCGGCGGCTGGGTCCCCGCCGAGCACACCCCCAGCGGCGGCGCCCGCCTGATTGAGATGCTCCGGGCCAGCCCCGAAAACCGGGACCTGCCCCTGGACGAGGAGCCTTGCCGCACCGCGCTGCAAATGGCCGAATTTTTGGACGGCGCGCCGCGACACCCGAAAACGCATCCGTGCGGCGTGGTGCTCTCGCGCCAGCCGATGCACGAGCTGACGCCGACCTTCCTGGCCAACAAAGGCCTCCCCGCCACGCACTTTGACATGGACGCCGTGGAGGCCGTGGGTTTGGTGAAGATGGACATTCTGGCGCAAGGGGGACTGGCCGCCATGCGGGATGTGAAGGCAATGCTTGACAAGCGCGGAATCGAGGCGGACCTGGAACGTTGTGTGGCGCGGGACAAGGCCGGGGGCCGGCTGCTTCTGGGCAATCCGCATGCGTCCGAACCCTGGCAGGACCCGAGGGTCTGGGAAATGATCGCCAGCGGCGGGGCGCGGGCGGTGCATCATATTGAATCGCCCGCCATGACCAGCTTGTGCCGCATGTGCGACGTGCGGGAGATTGACGGCCTGATTGCCATTGTGTCGGTGATCCGCCCCGGAGCGGCCAACGAGGGAAAGAAACTCGCCTTCACGCGCCGCTACCAGGGCCTGGAGCCGGTGACGTATCCCCATCCCTCGCTGGAGCCGTGTTTGCGGAGCACCTACGGGCTGGTGGTTTATGAGGAACATATTCTGCAACTGAGCGAGGCGTTTGCGGGACTCAATCCGGGCCGGGCGGATGTGCTGCGCCGCGCGCTC
>JBEKAN010000427.1:0-3945 GCA_050015895.1 Verrucomicrobiota bacterium
ACCGCCACATCCATCAATTCGCCTTCATCCCCGGATACTAGCAGCACACTTTCCACGAGCAGGACCCCGTCAATATCGAAGCCGTCCAAATCATGGGCGAGCTGCACGACGCCCTCCATTTCGGCGGCTACACCGGCCATGACCTTGAACGCTTTCTGGTCCGTGTGCTCTTCTGCCTCTTCGCCGAGGACACCGGCATTTTCGAGCGCGAATCCTTCCATCTCTTCCTGGAAAACCGCACCGCCTCGGACGGCTCGGACTTGGGCGAAAAGCTCGCCCGCCTCTTTGATGTCCTCAACACCCCAGTGGACAAGCGCCAAATAAACCTCGATGAAACCCTCGCCGCCTTTCCTTATGTCAACGGCGACCTGTTCCGCGAACATCTCGCCTTCGCCGATTTCAACCGCGACATGCGCGACGCGCTGCTGGCCTGCACACGCAAGGACTGGTCTCGCATCTCCCCCGCCATTTTCGGCTCCCTCTTCCAATCCGTCATGGACGACAAGCACCGCCGCCAGATCGGCGCCCATTACACCAGCGAGCGCGACATCCTCAAAGTCATCCGCTCCCTGTTCCTGGACGACCTCCGCGCCGAATTTCAAACCCGCCAGTCCGACCGCTCCACCGGCCGCCGCGCCCGCCTGGAGGAGTTTCACGCCAAACTCTGCCAGCTCCGGTTCCTGGACCCGGCTTGCGGCTGCGGCAACTTCCTCGTCATCGCCTACCGCGAACTGCGCCAGTTGGAGCTGGAAACGCTCAAGGAAAGCGCATGTCCACGTGGTCATCATCGGATTTGCAGCTTTTGCCGATGGCGTCAAGAAGCTCTATGACTACACCGCCGACGGCGCTGCGACGCAAGTCGAGGTGGCATGGATCAATCCCTATCTCCTCCGCGATGCACATGGCTTGGGTCAGGGTGGTGGCAGGCCGCTTGGAAAGCCGTTACCAATACAGCGGCACGATGGTCTACAACACTTTTCCCTGGCCGGATTCTGCCATTGAAAAGAACAAGTCAAGAGTCAGAGCGGCCGCCCAAGATGTTCTCAAGAAGCGGGGCGAATGCGGGGATGGCCGTTTGGGCTTTCTTCCGAGGCCAAACGAGCAGGGGTGGCGTTGTTCGCTCGCGGACCTCTACGACTTGCATTCGATGCCCAAGCCCCTGTTCAAAGCGCACAGCGCGCTGGATCGCGCCGTTGACCGCTGCTACCGCAAAGAGCCGTTCACCAGCGAACGTCAACGCATAGAATTCCTCTTCTCCCTCTACGAAAAACTCACCGCCCCGCTGCTCCCCGCCGCGCCCAAGCCGCGCCGCCGGAAGTGAGAGCAAGAAGGGGGCGATTAATTCTGTTCCTCGACGTTTTCAGGGGATTGCGCGGTCTTCGCTCGCTCGGGGACAACTGCCCTGATTACGCAAATGAATCGGCGCGGAGGAACCGAATATCCGTGAATTGCGCTTTGCCAATTCCCTCCCCCGGCGCGGCGGCGCAGAGAGTTCTCAGGGTTCACTCCCTCTCCGCCCCGGGGAGAGGGCCGGGGTGAGGTGTCTGACTTCCGTCCGGGTCGGGTGTCTGGCCCCCAACTCACTCATTCACTAATTCCAACTTCACTGATTGCTTCTGGCGTTCCTTTGCCGTACATTTTTACAGTAAAGACTTGACAAATCATAGAAGATGTGATATTGTGCCTGGCGTGAGACGAAAACCGCCAGTCAAAAGTGTCCGTCGCGATGGAAAGCCCGCATGGCGCCGGGAGAAAACGACACCACCAACTTTAACGTTAAAGTCCAAAACCCATTAAACCTAATTAAACTTAATTTAACTTAATTATACCTATGACCCCCCCCCCACCCCCCCACGTCCAGCCCCAGGCGGGCTCCCTCTCACGGTCTGTTCCAGGCCAACCGGTCAATTTCTAAAACTTCCATGAATGCCACCCACAACGGCAAAATCTCCCGCCTTCCTCACCATATCCGCGAACAGGTCCACACCCGCTTGCGCGACGGCCAGCCCGGCAAACACATCGTCGCCTGGCTCAATTCCATCCCCGAAGTCCACCAAGTCCTGGCCGCCTCCTTTGCCGGCCGTCCCATCTCCGAAGCCAACCTCACCCAGTGGAAGAAACGCGCCCACCGCGACTGGCTCCTGGAACAGGCCGCCCTGGGCGAGTCCAGTCGCTTCGTGTCCGAGTCCCGGCAGCTCGCCCAAGCCGGCCAGGGCGCCATCACAGACCATCTGGCCGTTTTCGTCGCCGCCCGCTATGCCGTGGCCAGGCAACGCTTGAGCGCCGAGGAGCGCCTGCAATGGAAGTTCTTGCGCGCTTTTTGCCACGACGTCGTCAGCCTGCGCCGCGGCGATCATTCCCTCCAGCGCATGCGCCTCCAGCGGGACCAGATGGGCTTGACCCAGGCCGCCATTGTGGGGGAGAATCCCCCATCGCGAGCCATTTTATTGACACATGAGACAAAAACTGTTCAGGCGAAAAGGGGTTGACACACAGGCGCGACGGGTGTCAGCTTGGTTTAAGAATCCGAACCGCGGCTGACTATGAAAAAAACGCTCTACGTCGTGGATGACCAGGCCCCGGTGCTGAATTTGGCGGTGATGATCTTGCGCACCACCGACCCGGATTGGGAGGTGCTCGGTTTCCAGAGTCCGCGGGAGGCGTTGGAGGCGGCGCGCGCCAACGCGCCGGATCTCCTCTTGTCCGATCAACTCATGCCCGAAATGCAGGGCAGCCAACTGCTGGAGAAAGTCCGCGCCGTTTCCCCGAAGACCATTCGCATCATCATGTCGGGCTACGTCGCGCTCCAGACGCTGGAGTTGGTCACCTCCGCCCATCAATACATCGCCAAGCCGTTCGACGCGCCGGGTTTGCGCGATCTGGTGCGGAGGAGTTTCGCGGCGCGGGACCGGATTGTCCACCCGGGATTGCAGACGGTCGTCATGGAGTTGCGCTCCATCCCCTCCTTGCCACAGGTGCATCACTCCTTGCTGCGCGAATTGGAGGACGACCGGACGGCCAGCGCGGCCATCGCGGGCGTGGTCGCCGACGATCCCGGACTCTCCCTCAAGGTCCTGCATCTGGCCAATTCCCCGCTCTTCGGAAGAGGCTCCCTGGTGACCAGCCCGGTGGACGCCGTGCTCTGCCTGGGGACGGACATGATCGCCGCGATTGTCCTCTCGCAAAGTTTGTTCCGGCATTATGAGACGCTCAAGCGGCCGGAAATGGATTTGCGGCGGGTCTGGACTCATTCGTGGGAGACGGCCCGCCTGGCGCAATATATTTGCCGGGAGAAGCGGCTGGGGGCCAAAGCGGGCGAGGAGGCCTTCCTGGCGGGACTCATGCACGAGATCGGGCGTTTTATTCTTATTGACAACTTTCCCGCGCCCTTCCAGGCGGCGTGCGACGCGGCGCGCATAACCCGCTCCCCGCTGGCGGCCGGCCTGCGCGACACGCTCCAGGCCACCCCCTCCCAGGTCGGCGCCTATGTCCTGGATCTCTGGGGCCTGCCCAACCCGGTGGTGGACGCCATTGGCGCCCTGGACAATCCGGAGCAGGGCGCGCCGGACGGAATGACCCTGGGGGCGGCGCTCTACATCGCCGATCACATCGCTTCCGCAAAATTTCCGGCCGATTCCTTTCCCGTGGAGGAGTGGAGGAAGGATTATCTCAAGTCCATCGGCTGCGAGGATCAGATTCCGGCCTGGGAGGAGTTCTTTTCCCGCACCATGGGCGAAGAGTAGGGCCGATCCCCCGCGAACTCCTGCCAGGCGCGGGCGACGCCGGTTTCCAAATCTATCTTCGGCCTCCATCCCATCCCAAAAATGCGGGAGCTGTCCATCAATTTGCGCGGCGTGCCGTCGGGCTTCGACCGGTCCCACAGGATGCGCCCTTTGAATCCGACGACGCGTTTGACAAGCTGGGCCAGTTGCCGGATGGTCAGGT
>JBEKAN010000428.1:0-3938 GCA_050015895.1 Verrucomicrobiota bacterium
CGCTGGTGCTGCGCAACGAGGACCTGGACGCGCGGCGCTTCCGCCTGGAATTCACCGACGCGATGCTGGAGGACTTGCGCTGGTTCGGATTCCATTGGCAGGAAGGGCCGGACTGCGGAGGGCCGTTTGGCCCCTACGCCCAAAGCCAGCGGCGCGATTTTTACCGGGCCGCGCTGGAGAAGCTGCGCGCCGGGGGTTGGATCTATCCATGCCGTTGCTCGCGCCAGGACGTTTTGCGGGCCTTGCGGGCGCCGCACGCCGGGGAGGAGGGACCCGTCTATCCGGGCACCTGCCGACCCAAGCCGGGGGCGAAATTTGACCCGCAACCTTCCAAACCACCCAACTGGCGTTTCCGCGTGCCGGACGGCGAGACAATCTGTTTTGTGGACGGCTTCTTCGGTAAGCAACAATTCCAGGCCGGGAAACATTTTGGGGATTTTGTCGTTTGGCGGCACGATGACGCGCCCTCCTATCAACTGGCCGTGGTGGTGGACGACGCCGCCATGAAAATCACCGAAGTGGTGCGGGGCGCGGATTTGCTGCTTTCCACCGCGCGGCAGCTTCTGCTCTATCGGGCTTTGGGATTGGAGCCGCCCGCCTTCTATCACTGCCCGCTGGTGACCGACGCATCCGGCGCGCGCCTGGCCAAACGCCACGACGCCCTGAGCCTGCGGAATCTCCGCGCCCGCGGCGTCACCCCGCAATCCCTGCGGCAATCCTGGCCTTTGTGAGGCCGACGTTCTGCCTCAGCTGGCACTATTTCAGGAATTCTCCTGACGATGTGGCGACTTTGCGCAGAAGTCGTCAGCGGCCCTGGAAACGCGACACCCTCCCGCACAAGCTGGGCGCGGCCCACCAGGAAGCGGGCCGGGCGTGGAGTTTTGTCAAAATTACTGTGCCCAAGGCGCGCCAGCCCGTCAACCGCGACACGTTCCGATATGAGTTGTGGAATTCATATCGTTTTGGGCGCGATCCCATACGGACGCAATTGCCGCGCCAGCCAGATTTCGCTGACAGGGTTTTGCGTCTAAAACGCGAGTCGCCAAAAACCTGGACGCAAAAATAGTTTTGCGGAAACTGCGAAAAAGCTGCCAAACGACCGCGAAAACGGGTCGGATTCTTGGGAGTGTGAACCCAAAACGCCGAGCAGTCAGAGGAATGATTGTCAAGGGAATGGAAAAGAGCGTTTTTTCAGGATTATTCCCCTGCCAAACATTCCCATGACTTTTCTCCTGCCTGTTCCATCCTCCAGCCTCCCTGTGGTTTCGGCTGGCCGCGCCGGGCGGGGAAAGCAAAGATCGAACCTGCTGAGGATTGATTAACTCACTCATCCGCGACGTGAACCGTCAACCCGACCACCGCTGCGCCTGCGCCCGTCCAAAAATCACCCCAATCATTAGTGACTTTTCGGGGAGCGCGGTCGTCTCGACCGCATCCGTCGGCGTCTCGCCGACGGAATCTGCGGCTCGAAGCTCCTCCATCTTTCGCGGGAGGCTCCAGGCAGGTCCGTAACGATTCGGCAAAGCCACAGAATCGACATTTTCCCCTTGCTCAACCAGGCATTCTGGAGCACAATCAAATATATGCCAAACCGAACTCAGCGCCAACGTGAAGTTCAAAAGGCGCGTGAGGCTTTGCGCCTGTCTGAGGATGCCTTGTCGAGGCTGCGGATCGCTTGATTGCTATGGAAAAGTCCCATTTAATCAAGCGGATCGCAGAGGTCTTTCCAGTGGCACCGATTCCATCCAAAGAGGCAGTGCTCTATGAAGGGGCATATCCAGGCGAATCCGAGCACGAGGAAATTAAGGAATTTTTTGGAGGTCGTGCTTGGAATCGCATTACACCCAACGATGTTTTCAATTTTCGGCACGCACTGTCCTCCTTTTCCCCGGCTGCTCTGGCATACTACACGGCCGCTTGGATGATGTGTTGCCTTATGGACGAGAAGACCACAGACACCGCCACCGAGGACTTGGTGGGGACGCTCTCCAGAGCGGATGCGAATCGTTGGACAGAAGAACAACGGCGGATAATTTGCGAATGGCTTGCCTATTTTAAGGATGTCCCGCTGAAAAAGCGTTTCGAAGAGGCGACCAAGAATTTTGGCTGCAAAGGCGATGAAGGATAATACGCCAAAGAGTTCAAACCACACTTTCGCCCAATTAACCAATTGAACGAGGCTCCAATATCAATGCTGCGTGTTGTCAACATAGCGATTGCTGCTTCCATTCTCGCAATGACTGGGGCATCTGCCGCGGCAGGGGTTCAAAGCGGCGCGAATTCAATCCAGCCGGCGCAGGGCGCCAACATGACAGCGCGCGGCGTCGCAAGCCCCGCACCACAGAAGCCGCCGCCAACGTATTTTGACCTTGTACCTCCGCAATCCTACACGACAGATTCGATGATGGAGGAACTGCGCAGGAGGCTCACACCTGAGGAGCTAAAACTCGTTGTCAATCCCCTATTGGGCTCGCCGGAAATAGATCGTTGGGCGCGTCAATTGACGGCCAGTGCGACCAATGATGACGCAAGGGCGAGGATGATTTTCGAAGAACTGGCGCATCACGCGCAAAAAGGAAACACGAACATGGAGGGGGAAATGCGAACTGCTCAAGAGGTGTTCGCGGTTTGGGACAAACCGGGGGTCAGCCTCTTTTGCAAAGATTACGCATTTCTCTACGTCGTCATGGCTCGCGCGGTCGGCATCAAGGCTTATGACGTGGATGTCGAGGAAGAGGGAGGGGGTTATGATTCGGCCCATGCCTGCGCCGCCATCCTCCTTGGAAACAAGGGGCTTCTTGTGGATCCGGCAGGAGGTTGGTTTGGCCCTCCATACAAGAAGTTTATCGTGTTGAGCGACCTGCAGTCCATAGGCCTTTACGTGGTCCAGCTTCAAAGACCGGGATGCACAGAAATCGCCCGCAAGTTGGCTCCGGAGCTGGCTTTGGTGGAGCTAAATGCCTTTGAGTATCTGGTCAACTCGGGTCGCTTGAACGACGCCCGGGACGTGCTACAAACCCTCAAGCGCCTGGAAATCCCCGCCGCAACACGAGCGTACGCCGCCGGCAAGCTGGCATTTGGGGAAGGAAGGGCGGAGGATGCCGTTGACATGCTGCTCAATGCGATTGACATGGATCCAGTTCAGTCCTCCTACCGTGTTTGCCTCGGTGAGGCGTACGTCGAGGCTGGGGACGTAAAGAAAGCGGTTGGTTCCTTTGAGGCTGCGTTGCGCTGCCCAATGACAGCGCGGGATGCCGAATTCACACGGATGATGCTCTCCGACACAAATGTATTGGCTGGCTGGGGATTGGTTGATCGTGCAAACAAAATACTGATGATTGGGGATTTTGTGAACGCGGTCAAATACTGTGACAAAGCTATTGCCCTGATGCCAGATTACGCCGACGCATACTATGTGCGTTCGTTGGCAAGGCAGCGCAAGGGCGATACAAACGGCGCCTTGGACGATTACAAGACTGCAATTCGACTAAAGCCTGAACTGCGCCCACCGGAGTCGTCAAAAGGCACCCATTAACTATGAACATCCCAAAGAAACCCTGGGAAACCTCATCCCACATTTTTCCCAACCCCAACGGGGTTGCATCAGCCGAAGAAGGAGAATCCCGACCCGCCCCCCGCTCGGCAACCGCGCCGTCGAAAAAAGCACCGGTGGCCTCAACCGCCAACCCCACCACCGTCTCCGGCCACGGCCCGACCTCCGGCAGTTCCAAATCCATTGGCAGGAGTGCGGCGGGCATGGCCAGGAGCTTGATGCTCCGGTGACCTTCTCCCTCCCTTTCTGCGTGATCTGCGTCATTCTGCGGAAAACTCCTCTTTCGGTGATTTACGCCCAAACCGTGCCGTCGAGAAAGCCATCCGCGCCCTGAACCGTCAACCCGCCCGCCGCCGCCGCCTGCACCCGCCCACAAACCACAGCC
>JBEKAN010000429.1:0-3910 GCA_050015895.1 Verrucomicrobiota bacterium
GGCGTTGGTCGGCGGCGGCGCGGACGCCGCCGGACGCATCATGCGCTCGGCGCCCTTGACCGAGATCGAGTTGTAAATCCCGCGCGCGATCCAATCCAGCTTGCGGGCCTGGACAATTTCATCCTTCAACTTGCTGACCTGCGCCTTGAGCGCCGTCAGGTCGTTGAACTTCTTTTCCAGGTCCTGTTTTTGCGCCAGCAGTGTCTTATACTCCTGGAGCAGCGTGTCCCGGTCCTTGGTCAGCGATTTGTTATTGTCGTTGGCTTCCGCCAACTCCTTCTCCTTGGCCTCAATTTCCGCCTGCTTGTTGGTGATGGAGGCGCGCAATTCAGTGGAGGCCTTGTCCAGGTCCTGATTCTGGTTTTTCAAATCGGTGATTTCCTTGTCCCGCTCGGCCAGGTCGCCGGCGGCCTTGTCGGCGGCCGCCTTGGCGGCGTCCTGCGACTCTTTGAGGCCCGCCTGGGTGGTGGAAAGATTGGACTGCGTGGTCGCCAGCTCGTTGGAAGTCCTGGCCGCCTCCAACCGGACCGCCGCGAGTGTGTTTAACTGCGCGACATAGTCTTCCGTCAACTTGGCCTGATCCTTGTCGAGCTTGGTCACGTTGTTGGAATAGAAGACGATCAGGTTGTCCTGCTTTTGTTTGTCCTCCTCATGGTGTTTGTTTTCCACCAGCAGCACAACACCCAAACCAACGCAGGCCAGGATCAAAATGACAACGACAGCGTTCGATTTCATGGCGTTACAATGCAGCATGCTCTGGCCCCTTGGCAAGCCCCCATCTTCAACTTGATTTCACCGGTTGCGGCGGTAAACTGGGGGCATGGAAATTCCGAGTCAGGCGCCCGTGATGACGTTGCCGGGGGTGACCCTGTTCCCCGAGGCGCTGTTGCCGCTGCACATCTTCGAGCCGCGCTATCGCCGCATGTTGGCGGCGGTCCTGGATTCTCACCGCATGTTCGTCGTGGCCATGCAAAAGCCCGGCGCCGTCCGCGGCACCCCTTCCGCCGTCGCCGGCCTGGGCCTGGTCCGCGTGTGCGTCCGGCATCCCGACGGCGACTCGCACCTGATCCTGCAGGGCCTGAGCCGCGTGGAACTGACCTGCGCCCTCCGCCAAAGACCCTGGCTGGTGTGCCAAATCCGGCCCTTGCGCGCGCCCGTGCGCGACAGCGTGGCCATTGACGCGCTGATGGCCAAAGTGCGCGACCTGGTGACAGAACAAATTCAACTCGGCTGGTCGGCCTTGTCCCCCGGCGCGATGAAATTGAAGGCCAAAATCAAACACGCCAAAGTCCCCCTCACCGTGCCGGAGATCATGCGCTGTTTGGAAAAGCTCAACAATCCCGACCAGGTGGCCGACCTGATCTCCGCCGCTCTTCTCTCCCGCCCCGCCCAGAAACAGATCATCCTGGAGACGGTCGAGGTGGAGCCGCGCCTCAAACATTTGATCCATTTCTTGATGGCGGAAATCAGCCAGCGCCAAAAAAACCCCGACGCGCCATGAATCCCCCCAATCCCTCCGACCCGGCCGGCTCCCCCGCCAGCGAGAAAGAAATCATGTCCGCCATGTTTGCCAGCATGGTCATCCAGCAAACCAACATGGCCTCCATTTTCCTGGGCCTGGCGCCGCATCCGCAGACCGGACAGATCGCGCGGGACTTGGACCACGCCCGCTACTTCATTGACCAACTGGAAATGATCGAGGCCAAGACCCGCGGCAACCTCGACAAAATGGAGGAGGGCCTGCTCAAACAAAGTCTCACCAGCCTGCGCCTGGCGTTTGTGGAAGCCGTTTCCAAGCCCGCTCCCGCCGCTCCCGATGAAACAAGCGCCCCCGCCGCCGCCGCGCCCGCGCCCGCGCCCGCCGCCCCGGCGCCCGGCGCCGCGGAGGAGTCCCACAAGAAGTTTTCCAAGAAGTATTAGAACCCGTTTCCGAAATGTCGAAAACGAATCATGCCTGACCTGCGCGCAAACGAAAGAGAGTTCGCCAGCAAAGTCTATCAATGGATGGCCGCGAGCCTTCAGTCCGGCGGACATCCATTTGAATCTGTAAGCGGAGAAACGAGTGTTCAAGTTGGTGACAAAACCCTTTTTCTTGATGGCGCAATTTGGCTCAACCGCGCGGCAAAACTCGCCTTCTCAAATTTTGAACTGAAGACACCAGAAACGGATGTGCGCGACGCCGAGTTGCTGAAAAACGCAGCCGGAAAAGCCCGCGCGCTTGGCGCGGATTATTTCGTCACTTGGAACATGCGGGACACAATTGTTTGGCGGGTCCCACATGAAGGCGAACTTCTAACGAACCGGCTCATCGCTTACGACAAATTTCCGCCGCTCACGCAAATCACCGGCGTCGAGGACATTAAAAACAGACAGACCGAAATTATCCTGCGCGAACGGGCGCGGGAAATTTTGGATTTGCTGGCCCTCGCCAAACGAGAGGGCCACTTTCACCAGATTGACCTGGATACGACTTTCTTTGTCGGCAAATTGCGGGAAGCCACAAACACGCTTGCTCCCTTTTTCGCCCAGTCACTCGCCGGATTGCGCTCGCATGACAGAGATTTCAACAACGAGGTCGAAACATGGCGCGTCAAGCAGGGCATCAAATCCGGCGCGCCAAATGAAGACGAAGTCATCGCGCGCCAGGCCGTTTATCGGTTGCTTGCTGAGATCATTTTTTATCAGGCGATGCGGCGTTCGCATTCGTTGCCAGGGATGGATTTCGTTGGAGTTTCCCCGGATAAATTCCGACGGAAGCTCGCTGAGTTCCTGGCGCAGGCGCGTGCGATTGATTACCAAGCCGTCTTCATGGAAGACATCACCGACCGGATTCCGATTCCTGATTCCGCCGCCCAGGAATTGGAAGAGCTCATTGCCGATTTGCAGCGATACAATTTTTCGCAGATGCCGGAAGACGTCATTGGCACGGTTTTTCAAGAGCTCATTCCGACCGAGGAGCGTCACACACTCGGACAGTACTTCACATCGACGAACCTTGCCGACTTGGTTCTCGGCTTTTGCGTTCGGTCCCCGAACGACACGGTCATTGACCCCACTTGCGGGACGGGAACATTCCTGGTGCGCGCCTATGACATGAAACACACGACGGGCGAGCGCAACCATCTTCATCTGCTTTCACAAATCTGGGGGGTGGACATCGCGGCGTTTCCGGCTGAACTTGCCACGATAAATCTTTTTTCGCGCGACCTGAGCGAATACGCGAATTTTCCCCGTGTCGTTCACAGAGATTTCTTTGAAGTGTCGCCGGGGGACAAATTTGAATTTCCGCCGCCCAAACCAAACATTGATCAGAACGCCAAGATCTCGGAAACTATTCCGATGTTTGACGCCGCTGTTGGAAATTTTCCGTTTATCCGGCAGGAACTCATCGAGCAAAAGGACAAGGGTTACAAAAGCAAACTGGACCAGGTCCTGGAAAAGGAATGGCGCGCCCAGTACTCGGAGTTGTTCAAGAACGGAGAGTCCAAATTGTCGGGCCAGGCCGACATCTCCGCCTA
This sequence comes from Verrucomicrobiota bacterium, assembly GCA_050015895.1. Taxonomy (GTDB): domain Bacteria; phylum Verrucomicrobiota; class Verrucomicrobiia; order Limisphaerales; family Palsa-1400; genus JBEKOF01. The sequence goes on from JBEKAN010000429.1 coordinate 3,519, forward strand.
TCTTTTTTTTCACACAGCGCCATTCCTCAAAATCGACGGCCGTCTGGGTTTCATCACCTCCAATTCATGGCTGGATGTGGCTTACGGTTACGAACTGCAAAAATTCTTTCTGCGGAAATTCAAACTGGTCGCCATCTTGGAAAGCCGCTGCGAGCCTTGGTTTGAAAACAGCAGCGTGAATACCGTGGTCACGATTCTCGAACGCTGCGACAATGAGCGCGAACGCTCGGCCCATGTAGCCAAGTTCGTCAAGATCAAACGCCGGCTTGCCGATCTCATCACCGGGGACGTGAGACTGTATCCAGTCGAACGCTGGCAACAGATTGCAAAAGTTGTCAATCGCGTTCAATCGGCGCACACACACAGTGACGCCCGCGAACTGGTGAAGGGGT
>JBEKAN010000430.1:0-3900 GCA_050015895.1 Verrucomicrobiota bacterium
ACAATTCCGACAGCAAGCCGGACATCGAAATCACCGGCGAGGCCCTGAGCGAATTCGGGATGCGCAAAGGCAGCCTCCAAAGCTGCCGCGCGCGCATTGAGATCAAGGCCCGCGACCGCAAGAGCGGCGACATCCTTTCCGTGGACCGCCAGACCAGCGTCGCCGTGGACCTGGCCGAGCGCATCGCCGCCAAAACCGCCCTCCAGAACGCCGCCGGCGACCTGGCCGAAAGATTGCTCCCCAAGCTGGCGAAGTGATCCCTCCCGACAAATGTGAACACTTGGGTTGACGAAAATCCCCTCACCGCGAGAGTTCCGCTTCGCGTTGCTTTGGCGCTGCTGGCCCTGGTTGCCGCCACGGCGCGGGCGAACCAGTTCCGCGTGGCCGTGTTCCTGCCAGAGGCCGTCGCCGCGACGGATGCGGCCCTCAAGACGGCCCAAGAGCAGGCGGCGCTCTGGCAGTCCCTTGCGACAACCGAGTTGTCGCAACGCGGCGTCTTCGCCGTGGTGGACCGGGACGATCTCCCAACCGCGGCGCGCGAGTGGGCGTTGTCGCTGGCCGGTGGCGCCGGCGCCAACGCCTCCGCGCCCGCCTGGCAGGGCGCGGATTTTCTGGTCATCGGCCGCCTGGCTTTGACCAACTCTCAGTGCGCCCTCTCGCTCAAAGTGCTGAACGTGTCGCGCGGCGTCGTCGAGTCCTCCTTCACCGAGTCCTTTGCCGCGACGAATTTGGAACAGCAGGCCCGCGCCCTCCCCGACCGGCTGCAACCGCTGGCTCTGCGTTGGCTGGCGGGGCGGGGCGTTCACACCCTGGCCTCTGTGCTCGACTTCGAAAGCCCGAGCCGCTTCGACCGCGGACGCTGGCAGGAGCGGGCGCTGGCCCGGCAGTTGCGCGGTTTCTTGCAGCGCCAGCCGGGAGTGCTCGTCTTGGAGCGCGAGGATGTGGAGGAATTGCTGGGCGAAACCCGCCTGCGCCGCGGCGGTATGGCGCCGGGAAGCGACGCCCCCGCCAACGCATGGTCCGATCTCCGGTTTTTTCCGCTGATTTCCGGCTCCATCACCGAGACGCAGCCCGAGGGCGCGCCGCTGGCCTTGCTCGTCCAAACCCAGGTTCGGGACCTGGCCAGTGGCAAGTCGTTCGAGTTCACCAACGCCTTTGCGGTTGAGCAGTGGGCGGATGGCGTCGAACAAATCGAGCAACAATTGATGGCCGTCCTGCGCGATGGAACCAACGCCGTGACGAGCGCCGCGCCGGAGCCGGACCGCTCGCAGGAGGCGCTGGCGCTGGCGGACAAGGCGCTCCGTCAAAGCAGCGCGGCGGCGGGCGTCCACAATTTCAGCGCGTTGCTCCGGCACTGTCCCGACGGGCTGGTTCCCGACATGTATATGAACTCCCTCTTTGTCGAAGGCGGATTGGTGGGGGCGCGCGGGCCGGGGCGGCGGGCCGCTCTGTTGCAGTCCGTCCAATATCTCAAGGCCGCCATTCTGGCCGACGACCGCAATCCGCGAATCAAACTCTTCCTGGCCTCTCTGCTTGTGGATTCGCAGGTCAACGAGAAAGAACTGGCCCTCGAACTGGACGAGGAGGTGGGCTGGCAATTCCCTCAACTCCGTCTGCCCGCCTGGTCGCACGCCTACAATCATGCCCAGGGCGACGCGCGGGAGCGCTTCCTCCGGCTGCTCATCCAGTTCTTCCCCGACAGTCCCTTCTCCCGCGTCCCCGCTCAGAACGTCCGCGCCCAGTTCATCGAAAAACACCGCCACGATCCCGACCTGGGACCGGTCGTGGACGCTTTCCGCCCGGATTTGGATCAGGCGCTCAACGACGCCCAGAGCGGCACGCTGCTTCAAGGGGAAGTGGATCAGTTGTTCGAGTTGACCCAAATCACCGGTCGCAATCCGTCGAACACCCCGAGAGGCTATGAACTTCAGACGCCCGAAAACCGCGCCAGGGGCGTCGCCCTCCTGGAAGAGATGATACAGAAGTATCCGCGCCACGCCTTCTTTCTCTGCCATTTCTGGGCTTACTGTTGGGACTACCGCACCGACAGTGACACCAACATCTGCTACTGGCTCAAGCGCGCTGTGGACGCCGTGCCACCGGGATCCTCGGAGGGGGCCATGAGCGTCTGGTGGGATGCCCCGCGTATCAAGCTGGCCCAACGGCTCATGGACCGGCACAATTTCGCGGAGGCTTTGCCTTACCTTGAGAAAATCTCCGACGGCAACATGGAGGAGCGCAACCTCCGCCTGGGCCAGTGCGCCTTCGAACTGGGAGATTTCCAGCGGGCGCTCAAACTGTTCCGCGCGTTCGGTCCGGACCACCAGGAAGCCGCGGCCTGGGCCGCCAAGTGCGAGGCGAAACTCCACCTGCCCCCGCTGGCCGCGGCCCCCAAGCCCTACACCGTGATTACCAACCGCGCCGACTGGCGGCTTGGGCTAGTCAAACAAATTCCACAGGGACAACTCCATGCCCTGGCGGTGGATTCGGATTCCTTGTGGCTTGGATTCGTTCCTCACCCTGTGCAATTCGATGAGAACTTTTTCTATCTGGAGCGGGTTCCGAAATTGCAACGCCTTGCCGAGCAGATAGGAGGCCTGGTCCGCTGGGACCGCGTCTCTGGTGAGACGCGGGTGTTCACGACCAACGAGGGCCTGCCGCACCGCTGGGTGTGTTCGCTGGCCACCACGCCCGACGGCCTATGGGTTGGCACCTTGGGCGGAGGCCTGGGCCTTCTGAATCCGCACACGGGCACATGGACCGTCTGGGCGGAAACCAACGGCCTCCCGATAAACTCCGTCCGAAGCCTCGCCGCCGACGGGGACAACCTGTGGGTGGGATTGGGCAAGCTCGACATCGGGGGAGTGGTTCAACTCTCACTGCGTACCCACCTGTTGAGGGCTATTTTACCCGGCGACTATCCCGCCAGGACCAACTTCGTTCCTGCTTTCCTCCTCAATAACCCCGGATTGCCCGAGGAACTCAAGCATCCTCGCGTCATTTCCTATGTGCCCATTACACCCGTCTCTCTGCTCGACGTGGTGGATGGCCGCCTCTGGTGTGTCTTGCCAGGCAAAGCGAGCGCATCCTCATACGCCAACTTCGAACCGCATGGCACCGTCGTCTTCGACCGCCCCTCCAACAGTTGGTATCAGTCCACCCTAGACGCTCCTGAGAGCATCGTGCGGGTCAAAGACCGCGTTTGGCTTTCGCTGGGCGCGGCCGGTCTGGCGAATTGTGATCTCAAGGGCGGCGACTGGCGGCGCATCACGCCCGCCGACGGATTGCCCATGAGCGCGGGCGCCCTCTGCGAGTGGCAGGGGCGGCTCCTCATTTTGGGGGACAGCTTGATGCTGCTGGACCCAGAGCACAATCGGTTTGACGTCTACCCCATTCCGACGCCAGGCGACGGCGGTCTGATGGTGGTGGCCGGAGACCGTCTGTATTTGGTTCGCGGTCAGCAAGTCGCCTGGCTCGATCCCGCGACGCTGCCCCTCGCGAACGCTGACAGCCCTTCGCCACCCAAATAAACCCTGTAGCCGGACAATCCATTGAAAACTCGCTTTGGACTGCGCGGTTGACGGCTGACCGGGCTGTCTTCAGCGCCAGCACGAACAAGGCGGCGGACTACAAGGGGCAATACACGCAGGCCATACCGGGCAGGTTCCGGCAAAATTGCCGAAACCTGCGGGGTCGGAGGCTGGTGGGGTGATCCGGGGTGCGCTGGAAGTGGCGGCCAGCGCGGTGGCCAAGCCGTCGTAATCGGCGGATGGATTAGCCCTAATGCCTTTCGGAAATTCCCCTGGGTTTTGACGGGCTGACGGCTCTTCGGGGCACACAGAGGTTATTTCTTCTACAAAAGGGGCACCGGATTTAGATTTCGCTTGTGTCTATGATTTA
>JBEKAN010000431.1:0-3885 GCA_050015895.1 Verrucomicrobiota bacterium
AGAGCGGCGTGATGCTCATGGGCGGCGGCAGCCCCAAGAATTTCATGCTCCAAACCGAGCCTCAAATTCAGGAGGTCCTGCGCATGAGGGAGTACGGCCAGGATTATTTCTTCCAGATCACCGACGCGCGCCCGGACACCGGCGGCCTCTCCGGCGCGACGCCCAGCGAGGCGGTCAGTTGGGGCAAGGTGGACCCGGACCGTCTGCCCGACGCGGTGGTCTGCTACACGGACACCAGCATCGCCCTGCCCATCCTCACCCATTACGCGCTGGCCCGGCACGCCAAACGCCCGCTCCGGCGCCTCTATGACAAACTGCCGCAGTTGGTCAAGGCGCTGACCAAGGAGTATTTCGCCCACAACAAGGTGAAAATGATTGACGGGTCCGACCCGGTGTTTTAGAGAGTGATTTGAAAATCCGATCTTTTCAGCGCCATCTGGCAAATGGCTCGGCGGGAGCCTCGCCCTACCGAGGCTGATGTGGTAGGGCGAGGCTCCCGCCGAGCCGGGGCGGTGGGAATTGATAATTTCAAAAGAGGCTCTAGCCGAATGACCCAGAGACAACTGCAGCAAATCGCCCGCCAGGAGGGCACGCCGGTCGTGGTGATAGATCACAACGTCCTTCGCGCCAACTACCGCGCCTTCCACCAACACCTGCCCCGCGTCCAGGCCTACTACGCCGTCAAGGCCAACCCGGACCCGGCCATCGTGCGCAGCCTCTACAAGATCGGCGCCAGCTTCGATGTGGCCTCGCTGGCGGAGTTCCGGCTGGTCTATGAGAACATCAAGGACCTTCCCGCCAAGGAACAGCAGGATTTCATCTGGGACAAAATCATTTACGCCAATCCCACCAAGCCGCGCGAAACCCTGGAGGCCCTGGACCAATACAAACCGCTGGTCACTTACGACAACCTCAACGAGCTGAACAAAATCAAGCGCTTCGCCCCGCACGCCGGGGTCGTGTTGCGCCTGCGCGTGCCGAACACCGGGTCGGTGGTCGAATTGTCGTCCAAATTCGGGGCCGACCCCAGCGAGGCGGTGACGCTCATCCAGGCGGCCTTCGATCTGGGATTGGTGGTCGAGGGGCTGAGCTTCCACGTCGGCAGCCAGTGCATGAACTTCGAGAACTTCGTCCAGGCGCTGAACATCTCCGCCAGCGTCATGCAGGAGGCCGAGGCGCGCGGGCACAAGATCAAAATTCTGGACATCGGCGGCGGCTTCCCCGCCCCGTATCATCGCGACGTGGAATCCATCCAGGTCCTCGCGCGGAAAATCAACGCCGAGATCGCCCGTCTCTTTCCCAAGGACACTGACATCATCGCCGAGCCGGGCCGGTTTGTGGTCGCCTCCGCCGCGACCTCCATCGCCAAGGTCATCGGGAAGGCGCGGCGCGACGGCAAGACCTGCTATTACATTGACGACGGGGTTTACCACACTTTTTCGGGCATCATCTTCGATCATTGCCAGTACCACCTCAAGGCCTTCAAGCGGGGCCGGACGGAAATCTGCGCCGTCTTCGGCCAGACCTGCGACGCGCTGGACACGATCTCGCTCTCCGAGGATTTGCCCGACCTGCAACTGGACGATCTGGTGTATTGCGAGGCGATAGGGGCCTACAGCAACGCCTCCGCCACGTGGTTCAACGGCTTCGCCCCCGCCAAAGTGGTCCACGTCAATGAGTGAGTCCGCGAGGCAGGGCGCGCACTCCGATCAATGGCCATTCGGTTTATGCGTCGGCGGTGCAAAGTCCGGCGGCGGATTTTCAGCGTTATTCGGACTCGCCGCGCACCAATTATAATCCTCAATTCCCAATTGCGGACTCCAGCCATTGCCCGTCAATCATGGAGGCGGCGACGTTGCCGGGGTGGGCGAGGAGGGCGGCGTGCGCGCCGGCCATCGGCCCGGCGAACGGAATGGAGATCAGATCGGCCAGGCTGCCGGTGGAGATTTCTCCCACGCGCCCCTGCCAGCCCAGCGCCCGCGCCCCGTTGCGCGTCGCCATTTCCAGGATGGCCGACGGGGCGACCGCCGGATGGGCCGAGGCGAATTGGCGCATCTCCTCAAAAAAATTTAACTCCGGCTTCCGCCCCGCCGGGCAGGAGACGCTCGCCAGACTGTCGGTCCCCAGGCAGACGTTGACGCCGGCGGCGGCCAGTTCCCGGTGGCAAAAGGGCTGGTGCCGAAAAAAAGCGTGGCTGCGGGGGCAATGGACCACGCTGGAGCCGGAGCGGGCCAGGGCCTGGATGTCCGCCGGCACGAGGTAGTTGGCGTGGACGGCCAGGAAATTCGGTCCCAGCAGGCCGCAGCGCCCCGCCCGCGCCATCGGCGTGCCCGCGCCGCAATCGGACATGTCGCGCTGGGCTTGGAGCCAGTCAAACATTTTTCCGCGCCGGCCGGTGAACATCTCAAACTCCTCGGCGGACTCGGCCACGTGGGTGGTCAGGAGCCAGTTCTTTTCGCGGGCCAGCCGGGCGGATCTTTCCAGCAGCGGCGGGGTGGTGGAGTACAAGGCGTGGGGCGAGAGGCCCGCCAGGCCGCGTTGCGGGCGGAGGCTGTCAATTTTGGCCGCCGCCCCGCCCAGGATTTCGTCCGGCGGACGGCCGCTTTTGAGGCCGGTCATCTCCAGGAAGGAGGCGACGCGCAGCGGCGTGGCGGACCAGACCTCCGGCAGCAACTCCGGCACGGCCTCGATGTCCGCCACGGTCGTCGTGCCGGTGCGGGCGAGCATGGAGGCGCCCTGGATCCACGCGGCGGCGTAATCGCTGTAGCTGGCGCCGGCTTTGAGGGCGAGCAGGGACTTGATCCAGTCTGAAAACCGCGGGTGGGGCGGCAAGCCGGTCATGCCGGTGTAATCCAGGTGGCAGTGGGCGTTGACCAGGCCGGGGAGGAGGATGGCCTCGCCCAGGTCAAGGGGGCGTTGGGGGAATTGGGCCTGGATTTGCGGCCAGGGGCCGACGGCGGCGACGCGGTTGGCCGAAACCACCACCGCTCCGTTTTCAATGGGAGGGCGGCAAACCGGCAGGACGATTCGGGCGCGAAGGATCACATTTTTGCGGCGCGCAAAAACTCCGGTTCCGGGGCGGGGCGGATCTTCAGTCCCCGTTGCCCTGGCGGGAGCGCTTGCCGCGGGAGGCCAGGGTGTGATTGCGGGCCTTGTATTTGTTGTGTCGTTTGCGCAACTGCTGCTCGAGTTTTTTGGTGACCAGGTCAATGGCCGCGTAGAGGTCGCGCTCGCGGTCGGTGGCGCACAGGTCCGGCCCTGGCACGGCCAGGCGCATGGTGCAACTGAACTGGCGTTCGGGGCCTTTGAGCTTGTCGTGTTCCAGGGTCACGCGGGTGCTGGTGACGAAGCGGTCCAAGTGCTCGATTTTTTCGATTCGGGTCAGGAGATGGTCTTCAATTGCTTTTGTGAGAGTGACGTTATGAGTCGAAAGAATGAACTTCATATATTACCAATGCCCCATGTCGGGCAAAAAATCCAGTAAAACTCAAAAAGCAATTCGGCTCCTTCGGCAGGGTTTTGCCGGGAGCCAGCGCGCCTCGGCGGGCGGGGGCGGCGGATTATGATTGAGATTAGAAGGATTAGGGGGGAAACCAATGGGGGCAAAGGCGTCCAATCCCGAACCTGGGGCGGAAGGCGGAATCAATTCGCCAGGCCGGGATCATCGGCGGGCACCGGCGCGTGTCTGCCGGCGTTGGAGAGCACCTGGGTCATCACTTCGCGGAGGCTGTCAAAATTGAAAGGCTTGTCTATGACGGCGTCCACCGGGTTGCCGGGACCCGGCTCGTGGCGGTAGCCGGTCATCATGACGATGGGCTGTCGGGGCGCCAATTTTCTGATTTTGAGCGCGAGTTCATTGCCCTTGATAAACGGCATTTCATAGTC
>JBEKAN010000432.1:0-3863 GCA_050015895.1 Verrucomicrobiota bacterium
ACAGGACTTGCCGGATTGACCGCCGCGCGCCGGATCAGTTTCTCCAACATCAAAGTCGCTGTGACCACGCTGCTGGACGCGCACTCCGTTTCACGCGACAAGCCGCTGGAAGGTCTTTCCATCAGCAATGTGACCGGCACATGCCGTCGCGCCATCAATCTGGCCAACATCAGCAACGCGACCCTGCGCGACATTCATGTGACCGGTTACACCGGCGCCTTCCTGACCAAGACCAACGCCACCGGCCCCGGCCTCGACCAGATCGTCACTCCCGAGGACACGGACAAGTGGAATGGAAGAATTGACGACATAATGACACCCAAAGAGAACGGGGATTTGCCACGCCCCCAATCGCCAAGATAAGTTCTAGATATCCGCGACCAGATCGGCGGCGGCGGCGTTGGCGGCGACTTGCGCGGCGTCTTTGCAGCCGGGGATGGTGGCTGAGACGACCGGGTCCTTCAAGCACCAGGCGATGGCCCACTGGGACATCGCGACGCCCGCCGGAACTTCCGTGGTCCGCACACGCTCGGCCTCCTCCAGGTCCTTGCGCATCTTGTCCTGGTCGAACTTCGCGCGCACATCGTTGGCCGGGAAGGCCGCCCCGGCCTTGTATTTGCCGGAGAGCAAACCGCTGGCCAGCGGCACGCGCGCCAGCACGCCCAAACCGTCGCGGCGCGCGCAGGGGAAATAGATCTGTTCCGCGCGCCGGTCCAGCCGGTTGTAAAAGACCTGCAGCGTTTCCACCCCAAGACGGCGCGCCTCCCGCGCCTGCGTTTCGCTGCCGCGCTGCATGATGGAGACGCCCAAATGGCCGATCCTTCCCGCGCGCTTCTCCTCCGCCAGCGCGGCCCACAATTCCCCGCTCAAGTAGGCCGCGTCCGGGCCGGAGTGAAACTGGTAAAGGTCAATCTTCTCCACCCGCAGCGCCCGCAGCGAGGCTTCCAGTTGCCGCCGCGTGTCCGCCGGCGAGAAATCGTCCGTCCGGTCCATGAAGCTGTTGAAGTGATGGCCGAATTTGGTCGCCACGATCCAGCGCGAGCGGTCGCGGCGGGACAGGTAGTCGCCCACGAGGCTTTCGGCGAGGTGGTGGCCGTAGCATTCCGCCGTGTCAATTAGATTAATGCCCAGTTCCGCGGCCTTGTCCAGAATCGCGTCCACCTCCGGCTGCGAGAAGGCGCGCCCCCATTCCCCGCCGAACTGCCAAGTGCCCAGACCGATGACCGAGACGCGCAGCCCGGTGCCGCCGAGATTTCGATAACGCATGGAGGCAGAATAGAGGAAAGGCGCCGGATTGGAAAGGCTGGCGAGAGGCAATCGTTCTGTTCTCCAATCGTTAGCGAGGTGCTTGGGGACTGACCCAAAAGGTGATTTGCGATTGGCGGACGATGCCGTCGGCGAGGCGCCGACGGACGCGGCCGAGAGGTTGGAACAAGGTTGGTCACCCCAATATCCATGGTCGTTGACGCCCTGGCATACCTTTGGGTTGGGAAAAGCCGTCACACCGTAACAAACGTTGATAATCAGGCACTTAACCCGTAACAAAACCCGTCACAAACCATCTCAAGCGGCGGCACAACGGCAAAGACGGCGGGACCCCAACAGGTCTTCGTGTCAAGGGTTTCATTCACATTGTTTTTGAAAGCCGTGGCGGGGGCAACCTACGGTCCAAAGGCCGACCAACCGCGCATGGATCAACTTTGGACTCGCCCGCGCCGCGGGGCGGCTTATGCTTGGCCCATGCGCACTGTGGCCGTTGCTTTGGGCAAACGAAGTTATCCCATCTTCGTGGGGGCCGGCCTGCTTTCCGCGCTGGGCCGACATGCCGCCGACCTGGGGTTGGGCCGCCGTTGCGCGGTGATCTCCGACGGGCATGTTGCGCCGCTTTACGCCAAGCCCGCGATGGCCTCCCTCCGCTCCGCCGGGTTCGAGCCGCTGTTGGTTTCGGTTCCGCCGGGGGAAACTTCCAAAAGCCTGGAAAGGGCGCGGGCTTGCTGCGACTTGCTGGCCCGTCACCGCCTGGAACGGAAATCCTTCATCGTCGCCCTGGGCGGCGGCGTGGTGGGGGATCTGGCGGGCTTTGTGGCGGCCATTTATCTGCGGGGCGTTTCCTTCGTCCAGGTCCCCACCACCCTGCTGGCGCAAGTGGACAGCTCGGTGGGCGGCAAGGTCGGCGTCAATCTCAAAGCCGGCAAGAACCTGGTCGGCGCTTTTCATCAGCCGCGCTTTGTGCTGTGCGATTTGCGGACGCTCGACTCGCTGCCGCCCCGGGAGTTCCGCGCGGGTCTGGCCGAGGTCATCAAATACGGGATCATTTCCGACGCGCCGCTGTTTGCGCGGCTTGAGCGCGACTTGCCCCGGCTCCTGCGACGCGACCCGAAGGCGCTGGCGGAAGTGGTGGCGCGCTGCTGCGAAATCAAGGCGGACGTAGTCCGCCGGGACGAGACGGATTCCGGTGTGCGGGCCATCCTGAATTTCGGCCACACCATCGGGCACGCCGTCGAGAACATAGCCGGCTACGGGAAATACCTGCACGGGGAGGCCATTTCCATCGGGCAGGTGGCCGCCGCCAGAATTTCCGCCGAACGGACCGGGCTGCCGCCCGCCGAGGTGGCGCGGATCGAAAGACTTTTCCTTCGCGCCGGACTTCCAGCCGCCATACGACTCTCCGCGGCGGCGCGGTCGCGGCTGCTCACGGCCATGCGGCTGGACAAAAAGGTCAGCGACGGAGAGATCCAATTTGTCCTGGCCACGCGCATCGGCCGGGCGCGGTCCGGGGAGAAAGTCCCGCCGGCCCTTGTTCAAAGAGTATTGACAGCGCCCGCGCGAGTGGGCGTAAACGCGGGATAAATCATGTCGTCCATCAATGAGACCATAGTGCGGGAGTTTTTCGAGGGGCGGGGATTTCTTGTGCGCCAGGACCGCAAGTATGAGGCGCGCGGGAAGCAGGAAGTGGACGGGATTGATTTTTTTGTGTGGAATCCGCAGCCGCGCAAATCCGGTCCGCCCGCGCCGTTCATTTTGGATTGCGAGAGCCTGCCGGGCGTCAACCGCGCGATCGTGGTGGTGCGGGGCTGGCACACCGAGTCCTTCGGGCCGTCGCTGCTGGAGAACTCGCCGGAGATGTTCCGCTTTGTCGAGCCGGCGGTTTTTCAGCAAGCGGCGCTGGCTTTCAGCCCGGACCTGGCCCCGTTGAAGATATTGGTGGTGCCGTCCCTGCCGCAGACGGAGGCCTCGCGCGAGCAGAGCATCGCCATCTTGCGCGCCAAGGGAGTGGACGCGGTGATCCCGTTTCGCACGATGCTGGTGGACCTGATCGCCCACACGGAGACCAACCGCAACTATGACAAATCGGACCTGCTGCAAGTGATCCGGGTGTTCAAGAACTATGATTTGTTCAAAGAGCCGCAGATGGAGTTTTTCCGGCGTCCGCGCCGCGCCAAGCCCCCGCCGCGCGGCTGACCGCTGCGAGCCACGTCGGGAAGGGCTGGCGGATTTGCCGCGAAATCATTCACTTCTTGGCCGCGCATTGCCAGGCCACCCAAGCGGTCGTGTGGAGCAGATCAATCCAAATCCAACTCCGCCCTTGCCTGTTCCCAGGGGATGAGCGGCGCGTTGCCGTTTTCAGCGATGGCGGCTTGGAGGTCCCGCAAGTCCTCCAAGTCTTCGACGCGCTCTTGCAAACGCTCCACGGTCTTGGTGAGGGCCTCGACTTTTTGCAACACGGCGGCATCATTCATAGGCTTCTTTTCTGTCTTTGACAGCATACACCTTGATTGTGTCGGCCGCCAGTATGAGACGTGAACCGCAACGGTGGAAATGAGCGTGCCAACAACCGTTGGCACAGGAGACTCTTTAGCCCG
>JBEKAN010000433.1:0-3854 GCA_050015895.1 Verrucomicrobiota bacterium
CGATCTCAAGGCGCTGTTTCAAACCCACCTCCCCTCTATTGAAGCGGCGCTGGAACAAAACTCGCTCGTCGTGCTCGACCGCCAAAAGGTGCAGGTCGTTGTTTGACGCGGAAAAATTGCGCCAATCCCAGCCTTCTCTCTGCCAGATGGGCCGGCTGAGTCTGCTTGCGGCGGAAAAAGGCTGCAAACCATCCCCCGCCGACCTGCAAGACTTCCAGCCCGCCCTCCAAACCGAACTCCAGCGCCCCGGTTGAGCGGTCCGCGTTCATTCGCCCACTTGTGACAAGATGAAGTTTTCCACCGTGACATCCACAAAGAAACCGGCCTCCAAGCGAAGCCGCCGGATTTCCTCCCGCGCGTTCGGAATCCAGCCGGCGAATTTGGCGTGGATGAGTTCGCCGAGCACTCCGGCCACAACCAACCCGCAGTGCCGGGCCGCTTGACGTCCGCGTTTTTCGTCCATCAGCAGCACATCAGCCTTGAGTTGGCAGGCGAGCGCCATGGCCGCCGTCTCACCCGGATCGAGGGGAAAGGGCAATTGCGGTGTGGCAGCCTTGTCCAGTGTTTCCACAATCAGCCAGCGGTCGGCGAGCGCAGCCTGGATGCGTTGCGATCCAGCGGGGTGGGTCAAAGGGGCCAGTTCATCGGCCACCGCCGAAGGGATGCGCACAAGGGCATATCGGCGTTGCAGGAATTCAAGCCTGCCGACAATGGCAAGGTTGGAAATCGGCGAGGTGTTGCTAACGACGCGCATGAGCGAGGTCTTCCTGCGCCTCGGTCAGTCCGTATTGCCGGGGAATCCCGCGTTCCGCCAGCGCGACGCCAAAGGCAAGCTGATCCAAATTGGCCATGCGCGCGCCCTGGCCCAGCGTCAGCCAGCCAGAGGCGTAAAAGCGGCAGGCCAGTTCGATCTGCATGTGGCGCTCGCGTTCGCCCGGCCCGAGCGGCAGGGCCGCAAGGGCTTGCTCGTCCAAATCAAGTGTCACACTCATAAAGTTTGCCTGTCCACTGCCATACTAGCACGAACTTCTGGCGTGGCAACTGCCGGGAGTTTCAGACGCGGCCCAACGAAAACTCCTGCTTGGACAACACCGCTCCACGCTTTCGCGCCAACCCCTTCGTCCTTCCCTGTCCTCCAGCTCGCCCTCCAAACCGAGCTCCAGCGCCCCGGCCGACCCATACTGTCAATTATAGCTTCCCCCCTCGAACGCCAGCCAGGGCATCAGCGCCTCGGGCTTGGGGCTGAAATCCATGTCTTGCACCACCCATCCCTTCGCCGTCTGATACACCAGGAACCTCCCGAACACCGCCGCCCGCTCGAAGTTGACCGCCAAATAGATCACCGCCGAATTCTGGCTGATGTGCTCGGTGTAAATCAGATCGTACGATTTGTAGGCGCCGATGCTCTGGTCCATCCGCGCGAAGTATCGCGACAGGGTGACCGGTTTGTTGTCCCGCTCCATCAAGCCGCCCAGTTTCCAAATATCAAACGCCCACGACGCGTCGCGGTTCTTCGCCCAGGCCGCGAAACCGTTTTCGATCACCACGGGGAGCGGCGCGGCGGCGGCCGCCTGAGCGGCCGCCCTGGCATGGAAAAGCGGCGACAGGCAGCAGCATCCCAGAGCGATGATGAGAACGAACGCAATGAGTGACTTCCTGGTCTTCATCTAATTTTCCTTTCTATGCGCGTTTGTCTTTTGCTCAGAACTCGAACTTCACATCCGCCAGCCGCGCGCCCACTTCGCGCAGCACCCGTTGCTCGTCGCGCTCGTCCTTGGCGACGAAAGTCACGCTCAGCCGCAGACACGCCCCCGCCTCGTCCCACGGCACAGTGGAGATGAGCTTCGCGGTGATCAGCCACTGCGAGACGGCCTCCGCGTTCTTGAACTCGATCCGCCGCCCGCCCTCCAGCGCCGCCGCCTTGGGCGCCCGGACATACAGATAAAACGAACCCTTCGGTTTGACGGCGCTGAAGCCCGCCTTCTTCAATACTTCCACCAGCCCGCTCATCCGCCGCGAATACTTGGCCGCGATCTGAACGGTGATTTCCGGATGGTCAAAACAATGCGCCGCGGCGTGTTGGATGGCCAGGAACTGCCCCGAATCCGTGTTGTCCTTCACATCCCCGTAGGCGCGGATCAGCAGCTCGTTGCCCGCCACAAACCCGCACCGCCATCCCGTCATGTTGAAGCTCTTGCTGGCCGAATGCAGTTCCACCCCCACTTCTTTCGCGCCCGGCGCGGCCAGAAAACTCAGCGGCTTGCCCTCAAACACCAGCGCCGCGTAAGCGGCGTCATGCACCACCACCAGCCGCCGCTCCCTGGCGAAAGCCACCACTTGCGCGAAAAACTCCGGTGTCGCGCCCGCCCCCGTCGGGTTGTTCGGATAATTCAGCACCAGCGCCTTGGCCTGCCGCAGCACTTCCGCCGGCACGGACGCCAGATCCGGCAAAAAGCCGTTCGCCTCCACCAGAGGCAGATTGTGGACCTTGCCCCCGTAATATCTGGCGTGCGCGCCAAAAACCGGATACCCCGGCGTGGTCATCAGCACGTAATCCCCCGGGTTGATCAGCGCCGCCGGCAAAATCGAAAGCGCCGCCTTGCTCCCGATTGAGTGCAGCACCTCGGTTTCGGGGTTGATGCCCGCGACCCCGCAAACTCGTTCCAGATACCGCGCCGCCGCCTCCTTCAGCACGCTGTCGCCGTTGTCCGCGTAGCCGCGGTTTTCCGGCAGGCGGGCCTCCTGATACAGCTTGGCGACGACTTCCGGGAACGCCATCTCGTCCGGCTCCCCGACGCCCAGGTCAATGATTTCGGCGTCGGGATGCGCGGCCAGCGCGGCGCGTTTGGCGCGTTTGATTTTTTCAAATTTATAGATCGCCCCCGACTTCCCGTAATTCCTCCCGCCAATGCGGTCGGCGAACAACTGTTGGATGTAAGAATCAGACATGGCGCCGCCCAAACTAGGCCACCGGCCTTTCAAAGACAAGATTGAGTCAATTCGCGCCCTCCCATCCGGCCAATTGACCGTTGACAAGCCGGACGCCCCAAATACCATCCCCTCACACTCAATGAGCAAGACCAACCACCGATCTGGCAGCGACCCGCGCGAGTCGCCAAATCCCGCTGGGCAAAGCCAGCCAGCCCCGCCCGCCAGTCCAAAGCGCCCCGCCAGCCCGCTGCAAATCTCCCGGCGCGCCTTCATCGCCGCGGGCCTGGTCGCGCCGATGGTCGTCCCGCGCCACGTGTTGGGCGGCGCGGGCTATCAGGCGCCCAGCGACAAACTCCGGATCGCCTGCGTCGGCGTCGGCGGCGTGGGCGAGGACTATTTGACCGGATGCAAGGACGAAGAGATCGTCGCGCTTTGCGACCTCGACCAGGAGTACTCGGCGCCGGTGATTGCGCAGCATCCCAGGGCCAGGGTTTACAAGGATTTCCGCCAGATGTTTGACAAGGAGGAGAAGAACTTTGACGCGCTGATCGTCGCCACGCCGGACCACTGGCATTCCCACCTGGTGCTGGCGGGCCTTGCCATGAACAAGCACATTTATTGCGCCAAGCCGATGACCCACTCCATCGCGGAGGCGCGCAGGGTCAAGGCGGCGGCCCTGGCCTCCAAGGTAACCACCAAAGCGAGCATTCAGGATTCGCGCAGTTCCCACGCCCGTGCCACGACCGAGTTGCTCTTGACAGGTGCCATCGGCCCGGTCCGGGAGGTCCATTTCTGGACCGGCACTCATTGTCCCAGCGGCTTGAAAAGACCGGCGGAGGTCCAGTCGCCGCCCGCGGGGATGGATTGGGACCAGTGGTGCGGGCCATCTCCGGCCCGGCCATACCATGAAATCTACCATTACG
>JBEKAN010000434.1:0-3843 GCA_050015895.1 Verrucomicrobiota bacterium
CCTCGTCAAAACGAGCCGCGAGCCCAGTATTACAAGCCGCAGGTCTTTCCAAAAATCGGAGGCTCACGCCAGCAGGCCCGCGCCGCACTCAAAAATGAACGCCAAAAAAACTAGTGGCATTGGGTTTCAAATCGCCGACGTTGAGCACCCAGACTTTATTGGCGCCGTAATCGTAGGCCTTGGACATTTCCTCGCCAATCAGCGCGGGGGGCGTGGAACAAATCCAGAGATAATCCTCGGGCCGGCCCCAATAGGAAACATGGTAATACACCCCCGCGCCGCCGACGCGCTGGCGCTCGCGCGCGTCGGAAAACTCGCGGATGTAGCCGTAGTTGTCGTCGGGCCAGACCAGCGTGATGTCGGAGGGGATGTCAGGGGCCAGGCGGTAAAGCTCCAGGACCTCCTTGTAGGGGCAGAAGATTTGCGGGACGAGCGGAAGATCGGGGTTGACCCAGCGGGAGAGCATCGCGCGCTGGTCTTGGATGATGTGGAGCAGCCGGTCGGCCTTCTCGCGCGGCGCGCCGCCGCCGGGCATCGCGCCGTCGCTGATCCCCCTCATGCCCAGCGTATAGACGCTCTCGAACTTCGCGTTCTCCCGGACGCGCTGCTCCCAGTACTGAAGCACGCCGTCGCGGTTGAGGACGTAGTTGTAATCGCTTTCGGGCGCCTTCCATTCGTCAATGTTGTCGCGGAGCATCTGCTCGCAATGGGAGGAACCCATCACCACGCCGTAAAGATCGGCGATTTCCTTGTTGGTGGGATAAAAATTGAAGGCGCGCGTGCCGGGATGCTGGGCGGGCCAGATATAATCGGCGCGCAAACGCAGGAGCAGTTCGAAGATTTTTTCATAGGTTTTCGGGCCGATGTTGCCCGTCTCCGGATCGAAAGTCTGGGAGGCCCAGGGACGCAGCCCCCAGTCCTCGTCGTTGAGAAAAATCCCGCGGAACCTCACCGCCGGCGGTCCCTGCTTGAAAATCCCCGGGCGGAGGGCCAGGAGGGCTTTCCGTTTTGGCGGCACGTCGGCCCACCAATACCACGGCGAAACGCCGATCCATTCCGAGAGTTGGTAGATGCCGAATATGGTCCCGCGCCGGTCGCCGCCGGCGATCACCAGCGCGGCGTCCACGCCGGGCAGCGGATTGGGCGCGACCTGCAAAACGTAGCTTTCCCATGCGCCGCGCACGCCTTCCACGTCCAGCTTCCCCTCCGCCGCCAGACGGTCAATGATCCGGCTTTTGCCGAGGGTGCCGACGATGACGAGGTTTTTTTCGCCGCCCGGATCTTGCAGGAGAGCGGGTTTGACGCCGGTGACGCGGGCCACGTCGTCCGCCAAATCGCCCGCCGCGCGGAGCACGGCGCGGTCGTCATTGGTTTCGACGAGAACGGGGGTCGCGGCGCGCGAACCGGCAAGGACGAAATTGTCCGCGCCGGGGGAATCGGCCAGGGCAAGCTGCGCTGGGGCGATTTGGCGCGACAAGAGCACCACCGCCAGAAGCAGCACCGGTAGTGCGGTGCGCCGGGCCAAACACGGTTTGAGGTCAGGAATCAAGGAGGCCATTTAAGCCAAATTTTTCAAAACGCGCAAGAAAACCCGCGACCCGCGAGTTGACTCAAGTCAAAGGAGACCAAGGAGAGGAAGGGGGCTGTGGGGGGAAGCGATTGCGCGACAGGCCCATGATGGGCCATAAGAGAACGCTGAAAAACTCCCTTCCCGGACCCTTGAACAACAGCCCCCTGGCCAATTATCAGCACAATTTTCAAAGTAGCACATGCGCATTGACGCACCACAATGCGCATATGCTAATTCTAGCAACTCCAGCAGGAATGTCGAGGAGATTTCAGACATTCGTGACGTGGCGTGCGAAAATCTTCGGCTCCTTCAATAAGGTTTTGCCGTGAGGCAACGCGCCCGGTGGCTGGTGTCGGGATCAGCCGGACAGGACCTCCAGGCTCAGAATCCCGCCCGGCTCGCATTCGACCACGACCTCGAAGGGACGACAACAAATCTCGCAGTCGGTGGTGAGGCGCTGGCTCGGCTGTCCGGTGTCAATCGTCAAGTCGAATGATTGCCCGCAAAACGGGCATTGGATGGTTTCGGAGACTTCCATGCGGTCACAGTTTACCCGGCCGCAGGGGCCGTTTCAATTGGAGGAGCATCTGTTGCTCGCTGTCGGTCCATTGGTTTTGGTCGAGGATCTTGCCCACCACCCGGGCGGTGGTGGCGTCGTCCGCGGTGCGGCGGACGGCTTGCGCCCAGCGGTAGGCGATTTCATAGCGCTCCGGATCGCAGGCGGAGGCCTTTTGGAGAAGGGGAAGGGCGCGCCGCCAATCTTCCCGGCGAATGAAATTGTTGGCTTCTTGGAGAAGCTTCCGGGCTTCGGCCTGGGAGTGGATTCGGGATTTGCGTTTGAAGGCGGCGGCGCCGGCCCCGCTCATTCGGGCCATCCACCGGAAGAAGCCGTCTTTTGGGGGCGCGGGAGCGGGCCGGTGGATTTCCCGGACCGCCTCCCAGCAGATTTCGGCGTTGCCCCAATCTTCTCCGGCCAGCTTGAGCCAGCGGTGATTGCGGTGGAGGATTTCCTCCACTTCGTAGCCGCCGGGGGGAATGGTCTTGTGGACCGAGCGGTCGCCGGCCGCGGGCGGGAAGAGGACCAGATCATGCTGGATGCTCAGGCGGCGGGTTCCACAGGCGGGCGGCTTGGGCGCGGGCTGCGGAAGTTCATCGAGGGCGGCAAGAAGTTCCATGACGGCCAGTTGTTGCTGGGTGGTCTTGCTCAGTCCAATCGTCTGGACGAGCGCGTCCGCGGTTTCCTGCGCGCCGCCGATGTGGTAGAGCAGTTTGGCCTTCAGGAGCATGGCTTCGTAAGTGGGCTTGTGCTTGGTGAGGAGCTTCCCCAGACCAGCCAGGGCCTCCCGGTTCTGATCTTCGTCAATCAAACGCCGGATCGGGCGCAACGCGATTTCCTCCTCGGCGGGAGTCCAATCCTGGGGATCGAGGAAGTTGGACAGCCGCGCGCTGAGGAAGAACGCAAAATTCGGGGCCAAGATAAACGCCGTGATTGCAATGAGGATAACGCGGGCGATGTCGTTGGCCGTCAGAAAAAAGAGGACCATCACGCTCGGAATGGCGACAAGTTGGAACAGGCGCAGATGGCGCAATTCCGGCGTCCGGGTCAGATAGAAAGCCACGAGCAGACCCAGGACGGCAACCGCGACATAAGAGAAAATCGAGTGCATCCGCCGGGACGATTATTTGGCCGGGGCGAGCACGGATAAAGATCAAAATTGTCCGGTGACTGACGCGGGTCAAAGCGCCAGGAAGTTTTTGAGAATCTGGCGGCCGTTTTCCGTGAGGATGCTTTCGGGATGGAACTGCACCCCCCAGATGGGGAAGCTCTTGTGGCGCACACCCATGATTTCGCCTTCGTCGGTCTGCGCGGTGATTTCCAGGCATTCGGGCAGGGTGTCGCGTTTGATCACCAGCGAGTGGTAGCGGGTGGCGGCGAAGGGATCGGCCATGTCCTTGAAAAGTTCGCGCCCGTTGTGGTGGATCGGAGAGGTCTTGCCGTGCATCATGCGGTAATTGACCACCACTTCCGCGCCGAAGGTGTGGCCGATGCACTGATGGCCCAGGCAAACCCCGAAGAGCGGCACCCGCGGCCCAAAGGTGCGGATGATGTCGTTGGACAAGCCGGACTCGCGCGGCGAACAGGGGCCGGGGGAAATCAGGATACGCTCCGGGTTCATTTCGTGGATTTGCGCGATGGAAATCTGGTCGTTGCGGCGCACTTCCAGCGCCACCCGCATCTCGCCCAGATATTGGACCAGATTGTAGGTGAACGA
>JBEKAN010000435.1:0-3841 GCA_050015895.1 Verrucomicrobiota bacterium
GGTAAATGTGCGACCTCCTGTCGCGGCTCGGGGAAGGGTGATGGATTGGGGGATTGGCAGGCAGCCGATGGAAAAATCAGGCGGCCAGTTGATGTTGAAAGCGAATCCTGTTGGCGGGTCAGGTTCATATCACTGGATATCTCGGAATAGGGGCCGGTGTCGTGCGTGTCAACATCCCGGCAGCAAGCCCGCGTGATCAGATTATGGGGAGATAAGCTGACATTTCCAGAACCGTCGGAAAAATGTCCAGTTCCGTTCCGCAAGTCCTTTACTGCCAGCCACTTACGAAGCCGCAAGGCGACTTTCCCCACTCCTGCTGACAGACTCGCTAATTCACTGATTCACTGACTCACTGATTGTTCTGACGGCTCCCTGACGGCAACCTGACGGCTTTCTGACGGGTCAAACCTCAAAAATCCCCAATGTTTACGGGGCTCCTGACGGGTTGACGGCTCAAAACCCCTGGAAGCCCCCCCCTCCGCGTCCCTGCACCCTCCATCCTGGTTCCGACAATACGTGAAAAAGCCCAAGTGAACAAAGCCAAACCAAAAATCCCCGTCCGAATTGGCTGGCGATTCCGCGGCGCGGCTGGCAGCCTCCATCCCCGGAATGGCGCTGCCCATAAAATTAATTGCGACCGACTTCGACGGGACTCTGTTCGCCGAATTTGAAAACCCGCCGGTGCCCCTGGCGCTGCAAAAACTCATCGCCGAGTCCCAGGGCCGCGGCGCGCGCTGGGTCATCAACACCGGCCGCGACCTCTCCAGCCTTCTGGAGTCCCTGGCCCGCGCGCGTCTGCGCATCAAGCCGGATTTCCTGGTGGTCGTCGAACGGGAGATCTATGTCAACCAGGACTCGCAATTTGTCGAATCCGCCGAATGGAACCGCGCCTGCTCCCAGGCGCACCACCAATTGTTCCAGCGCCTCCTCCCCGACCTGCCGCGCCTGACCGCCTGGGTGCGCCAGCGGTTCACCGCCACCCTCTACGAGGACATCTATTCCCCCTTCTGTTTCATCGCCGAAAGCGTGGAGGACGCCGACGCCATTCACGCCTACCTGGAGGAGTATTGCCGGGAGGTGCCCGGACTGACGGTCGTGCGCAACGATGTCTATGCCCGCTTCAGCCACCGCGACTACAACAAGGGCAGCGCGCTGGGAGAGATCGCCCGCCTGCTCAAAGTCACTCCCGACGAGACCTTTGCCGCGGGCGACCATTTCAACGACCTGCCGATGCTCTCCCTCCAACATGCCCGCTGGCTGGCCGCCCCCGGCAACGCCATTGAAATCGTCAAGAACTCCGTCCGCCGCCAAAACGGGTTTGTCAGCCAGTTCCACAACGGCCTGGGCGTGGCCGACGGCCTGGAATTCTGCCTCAAGCGCGCCACCGTCCTGGGTTTCGTGGACCTTGTTGACAGTCGTGCCAGGAAGGACTGGGAGAACATCTGAGGGCTGGAGCCTTTTTCCCCGCGCCTTTTTAATTCGCCTTCGCGCCGCCCGCCCCGGCAATTTTCACCGCCTCCGCCGCCAGCGCGGTGATTCTCGCCCACGCCCCTTGCGCCACCAGGTCCCGTTCCGCCATCCAGGAGCCGCCCACCGCCGCCACTTGCGGCAAAGCCAGATAGGCGGGCAGCGTCGCCGCCGTGATCCCGCCGGTGGGGACGAACTGCGCGCCCGTGTGGGCGAACGGCCCGGCCAGCGCCTTGAGCATCGGCACGCCCCCCGACACCTCGGCGGGAAAGAACTTCAACAGCCGGCATTTCAACTGCAGCGCCCGGACCACCTCCGTCGGCGTCACCACGCCGGGAATGTAGGGAATCCCCCGCGCCCCCGCCGCGTTGTGCACCAGCTCGTCCAACCCCGGCGCGACCAGGAATTGCGCGCCCGCGTCCGCCGCCTGCGCCGCCTGGTAGGGCGTGAGCACGGTGCCGGCGCCGACACACGCCGCCGGGAGGGCCTGGCGGATCCGGCTGATGGCCTCGGCGGCGGCGCTGGTGCGGAAGGTCACCTCCACCACATTCATGCCGCCGGCCAGCAGCGCCTCCGCCAGCGGCACGGCGGTTTCGGGCTTGTCAATGACCGCGACGCAAATGAGCCGTTGTTGCAAAATAATTTCCAATCCGGGAAATCGCGGGGAATCGCTTGTGTTCATAAAATGAAAGGAACGTAAGGGGAAGAACTGGAAAGCGCCACCCAAAAGTCATTGCCCAGGACAAAGTCAGGGGAATGATTGTCAAGGGAATGTCATATTTCGCCCCGTTGGGGCTGAGAAAAAGAGGTCAGACCGGCTCGAGGAAGGCGGGGGCGCCGCCCGACTCGTTGGCTGCTGGCTTCAAGAACCGCGCAAGCCAGACGCACACCAAAACACACGCCACGGAAATCATGCCCACGATGGGAAAGCGGGTGATTTCCTTCGCAGCTCCCTGGCCCACGATTTGCCCGCTCACCCAGGCGGCCACCCCGCAGGAAAACTGTTGCACGGAGGAATTGACGCTCATAAAGCCGCCGCGGTAGCGCGATTCCACCGTCGCCGTCATCATCGCCATTCCGGGGACAAAGCGCCCGGACATGCAAATCATCAGCAAGGTGGAGGTGGCCAGGGCGGCCGCCAGCGGCACGCGGGGAAGATTGGTCATGAGCACGATGGGAACCACCGCCGAGAGGGACATGAGCGTAAAAACCCGCAATTTGCCCGCGCGGTCCGCCCAGAGGCCGATCCAGTTCATGCTGAAAACCGTGCAAAGCCCCCCCGCCAGATAAATGAGCGGCAGTTGCCGGTCCGTCAACCCGACGTTGAGCACCATGAAGGCCGGCATGTCGGGGAAGATCGTGAAACCGGCGCAGGTCAGCGCGGCCATGAAGACAAAGGCCATTTGATGGTTTGGCTCGATCAAGACCGACCACATCCGGGCGGCGGGGTGGACCTCGCGGGCGTGGCGCAAATGGCCGCGCAGCGGAGGCACACGCAGGAAGACCGCGACGAGAATGGGCGCGCAGATTGCGGCAATCGCAAAGAACGGCAGATGCCACGAGTAAGCGGTGGCCAGCATCAGGCCCAGCGGCACGCCGGCAATGGAGGCCACGGAGAAGGAGGACATCACCATACCCATCGCCCGGCCCCGGCGCTCTTCCGGCACGACATCCCCGACAATCGAGAGCACCAGCGCGCCGGTCACGCCGCCGGAGGCGCCCGCCACCGCCCGCGCGGCCACCAGCAAAGGGTAGGTGGGGGCCAGGGCGCAAAGAAGCGTGCCGACCGCGAAACCCGAAAAGAGCCACAGCAAGGCGGTCTTGCGATCAAACAAGTCCAGAAAAAATCCGGCGGCGATCCCCGTGATTCCCGCCGCGATCCCGTAGGAGGCGACGATGATGCTGAACTGGGCCGTGTTGAGGCGCATCACTTGCATGAACTGGTGTCCGAGCGGGAGGATGATGACAAAATCCAGCGTGGTGCAAAACTGGATGGCCGCCAGGATCAGCAGGAGCAGTCGTTCGTCTCGCAAATTCGATTGCGGCAACTTGTTTGATATGGATAACAAACAACCATTATGACACAACCACCCCCAAAAGCGTAATCAATTCTATGTTCGGCGACGGGCATGGCGAAGTCTGGCGCCACTCCGTCGCCGACGAGAACGTGGATGACACGGACGCCGCGCCAAACATCCAATCCCGCATAAGGGCTTGCAGGGCAATTGGTTGCAGATGGCATTGGGCAAAAGTATGGTTTGATAAACATTAAGGGCAGTTGAGGCGAGTGGCCTCCTCAAGGTAAAAGCGTTGTTGTTAGTTGGTAGTAAACAATCAACGAAAGTTACCATGAAGAGAGCCACAGAGAAATTAT
>JBEKAN010000436.1:0-3820 GCA_050015895.1 Verrucomicrobiota bacterium
CGGCATTTACGGCCACCCCAACGCGGCCGAATTGACGTATTACGGGCTTTACGCCCTGCAACACCGCGGCCAGGAAAGCGCGGGCATCGTCGCCTGCGACGGCCGCCAGTTCCGCGAATACAAGCGCATGGGGCTGGTGTCGCAGATTTTCAACGGGGAGATTCTCCACGGGCTGGTCGGCTCGATGGCCGTGGGCCACACGCGCTATTCGACCACCGGCTCCTCTCATTTGCGCAACGCCCAGCCGCTGACGGGGGACAGCAAGCGCGGGCAGATCGCCATCGCCCACAACGGGAACCTGACCAACGCGGCCCAGTTGCGCGAGGAGTTGGAGCAAAACCACGGGGCGGTTTTCACGACCAGCGTGGACAGTGAAATCATCCTCCACCTCCTGGCCCAGCCCACCGTCGGCGGCAGCGAGAACAACCTGCTGCAGACCGTGCGCCGGCTGGAGGGGGCTTATTCGCTGGTAATCATGACTGAATCCGAATTGATCGGCGTGCGCGACCCGTTCGGCTTCCGTCCGCTCTGCCTGGGCCGGGCGGGCGACGCCTGGGTGCTGGCCAGCGAGACCTGCGCGCTGGATTTGATCTCCGGCAAGCACGAGCGGGACGTGGCCCCCGGGGAAATCGTGATCATAGACAAAAACGGGCCGCGCTTCCTGCAGGCCTTTCCGGAGCAGAGCGCGCGGGCCTTTTGCATTTTCGAGTACGTGTATTTCGCGCGGCCCGACAGCAACATCGCCGGGCGCAACGTGTACAAGGTGCGCGTGGCGATGGGGCGCGAGATGGCGCGGGAGCACCCCATCGCGGCGGACGTGGTGGTGCCGGTGCCGGACAGCGGGAACTGCGCGGCGCTGGGGTACGCGCTGGCGTCGGGCATTCCGTATGAGATGGCGTTCGTGCGCAACCACTACGTGGGGCGCAGTTTCCTGCAGCCCTCGCAACTGATCCGGGACTTCGACGTGCGGGTGAAGCTCAATTTGATCACCGAACTGGTGCGGGGCAAGAGGGTGGTGGTGATTGACGACTCGATCGTGCGCGGGACGACTTGCAAGGCGCGGGTCAACAATTTGAAGGAGGCCGGGGCGAAGGAGGTCCACGTGCTGGTGAGCTGTCCGCCCCACATGAACCCGTGCGTGTACGGGATTGATTTTCCAGACCGGAGCAAATTGATGGCGGCGAGCCATTCGCTGGACGAGATCCGCAAATATCTCAACGCCGACTCGCTGGGGTATTTGTCGCAGGAGGGCATGGTGCGCGCCACCGGTCTGCCGCAGGATTCCTTCTGCATGGCCTGCTACGACGGCAGGTATCCGGTGCCCTATGATCCGATGGTGGACAAGAACATCATGGAACGGCGTCGGACCCGCATCGAGAGCCTGGTGGACGGGGTGGACAAGGAGCGGATGCAGATCAAGCTGCTGTGATTTGGATTAATTGTCCAGTGGGTCGGATACCAACTGGTCGCTCGCCGCCAACACCCCCACCGTTATCGGCAGATCAAAACTCAGCCGATTCCTGGGGAAATTCGAGCGCTTTCCACACGGCACGGGCTACGGTTTCGTGGAGATGGGCGTAAAGTGGAGGGAGCTAAAACTCCTGGCAGCATTTTCCGCGAAAGAGGGCAGGTTTGCCGGGCCAAGAAACTGAATCTGCCACATATACGGCTGGTTGAAAACAACAAGAGTTTCCGCTCTGGCTTTTTCGCCGCTTTGAATTTGAAATTGGATCGTCAATCTCTTGGCGGGCCGCCCGGCAATTTCTGCGTCTCGCATGTCAAACTTAAACTCATGGGGAAATTGCTGCTGCATCATGTTTGCGAGTTGCTTCGCTTGGGTTTCCATACTCAAGTCCTCGCCGGCCAGCAGCAAATGGCGGTTTACATCAACGCTGATTCTGGTGCCGCGGGCACTGTAAATCTGCACTCGTTTGATGTTCTCCTCTGCGTTTGCAATTTGCTCGGGAGACAGTTGCAGGGTTTTCTCAGCGTGGCGGAGAGCAGCGACCGAATCGACATTCGTCAGTGGTAAGGGGACTAGCAATTCCAGCCCGGGAATCCGGCTTAACTGCCAGTCCGCCCCTTCTTCAAGTGCGCGTGCTGCGATCATGTTATGCCGCGCCTGGAGAAAATTCGGTATCCAAATCGTAAGAAGGAGACCATTGATGAGGACCCCGACACAGGCGGGTCCAAGAAGGTTAGCCTTTCCGTATTTTGGTATGCAGGCAAGGGCGAGGATGCCAGCAATAGCGCCAACGGACATCAGGCAAAAAGAGATCAAATCGCCCATCACTTTCGCACCGAGTTGTCCCGTAAGTATGACGACAACCACGACCATAATTCCTGCCACCCATGAGGTTCTGGCCAAGTGATGTGGGAAGTTGATTTTCATGGGGTTGCCGGTTTATGGACGGCGCGCTGAATTCGCTCCGTCTAATGGGTCCCGTTGTCGGACGGCTCCGACCCGTTGTTGGAGTCGCCGCGCCGCTCCCAGCGGCGGGGGGCGCGGTCGGGGAGGGCGGCGTCCACTTTGGCATAGTAGGTTTCCTCGCCAAACTTCTCATCCACGGCGCGCTGAAAACTGAGCGACGGGCTGACGGAGTATCGCTCGTGCGTCTCGATGAACACCACGCCGCCATCGGCGCGAGTCAGGCACAGGAACACCGGACACTTGCCGGGATGGGCGGCGATCAAGTCGCGCGCGGCCTCCAAATCGCCCGGCTTGACGGTGGCGGTGTGCAGACGCAGGTGGACCTGTTTGGTGTACGCGGCCGGGGCGTCCTCCAGCGGGATGATCTCCAGCGGGAAGATTTTCGGCTTGTCCTCGGACAGGTTGACTTCGCCGGTGATGAGCAAAGGCTTGTTGGGCACGAGCAAGTCGCGGAATTTGTCGTAATTCTCGTTCAGGCAGAGCACCTGGACCGAACCGGACAGGTCCTCCACTGTGGCCAGCGCGTAGGGCTTGCCGGACTTTTTGGAGATCCCTTTTTGGACAGCGCCCACCAGCCCGCCGATGCGCGTGATCTCCCGGTTTTTCAATTCCCCCAACTGCGCGGTCTGGCACAGCGCGTATTTTTTCAAGATCGGCTCGAAAGGCGTGAGAGGATGGCCGGTGACGTAAAAGCCGAGCAGTTCCTTCTCGTGCGCGAGCAACTCGTGCTGCGGCCATTCGGCCAGTTGCGGTTCCGGCGCGGGCGCGGCCCCGGCGTCCTCATGCATCATCCCAAAAAGCGTGTCCTGCCCGCGGTTGCGGTCCTGGATGACCCCGGCCGCCCGCGTCAGCACCCGGTCCATCTTGGAAAACAGCGTGGCGCGCGTTTCGCCGAAGCCGTCGCACGCGCCGGACTTGATGAGGGCCTCCAGACATTTCCTGTTGACAGTCCGCCCGTCCACCCGTTCGCAAAGATCGGCCAGCGAGGTGAATTTGCCGCCCCGGGCCCGCGCCTCCAGAAGGCTCTCGACGGCCAGTTCGCCGATCCCCTTGACGGCCGCCAGGCCGAATCGAATCGCCGTGGCCCCACCCCCCGCCGTTCCCGCCGCGCTGGGGGTGAAATAGACGCCGCTCTCATTGATGTCGGGCTGGAGCACCTCGATGTGGAAATTGCGCGCCTCGGCGATAAGGATGCCCAGTTTGGCGGTGTCGCCCATGTCGTTGGTCATCATCGCGCTGAGAAATTCCACCGGGTAATTGGCCTTCAGCCAGGCGGTCTGGTAGGCCACCATCGCGTAGGCGGCGGCGTGGGACTTGTTGAAGCCGTAGCCGGCGAATTTTTCCAGCAAATCGAAAATCTGGTTGGCCTTGGCGGCCGGGATATGGTTG
>JBEKAN010000437.1:0-3802 GCA_050015895.1 Verrucomicrobiota bacterium
GAAGCTTGCGGCAGCCGCGCGGGCCAGGTGGAAGAGATTAAAAGAGCAAGGAAAGCGAGACAATTACACTGCCCGGCCAAAAATGAGCGCGGCCACCAAAGCCAGAATCATCGCCGCAGTTAAAGCCCGTTGGACCAGAGCCAAAGCAAAGACGGGCGTATCATCGCACTGGTGAAACGCGGAGCAAGCCCGTCGATTCGCGCCTCGGTCAGTCGTTAGGCGAACGGTCGTCCGTGGAAATCCAGGCCAGGGAAACAGGGCGAAACTTTTTTGGCCACGTTCACGATGGCGGCTATGTTCATGCTTGCGTGAAAACAGCGATTTCCGTGAACACACTGAATCTAACCGGCGTCGCCTTGCAGAAAGCACTGGGGCAACGGTTGCGCGATCTGCTTGCCAGCGTGGCTTGGCTAAAGAACTGGGAAGTGGCTCAAGGGCCGGCTGCGCCGGAGCAGGGCTGCGACTTCAAAGCGACCCTGCCTCTGTCCTACGGCAGGACTGCGGAATTACGGATCGTGTGTAAGGCCAATGCCCGGCCGTATCAATTTCCCAACATCCTGGCGAAGAGTCAACTGGCGCCCCGGGATAAACGCGTAAGTCGAGTGTGGGTTTTTGCTGCGCCATACCTATCACCGCGGATGGCACAGTTGTGCCGGGAGAACGGCTGGAGTTGGTTCGATCTCGCCGGAAACTGCTATTTGAGCGTGCCTGACGCATTTCAACTAGAGCGCACAGGACAATCCCCGATGCATAAGCTCCCGAAAGCTGGCGCTAATTTAAGCACCCCTCAAGCGGCGCGCGTTCTCCGCGCCCTGCTCGCCACGGACAATGCGGGCCGGAGGTGGACGCAACGAGACCTGCAGGTTCACGTTCAACCGAGCGTCAGCCTCGGTTTGATCAACAAGGTCATCCGCCATCTCCAGGACGAGGCGTTCCTCGAAAAGAACTCGAACGGCGGTTTCAAATTGCGGGCACCGCTGGAATTGCTGACCGCATGGCGCGACGCGTATCGCTTTGACCGGCACCAACGCCGCGGCTATTTCACCCTGGCCCAGGGCCGGCAGTTGCAGCAGGCATTGGCGAAGCTTCAATCGCTGACGAGTGGGCAAGCAGTTTATGCGGCGTTTTCTGCGGCGGATTTCCAAGCGCCGCATGTCCGACAGCACAGGACCTGGCTCTACGTTGGCGCCGAATGGGAAGACAACTTTCGGGAAGTGGTCGAAGCGAAACTGGTGGATTCGGGAGAGAATATAATTGTTCTCATTCCCGAAGACGATGGCGTTTTCTATCTTCAGGAAGTAGGCGGCAAGGGTCAGCAGCGATTATCTTGCACCAACCTGGTCCAAACTTACGTGGACCTGTTTCATTGCGGCGGGCGGGGCGAAGAGGCTGCGGAGGCGTTGCTGGAGCAGAATCTCAAACGTGCCTGGAAAGCGCGGGTTTTATTGTGAATCCCGAACCACGCCAGCGCGACGACTATAGTCCGCGCCAAATCGAAGCCGCCCATCGCGTTCTTGTTGATCTCGGGCAAGTATTGGCGGCGTTTCAAGATTGTCTTGTGGTCATTAGGGCCTGGGTGCCGGATTTGCTTTTGGAACACGCGGATGGCGCCAAGCATTATCCCAATTTCGGCGTTTGTTGGTGCCATTGGCTCCCGACAAGGAGAGCCGCTTGGTGGTCACTTCAGGCATTGGCAGCGAGCGCCTTAAGCACCAGCGTGACTGTCCATTACTCTGCTGGGTGGCTTCGGCATTTTTTCGCGTTCACAGTTTGGGAAGGGAAACATCGCTGAAGCGGCGATCGAGTTCCGACCAGGCCGGGTTGTGATCGGGCCAAAACGACGCCCGTTGGCACGGTCGCTGAAATAGGTGCGAGTCGAAGCGGAGCAGGCGATTCATCTGATGCATTGCCAGGCCATCCAGATTCAATTGCTCTTCGATCTCGGTTCCGGTCTTGGACACCAGCCCGCTGGAGTTGCTCTTCGTTCGGAAGGCGACGTGGTTCATCAAGTTGATGACGGCAGCCTGCCAGTCCAACTGCTGGTGGTAGTAAGACCGCATGATCTGGGGCCCCAGGTCCCTCTCCGAGTGGCTCATTTGATTGGCCCGGCACAGGTTTCCGCCCAGCCAAGATTGAGTCAGATGGTTGGCGAGCGGGTAGGTGCGGAAATCCGGGTCCTTGGACAACTTATGGATCAGGCGCATGAAGTTGGTGTAAAAAGGCTCGACCCGTTGGAAATAATTAAAGCCTCGAATGGCAGCATGCTCCGTATAAACGGCGTATGAAGTCAGGTCGCCCGGCTTGTCCAATTCCATTCGCCAGTGGGTGAGCACGACGGCGAACACCATGGGCTGCATTTCGACCGGGAGTTGGAAGGGAAGGCCATCATGGGTGCAGGCTCCCCGCACAAGGCAAGTCGCATCCTCGAATCCTTCCCGATCCAATTCAAGGACCGTTTTGAGATCGGGATCCAGTGTCGCATAAATATGGCTCTTGCTGTGCCGCGCGCTCACCCTCGAACCATTGGGCAAAAGCATGGCGCCGCGCTCGTGATCTTGGAGGCTGAAATCGTCCGAAGAATCGTTCACGTTGCGGAATGGGTAACCGTAAAACCGATCGCCGTTCCCAAACCGGGCCAGCACTCTCCAGGGATCGGGCTCGCAATCAACCACCGGATAGGCAAACCCGCCGGTGACCGGCAGGAGGTCAGCGAATATTGGGGCAGGAGCATCACCCAATTCGCCCAATTTTGTCTGCGGGTACAGATATTTAGCTGGAAACAATTGCACGGGGCAGAGTCCCCGCGCCAGAGAGGCCAGAAATAAAAAGCTCTTCTCGAGTTGGATATGCGGGGTCAAGGCGAACCCTATTTGCGGCAGCCCTAAAATCAAGGTCGTCACGACCCCTTGAAGAACCTGCGGCTTCAAGTCCTGCCAGAGCTGGTAATGATAGCGCAAATGGCGGGCGTTCATGCCCAGCCATGCGGACTGAGACACCGACTGGAACCACGGCACCTTCGTCAAAGAGGCGTGTTCGGGCGGAATCGCCATCATCTGCGGGAGCTGCGGCACCGCCCGAATTTGTGGGGTGTATTCCCAGTCGCGCAGGCATTCCGGAAAGTTTCCGGTGCCAGAGGCCTCCATACACTGCTGGATGGTAAGTCCCTCGGGCAGGGAAGAGTCAGTAATGGTTTTCGCCCGTGCCAGAGGAATGGCACAGTTAAGAACGCGGTTTGTCCGCCGAGGACCCAGGAGAAATGCTGAAAGTGCGTTCTCCGTGTGCTCGCCGCCCGGAAGAGCCATGGCGTCCCATCGCTCACGAAAGGCAGCCTCGAATTGAGAGGTAGCCTGTCGCCAGCCGCTGTTTTGTTTCATGATTGTATGCATGTCTCCTCCTCTTTTTAGGCGTGAGCCGGCGACGCCTCGAAACGGCGACACGAACGTTCTCTGCATTTTAGAGCTCGCCCGGCAGCACGAATACGAGCGACACACCATGCGCCAAAGGGCTTGGTTAATCTGCCGGGATATACCGTAGTGCGTAGGGCATAAAGATAAAATGGAAACCGTCCAATCTGGCGAAGCGAATGGGGAATCAACGACCTCCTGCATGTCTCAAAACCAGATGTGACGAGTGCATAACTGGAAAACCGTTCGGGCCGAAAAGGGGCAAATCACCCTTTCCGCGTTCAAATCACGTAAAGGTCCGATTCTCGGTTCGAATTTGTGGCTGACTGTCCTTTAGCGTGATGGCGAATTCGTATAGAGTAAATCCACCACCAATGGTCGAGGTGTAACCCGGAAGC
>JBEKAN010000438.1:0-3801 GCA_050015895.1 Verrucomicrobiota bacterium
ATTTCCATGGCTTGCCATGCAGCAAATGCGAATGATAAAAATCCGCGTCTTTGGTGACGACCACGCGCTGTTCCCGCAGCGAAAGCTCGTTGAGGTCCTCGTCCGGCGTCCGGTTCCGCGCTGTCAATCGGCTGGTATGAGCCGCCTCGTGCCCGGCGGCTTGCAGCAAACCGCACAAACCGGGCGGCAGATGCGCGTCCACCACGAACTTCATGCGAGCGCCAGATGCTGGCTTTTGAGTTTGAGCGATTGCGCGGCGAATTCAAGACAAGCCCGCAAATCGTCGCGCTCCAAGTCGGGGAATTCGGCCAGCAGGTCCTCAAACGTGTCGCCGGCCACCAGATACTCCAGCATGGACTCGACGGGGTAGCGCAAATGGCGGATGGCCGGTTTGCCGTGGCAAATCTCCGGGTCTATCGTGATGCGGGACAAAAGCTCGCTCATGCCCTCAAACATAAGCGCATCGCAGGAAAATGACAAGCGGCGCAACTTCTCTTTAACGCCCGCCGGTTCGGTTCAGGTTGCCCCTTGCGCGAGAAAGCAATCCTCCGACTCCGCACCACGGCCGCCAAGCGCCAAATCTGATTTAAGGGGGTCAGCCGAGCCGCTGGAGCTCGGTTTGGAGGGCGAGCTGGAAGTCTTGCAGGTCGGCGGGGGAGGGTTTGTAGCCTTTTTCCGCCGCAAGCAGACTCAGCCGGCCCATCTGGTCGAGCAGCCAGTCGGCAGTCTTGCCGTCGCTGAATTTGACCTTGCCGCTGGCCATCGCCCCGGCCCGGGTGAGTTGATCCACCGACACGCTGACTTTGCTGGGGGGAAAATTGTCCTCTGCCCCGGGAGCGGGGGCCGGCGGCAGCTTGGGAGGCGGCGGGAGCGGGGCGGGGTCTTTGGGCACCAGTTTCAGATCGTCCACCAGCAGGCGGACCTCCAAGTAGGTCTGCCGCAATCCCCACTCGGTTTCG
Source organism: Verrucomicrobiota bacterium (assembly GCA_050015895.1). GTDB lineage: Bacteria > Verrucomicrobiota > Verrucomicrobiia > Limisphaerales > Palsa-1400 > JBEKOF01. The sequence continues at coordinate 960 of JBEKAN010000438.1, forward strand.
AGGCGCTTTTGGATGTCGGCGATTTTCAGGCCCTCCTCAATCCAGGCCTTGACTTGCTTGCGTTTTGTCTCGTCCAAATTCATGGCGGGAACATTAACACGAGGGGAAGGGTTTGACACGAAATGAATTCGTGTGTTCGGCGGGGGCCCCGAACACTGCCCGCCAGGCGAGATGGAACAACAGAAGGCTGGCCCGCGGCGATGCGGGCTGCGCGCTCCCCGGACCAAAACGCCTCAGCCGGAGGCGTCGTAGTTCAGCCAGGGGGCGAGCCATTTTTCGACGACGGCCAGGGGCAGGGCCTTGCGGCGATGGTAGTCCAACACCTGGTCGCGCCCCAGTTTGCCCACGCCAAAATACTTGGACTGGGGATGCGCGAAATACAGCCCGCTGACGCTGCTGGCCGGCCACATCGCGCAGCTTTCGGTGAGTTTGATCCCCGTGGTCTTTTCCACGTCGAGCAAAGACCAAAGCGTCCACTTTTCGGTGTGGTCGGGGCAGGCCGGATAACCGGCGGCGGGGCGGATGCCGCGATATTGCTCGTCAATCAACTGCTCGACGGTGAGCCGCTCGTCTTTGCCGTAGCCCCACTCGGCGCGGACCCGCCGGTGCAGGTGCTCGGCAAAGGCCTCGGCCAGACGGTCGGCCAGCGCCTGGGTCAGGATGGCGTTGTAATCGTCGTGGGCGGCTTTGAATTGCTGGACCATTTCGTCGGCGCCAATTCCGGCGGTGAGGGCGAAAAAACCGAGATGATCGCTCCCCTGCCCCGCGGGCGCGATGAAATCCGCCAGGCAGAGATTCGGCTGGCCGTCGGGCTTCTCGATCTGCTGGCGGAGGAAATGGAATGTGGCGAGGGATTTCGCGCGCGAAGGGTCGGTGTGGAGTTCCACGTCGTCGCCGACGGCGTTGGCGGGGAAAAAACCGTACACGGCGCGCGCTGTCAATAATCTCTCGCGCACGATGCGATCCAGGAGCCGCCGGGCGTCATCGAACAGGACGCGCGCCTCCGCGCCATATTTGGGATGATCCAGGATGGCCGGGTGGCGGCCGCGCAGCTCCCAGGTGTGGAAAAACGGCGACCAGTCAATGCAGGGGACCAGTTCCTCCAGGGGAACGGAATCGAGGACGCGCGCGCCGGTGAATTCGGGTTGCGGGATGTCGTCGGATTTCCATTCGATTTTTTGCCGGCGGCCGCGCGCCTCGTCAATGGGGATGAGTTTGACGGCCTGGGCGGCGTGTTGCTGGCGGATCTGGTCCTGCTCCTCGCGGTTCTTGCGGGTGAAGGCGGGCTGGAGGCGCGGATTGACCAATTGGCCGACCACGCCGACGGCGCGGGAGGCGTCCAGCACATGCACGACGGCCTGATTGTAATGAGGGGCGATTTTGACGGAGGTGTGGGCCTTGCTGGTGGTGGCGCCGCCGATCAACAGCGGCATGGAAAACTCCTGGCGCTTCATCTCGCGGGCCACGTGCGCCATCTCGTCCAGAGAAGGGGTGATCAGGCCGCTGAGGCCGATCATGTCCACCTGGAGGTCGCGGGCGGTCTGGAGGATTTTTTCGCAGGGGACCATCACGCCCAGGTCAATGATCTCGTAATTGTTGCAGCCGAGCACGACGCCGACGATGCTCTTGCCGATGTCATGCACGTCGCCCTTGACGGTCGCCAGGAGGACTTTCCCCTGGGTCTGGCGCGGGCCGTCGCCGGCTTTCTTCTCCGCCTCCATGAACGGCAGGAGCCAGGCGACGGATTTCTTCATCACGCGGGCGCTTTTGACGACCTGGGGCAGAAACATTTTCCCCGAGCCAAAGAGGTCGCCGACGACGCTCATGCCGGCCATCAGGGGGCCTTCGATGACGGTGAGGGGCCGGCCCAGCTTGAGCCGGGCCTCCTCGGTGTCGGCCTCGATGTAGTCCACAATCCCCTTGACGAGCGCGTGGGAGAGGCGCTCCTCGACGGTCCCCCGGCGCCATTCCTCGTCGGCCGTCTCGCCCTTTTCCTTCTTTTTGACAGATTCGGCGAATTTCACCAGGCGCTCGGTGGCGTCGGGGCGGCGGTTGAGGAGGACGTCCTCCACCAGTTGGAGGAGGTCCTTGGGAATCTCCTCATAGACGCCCAACATGCCGGCGTTGACGATGCCCATGTCCAGCCCGGCCTGCACGGCGTGATAGAGAAAGGCGGTGTGCATCGCCTCGCGCACGGCGTCGTTGCCGCGGAAGGAGAAGGAAATGTTGCTGATGCCGCCGCTGACCTTCGCGCCGGGGAGGTTCTCCTTGATCCAGCGCGTGGCGGCGAGGAAGTCAACGGCGTAATTGTTGTGCTCCTCCATGCCGGTGGCGACGGTGAGGACGTTGGGGTCGTAAATGATGTCCTGCGGCGGGATGCCGATTTCCTCGGTGAGGATTTTGTGGGCGCGGGCGCAAATCTCTTTCCGGCGGTCCAGGGTGTCGGCCTGGCCGCGCTCGTCGAAGGCCATGACAACCACCGCCGCGCCATGGCGGCGGACCAGCCGGGCCTGGTGGATGAATTTTTCGACACCCTCCTTGAGGCTGATGGAATTGACGACGGCCTTGCCCTGTACGCACTTGAGGCCGGCCTCGATGACGGCCCACTTGGAGCTGTCAATCATTATGGGCACGCGGGAGATGTCCGGCTCCGCGCCGATGAGGTTCAGGAAATGGGTCATGGCCTGGACGCCGTCGAGCATTCCCTCGTCCATGTTGATGTCTATGATCTGCGCGCCGTTCTCGACCTGCTGGCGGGCCACGGCCAGCGCGTCGTCGAACTTGCCGGCGAGGATGAGCTTGGCGAAGCGGGGCGAGCCGGTCACGTTGGTGCGCTCGCCGA
>JBEKAN010000439.1:0-3793 GCA_050015895.1 Verrucomicrobiota bacterium
GTTCCCCGGAGTCCTCCAGCGTGACTTCCGGCGCCAGCCAAAAAATATAAATGGCCGCCACAACCACGAAGCAAATCCCCATCGCCCACCAGTCAACCGGGCGGAAAAGCGGCGCCACTTTCAGCGCGGCTGGCGCGGGCGGCGGCGGCGCCGTCCGGCTGGCCGGGGGCGGCTTGTTGCGGACTTGCGTTGGGGACTTTCCAAGATTCATCGTTCAAAATTCACTTTCCTCAATGCTTCGTCGTGATGGCGTTCTGATAGTCCGGTGTCAAGCGAATCTTGTCGAAGTAAGGGTCCTTCTGCACAAACTCGTGAAAGTTGGTGACGGCCACGCCCTGCATGTCCACACGGTCGGCGGGGTTCAGCCCAAATGCCTTGCCGAGAGAGGCCGCCGCGTCGGCGGCTTTGCCCTCGTAAGCCTGCATTCGGGCCAGATAGAACCAGCTCTCCCAACGGGTTGGGGCCAGATCCACCAGCTTTTGCATCGCCGCCGTGGCTTTGCTCGTCTTGCCAATTTGCAGATACCACTGGGCGCACTGCACCAGAACGCCCCCGTCGGCCTGCGGACTGCCGGTCAGTTGGTCGAGCAGCGTCTCGGCCTCCGGGTATTTCTTGTCCTGCATGGCTTGCTGCACCCGCTCGAGGGCCTGCTGCATCGTCAGGGACTGGCGGCCCGACTTCATCGCGTCCACCTGCAAGTTGATCTCGCGCAGCATCTCATTAAATGAACCGTTGTACGGGTCCAAGTCGTGGGAGGTCTTGAGGATCATCTGGAGATCCACCCAGCGCCTCTGGCTGATGTACATCCCCCAGAAATGATACGTCACTTCCGGGCTGTAGGGACAAAACGCGAACGCCTGCTTGAGCGCGAACTCCGCCTCCTTGGTCATCCGCTGCCGGACCGCCGGGTCCTTCCTCGCCGCCTCCGAATTGTCCGCGCGCCACTGGTAAATGCTGCTCGCCACGGCGCTGCGCAGTTTGGAGAACGACTTCTGCGCGTCCTCGTCCCGGACGAAGTTCAAGTCCCCGGTGAATCCGCTGTAATCGTGCCGCACGTACACCTTCTCGCAAAAATCGCAGATGTTGCTGATCGGGGTGTCGTAGGTGATCCAGTCCCCGATGCTCCGCTCGGCCTCCAGGCGCCAGAATTCATGGTCCCGCCTCACCACTTCCTCCGTGAGCACCGGCACCTCCTGGCGGTTGATCTTCATGATGTCGCTGAACGGCGTCAAATGCGGATACATCCACTCCAGCGGAAAGCTCTCCTCCACGTAAAACTCGTGACCCGGGTTTCGGTCAAATATAATCTTGGTCAGCTTCCCGTTGATGCCCATGACCGCCCCCTGGCCGGTGATCTGCAAATGTCCGTTCTCCTCCACCACTTTCTCGTCTTGCCGCACCTGCGGCGGCTCATTGGGATGGTTTCTGTCATGCTCCGCCCGCCGCTGCGCGTCGGCGTAGAAATCATGATACACGTTGAAGGAATCCTCTTCCGTCGGCTCCTCAATCTCCGTGTCGGGATACACCCCGCCCAGGCTCCGGGCGATCTCCCCCGGATACGCCTCCTCCAGCATCCGCCGGTTGAGCCGGATCCGTGTGCTGGGCGTTTGGTGTTCGTCGTCCCTCACCGCCTTCAAGATCAGCGGCGGCAGAGTGATGTTCGTGAAGAGGTCCGGGCTGTAAATCGTCCGCCCGTCCAAAATCCCGTTCAAATCCCCCGCCAGCGCCCGGCCCTCCGCCCGCTCATCTGTTCCGGCCTCCAGCAATGCCTGGGTTTTCTTGCCCAGCCTTCCGAAAAGTTCCTTCGACAAGCCGTCCTTTCCCTCCCGCAATTGCGCCGCCAGTTTTGCCAGGTTCTTGAAATCGCTTTCCTGGAACCACGAGGTTCCCGTGCGCCGCCGCCGCTCGATCTTCGCCCCAATGGTCTCAAACACCGAGTCCAGCGGTTTGAGCAGACCTGTCGGCTCGTGGAAAATCCCCGGCAATTCCGTGGGCAGAAGTTCTTGAAAAAACGGCGGGTCCACCTGCTTGTAACGGTTGTACTGCGCCCGGATGTAGTCCAGATACGTCGGGTCCGCCAGCGCGTTTTGCGTGATCAAATACACGTCCCGCCGGTCGAATTGCTGGTCCTGCTCCGGCTGGCAGCGATGCGGGATGAAACTCTCGCAGTAAATCATGTAAGTCGGGCAAAACCGGCCCGGATCCGTCCCCCCGAACAACACCGTGTCCCGGTCCATCTCCGGATACACCAGAAATCCGTTGGTCCCCTTCATCGCCTGTTCGCGCAGTCCGGCGTCGTAAGTGATCTTCCCGTCCGGCCCCTTGAAGGGCGGCGTGAACATGTCATGTCCGAACCAGTAGCCAAACCAGTGGTTGCGCTGCTCACTCTTGAACCAATGCGCCATGCCCGAATACATCGGCATCGCCGCAAACAGCGCCAGCGTCACAAACAACGGCGCTCGCTTCCGGTACACCGCCAGCGCCCCCAGGAACACCACCGCCAGCCCGATCAGCAGCAGATTGGCGAAGATCGGCAGCCCGTACTGCCCCGGCGCGAACGCCTGCCCGACCCAGTGCGGCAACGATCCCCAGGTCACGTCCCCCTCCAGTCCAATGAGCGATTTCCAGCTCACCCCACCCGCCCGCCCAAAATAATGCTTGCCCGTCGCGTCCAGCAGGCACACACACGCCAACACCAGCGCCACCGCCCCTCCCAGCCATCCCCACTTCCGGAATTTCTCGTAATGCGTCGCCATGTACGCCGCCGTCAGCGCCAGCCCGCAGCCCATGAGGATGGCCACCACCGTGTGCGACGCCACGAAAAACACCTTCAACAAATCCGACGACGCCTTGTCCAGACTCGGATTGAGCAGGATCGTCATCATCACCCCCAGAAACGGATACAGCGCCGCGATGGAGATGAGCCAGTTCCGCTCCCGTTTCTGCATCTTGAAGAAAAACAAAAACGGCAGCAGCGCGAAGAGCATGTACACCCAACTGAACGCGTCCGCCACGCCCGTCACCAGCGTCCCAAGCTGCACCAAAAACCGGTGCGGATCGCCCAGCACGTCGCTCGGGTTGATCTTCTCGTACTGCCCGCGCGTGAGCGCGTGGAAAAATCCCTCCACCGTCCGCGGATAGCCCCATTCCATCGGCGGGTTGGTCATCCCCGCGATCGCCTCGTAAAAATAAAACGCCGACCCGGCCAGCCACAACAGGCCCATCCACAAACACGACACCACTTCGGTCAACAGCCCTCCCGTCGCGATGGCCATGCACACACAAGTCACCGCCGACCCAATCCCCACCACGGATACAATATCCGTCACCATCTCGTTGGATTGCTGGAAGCTGGCCCAGGTGCCGGTGCCTTTTGCCACCATCAAGAGGACCCACACAACCGTGTTCCAAAAAAACAAATCCCGCCCCAGTTTCGGCTGCGTGAAGGCGATCCCGATCTCCAGCCCGATCGCCGCCACCATCAGCGACTGGTGGATCGTCGCCGAGATTCCGAAGAAAAAGAACGCCCAATACAAGTACCCCCTTTGATGCGGCGCATAGATCCACCGCATCAGCGACAGCAGCATGAGAATCACCCACGGCACCCCGAACAAGGAGATGCGGTTGATCGCCTCGGACTCGAACCACATCGTGTCGTCCAGCGCCATCAACAGCCCCGCCGTCACCCCGCACACCAGGCAGATCGCGCTCTCCCATTTGCCCACGATGCCCCGCAACTCCTCGATGCTCTCCATGAACATGCTGCTCCCCCGCGACACCATCAACGCGATCA
>JBEKAN010000440.1:0-3774 GCA_050015895.1 Verrucomicrobiota bacterium
ACTATGTGCCCAACCAGCCGCGCCCGCGGGACTATTCGGCCTTCCTCTCCGCCAATTTTGCCTTCGGCGGAAACAACGCCGCCGTGGTCGTGTCCAAATGGGACGCGCCCGTGCCGCCCCGCCCCGCGAGGAACGAGCGTGTGGTCGTCACGGGCGTTGGCACGGTCACCTCGCTGGGCCTGGGCATTGAGCCGACGCTGGAGCGGTTGCGCCAAAGCGTGGTCGGCATCACGCCGGTCGCGAAGTTCCCGTTGCGCGGCCAGCATTCCCGTTGCGTGGGACAAGTCAGCGCGTTCAAGGCCGCCGAGGTGGACCGCCGGATTGATTTTTCCAGCTTGAACGAAATCAGCCGCTTTGCCGTGGCGGCGGGCCGGCTGGCGCTGGAGCGAGCCGGGCTCAAATTGTCGCCGGGCCGCGCGGAGGAGATGGGCGTGGTGCTGGGGGCGTCCAACGGCCCGTCCGAGATGGGGCACATGGACAGCGTGTTCAGCAGCGACTCGTTCCAAGGCAACGTGACGAGCTTCTCGAACATCGTGGCCAACTCGACCGCGGGCTGGGTTTCCCAAGCGCTTTACCTCAAAGGAGTCAACGCGACGCTTTCCGCCGGTCCTCACGCGGGCTTGCAGAGCCTGGCCTATGCGTTTGACGCCCTGGCGGAAAACCGCGCGCATGCCATCCTGGCGGGGGCGGCGGACGAGGTCTATGGGCAGACCTTTTACAATTACGACCAGATTGGCTTTCTCTACGCCGGGGCCGAGGAGTCCGACTACCGCCTGCGCCTGGACGACGAGAAGCGCAAGGTGCTGGGCGAAGGGGCCGCCATGCTCGTGATGGAAACCGCCGACAGCGCGACGCGGCGCGGCGCCCCCATCCTCGCCGAAGTGCTCGGCTACGGCATGGGCATGGACGCGGAGGGCTTTGTGGCGCCGAACCTTGGCGCCGGGGGCTTGCGCCACGCGGTGAACCTGGCGTTGACGCGGGCCGGCGTTTCGACGGGCCAAATCGGCCTGCTTGTCTGGGCGCCGCAGGGCAACCGCCAAGACCTCAAAGTGCTCCGGGTCCGCGAGGAATTGGGAGGAGCGGATTTTGCGCGGCGGCCGATGGTGACGACCACCTTCAACACCGGCTACATTGAGGCCTCGTCCATTTTGGTGAGCCTGGCCGCGGCGTTGGCGGCGCTGGAGCAGGGCGCGGAACTCTGGCCGCAGCGCACCGGCGTGGCGGAGCTGGACCGGCGAGTCTTGGACGCGCCGCCGGAGCACATCCTGGCGCTGGGTGGCACCGACTTTGGCTACAATTTCGCGGCGGTTCTCAGGAGAGGATGGAAGCCGTGAGACGCCGCGTGGTCATCACCGGCTTGGGAGTCCTTTCGTGCGCGGGCGGCGATGTGGCGGAGTTCCAGCAAAACATCCTGCGCGGGATCTGCTGTCTGCGGCGCATTGAAGACCCGCGGGCGGCCCGACTGCGCTCGCGGTACGCGGGGTTGATCCACGGGGCCGGGGCGGCGAAGCTCCGGGTCGAACCCGGCTTGGAGGGCTTCGACCGCTTCGTCCACCTGGCTCTGGCGGCGGCGCGCGAAGCGCTGGCGGCGGCGGGGGTTCGCCCCCCGGAGCTGGGCCGGCGGATGGGATTGATTTTTGCCACCTGCTCCGGACCGATGCTTCTCATTGAGCAACACTACGAGCGCATCCTCCGCGGCGACGGGCGGTTGAGCGCGGAGCAGTTGTTCGCCAAGCGTTATCATTGCGGGGCAAAAATCCTCGCCCACGCGCTGGGCGTGCAAGGCCTGAGTACGACGGTGGTGACGGCGTGTTCGGCCAGCACCGCCGCCATCGCGCTGGCGGCGGACCTGATTGGCTGCGGGATGCTGGATGCCGCGCTGGCCGGCGGGTCGGATGCTTTTGCCACCAGCACGCTGGCGGGTTTCGAGGGCTTGAAGGCCACCTGCGAAGACAAGTGCGCGCCGTTCTCAAAGCCATTTGGATTGAATCTGGGCGAGGCGGCGGGCTTCGTCTTCCTGGAGGCCCCGGAAGCTGCGGTCGCGCGCGGCGCGCCGGTCCAGGCCCAGTTGCTCGGCTCCGGGATGAGCAACGACATCTATCATTGCTCGGCCCCGGAACCGGCCGGAGGCGGTCTGGCCAGCGCGATGAGGCGCGCCCTGGCCAACGCCGGCCTGGCGGCAGAGCATGTCAGTTACATCAACGCGCACGGCACCGGCACGGAAGCCAACGACAAGGCCGAAACCAAAGCCATCCGAAAGGTCTTTGGCCCGCGCGCGGAGAGTGTGCCGGTCAGTTCGACCAAGAGCATGGTGGGCCACTGTCTGGGCGCGGCGGGCGTGGTGGAAGCCATCGCCGGCATCGTATGCGCCCGGGCGGGAATGCTGCCGCCCACGGCCAACTTCACCCAGGCGCGCGAGGGCTGCGCCTTGGACTGCGTGCCGGACGCCGGACGTTCCTGGCCCGGCCCGCGCGTGTTTCTGAGCAACAATTCGGCCTTCGGCGGGCACAACGCCAGCTTGGTCATGGAGGTGGCGCAGGAGCGGCCAGCGGCGCTGTCGCAACCGCCGGGCGCCCGGGAGCCGATCCACATCACCGCCTGCGGGATCGTGTCCTCGCTCGGTGTCGGAGCGGACGGGCTGCGCGAGGCGCTGGAGCGGAACCGTTCCGGCCTTTCCCCGCTGTCCATTCCGGGACTGCCACCGATGGCGGCGGGGCTTGTGCCTGAGGCTGAAGTGGAGAACTTCGACCGGCGTCTGGACTTGCGCGGCCTGGACCGGTCCAGCCGCTGGGCCACCGTGGCCGCGCGCGCGGCAATTCGGGAATCGGGCTTTTCCGGGAAGCCGCAGGCCCTGGCGGAACTGGGCCTGTACCTCCACCTGGCGGCCGGGCCGAGCTGGGCGGAGTCCGAGTTTCTCACTTCGTTCCTGAGCAATCACCGGCAGGTGCGGCACATCTCGGCGTTCCCCTATATCGTGCCCAGCTCCATAGCGGGGAATGTCTGCCGCGCGCTCAGGCTGGCCGGGCGGAATGTCACCTTGAGCGCCGGCCCCGGCGCGGGCCTGATCGGGCTGGCGTTGGCGGTGGCCGCCCTGCGCTCCGGGCAAGTGGCCGCGATCCTGAGCGGCGCGGTGGATGAGCTTTCGGAGCGGATTCTGGCGGATCACCACCAGGCGGGATTGCTTTGCGCCGACGGGGCCGCGCCGCCAGGGGAAGGCGCCGCCGTTTGGATGCTGGAAACGGCCGCCCACGCAAAAGCCCGGGGCGCGCCCCGGCTGGCGGAGCTTTGCGGCATCGCCTGTTCCACCGAGACCAGCCGCGCCAGCGGGCCGGATGACGCCCTGGACGCGCTGGAGGCAACCATCCGGGACGCGCTCCAAGAGGCCGGCGTCAGGGCGGAGGAGGTGGCCGGGGTCTGCGCGGACGCGCCCCCCGCCCGGCTGCAAGGAATCGCGGCGCGGATTTGTCCGGAGTGGTTGGGGCGGCGCGTCAGCGCGGCCCGGCTGACGGGTCACATGGAAGGGGCGCAGATTCTGGCCGATCTGAGCGCGGCCCGGCGGTCTTCCGCCGGCGGCGCGGTGTCATCCGGGTTTGTTCTGGGCGTGGTGAGTTCGCCGCAGGGACTGAATTGCGCCGTGGTGATAAATCAAACATGTAAATAAAATATGTTGAAAACCCGGCGCTCCGATGATAGGTGTTTGCCCTTTCCGAGGTGCGAGATGGCAGTGTGAAGCGAGTCGGGCATGAGAACCGCGACGGCTGCCGCAGAGAAGAA
>JBEKAN010000441.1:0-3773 GCA_050015895.1 Verrucomicrobiota bacterium
GTATTTCCCTAAATCATGCAGTAGCCCGGCCAGTTCGGCCTCGACAGCGAGGCCAAGAGGGGTTGCAAAACTCTTCGCCAGGTCCGCCACATTGCGAAGGTGCGCGGACAGGGGTTGCCATTTCTCCTCTGGCAATCGGTTGCCTTCGCCATCTTCCGCCGTGTGCGCGTAAAAATCCATGCTCGTTCCCAAACAATGCTCCCACCGGGGCGTGGCATCTTTATTACCCCTGCCGGGAAATGATGACAACATAAAATTTGTTCCATTTCTCGCGCACTTTACCAGAGCCAGTTGGACAACGGCTGGGTACCCGGTTTCGATTCGGCAACTGGTAAAGAAAAGGAACCCGCAATTGCGAAATCCCTTTCCCCGGACACCTCACGCGGCAATTTGCCTCAGCTTCGGTTCGCCCAGGGATGGTACGATGTCGCTGGTCTGGCACGGCCTTTGGCCCGCTGCTTGAATCCGGCCCTGGAGCCGGCTGGGGCATGCCGCCTCATCGCCGGGAACGGGGAAGCCGAGGAGTTGCATCCAGGTTTTCGAGTCTGTTCGGCTGCACAACCAGGATTTTGTTGGAAACCGGGAATGCGGGCAAGTTTGATTGCAGGCCAGCATCTCCCTGCTTGACTCCTACCCCTCCCCGCATTACCACTCCCCCATGAACATCACAGATTTAACGACCAGCCAGCTCAGAGAGATCGTCGCCATCAAGGAGCGGATCGAGGCGCTGCAAGGCGAGATCGAATCAATCGCCGGGGGTGGAGGTGAAGTCCCAATCCCGGCCGCCGATGAAGCCGCCGTCCCCGCCAGGCGCAAATATCACATGACCGCCGCCCACAAGCGCAAACTCATCAAAGCCCTGGCGCGGGCGCGGAGAATACGCTGGGCCAATGCAAAAGCAGCCAGGCCCGCCAAAAAGAAGGACCGTCGCAGCAGTCCAGCAACAAGGGCCAGGCTTGCGGCGGCGGCCCGGGCCAGATGGAGGAAGGCGCGGGCAGAAGGGAGGTCGAGGCTGTGAGGCGAGCCTGCTGACAGGCGAAACTCGTATCTATGAAGCCCTATTACGTTCCGGCAGAGAGCCTAGACAATTGGCGACGCCTCCTGGCTGACCCGGTCAAGCATTGGCGTGACGGTTATTCCGCCAAGATGCTGGCAACCCGCTGGTGGGATTCCGCGGGCTTTCCCCCGGAGGTCATGGCGTCATTACGAGCGTCGGCGATTCCACTCCTGGGAAAGTTGCGGTTTGTCACGGCCTTTCCTGAGCACAAGAGCGACTTGCCCGGCGGACGCAGACCGTCGCAGACCGACATCATGGTAATTGGGCGAGCAGACCGCGAACTGGTAATTTTGGCTGTCGAAGGCAAGGCGGAGGAACCCTTCGACGAATTGGTTGGTGACTGGAAAAGGAAGGATACCGAGGGAAAGGGTGCGCGATTGGCTTTTCTGAGTGAACGGCTTGGCTTGGCTGAACATGACCTCGACGGGATTCGTTACCAGTTGCTTCACCGCACCGAATCGGCATTACGCAGTGCTGAGGATTTTGCTGCAAGTCACGCCGTCCTGCTCGTTCACTCGTTCAGCACCGCCGCAACAGGCTTTAACGACTACACAGCCTTCCTCCAATTATTCGGACTCAAAGCGATTAAGGGCACGATCCAGCGAGCCGGATCGTTGCATGGCATAGAGCTTTATTTTTCATGGACTACCTATGCCTTATGAATACGACCCTCGTTGCAGCAGCCGGCGAACATTACGTCGCCCACAAAATCTCTTGCCTCGGTTTTCTCGCGGCTCTGGTCCGTCAGGGTTCGCCGACCATTGACCTTCTTGCCTCCACCTTGGACGGCGGGCGCACCGTAGGCATCCAAGTCAAGACGACAACAGACGCCCAGAGGCTGCACGGGCGCGGCGCGAACAGGGTCGCCAGCGAGCTTCAGTTTCCACTAGGCCACAATGCGATTGAGCAGTCATCGGATATCGTGATTTTCTGTTTCGTGGACCTCCACAAAAGTCAGCCTGAAATTCCACCGGATGTTTACGTGGTTCCTGCGAGCGCGCTTCTAAAGGAGTATGCCGGAATCAACATCCGACAGTATCCTTACTTCCGTCACCACCGCCCCATTAAACACATGGAGCAATTCAAGAACCAATGGAAGCCTCTTATCCAAGCTCTATCGTGAAATCCGAAACACCCAACCCGGCTTGACCCGCATTAAAATCCGTCACCCGCCAGGTAAAAAAGGAGCCCGCCCGAAGGCGAACTCCTTTCCCGCCCCATCAAGCGGCGATTCTCCCGCCTCCTGCGTTGACGTGGCCAACCGCGCCCTTCCCCTCGCCCAGTTCCGCAGCCCGGTGATCTGCTCCGCCATCAGTTTGGAGAGCGGCACAAAATCGGTGAGAATCCGCGCCACATCCAAATCCCCAGGCTCCCGGTCCTGGTCGAAGGCGAGGAACTGGGCGTGATCCATGTTCATTTTGGCCGCCATGCCGGAATTTTGAAGTCTTTCCGCCTGCTTTTCACCCCACTCAGGGTTCGATTCACGCGCAAGGCAATCTCCGCATCCGGCGCAGTCCCCAACAACCGATCTTCCCGGGGCGACCAGTCGGGACGCACGGACGGATCCCGCAGCCCACGCCCGATCCGGCGAGTCCGCGTCGCCGCAAAACTGTGGCCTGTGCGTCGGGCGACCTCCCGATCAGGGAGTTTTCCGAGAAGCGCGTCATGTTCCGGCAGCCAGGCCACGTACTGCGGATTGAAATACCGCCGACCCAGTTTGATCCGCATAACCTTAACAGACAGGCGCGGATGCCCAGTCCGCCGCGCGACCTCCACATCCGTCATCTTCCCCAGCAGCGCCATTTCTGCTTTGTGCCAGGGTTTCCAGATTGGATTGCACGGCTCAAACCCGGACATCCGGCGTTTGACCCGAACCCCCGGCAAGCCGCGTCCCGTGCGGCGGGCAATTTCCGCATCCGTCATCGTGCCAAACAGCGCCATTTCCTTCGTGGTCCAGTGCTGAGGATTCGGCGCCGCAGCGATACCCAGCTTGCGTCGGCGCGCATGAACGCAGTCCAGGGTACGGCCGGTTTTGCGGGCGACGACCGGGTCTTGCTCCTTGCCCAGAATTTGGTCCTCCCATCGCTCCCACGGCTTGGAGGCCCGCAATATCCGTCCCCGCCGCCGCCTCTTTCCTTTCCATCTGCCGAGAATTCTCTCGACTTCCCGCGCCGATTTGGAGGCCAGGAACTTTCTGGCGGCGTCAACGACGGGCGATTTTTTTGATGATCGAGCCATGTCAGGTTCAAATCATGGAATCTTGGAAGCAGGAATATCACGACCAGGCAGAGCCGGACAAACCAAAAGAGGTGGAGCGCAACCCAATTCCAAGCAGCCAGCCGGGCCGCAATCGTGGGAGACCCGACACATAAAAGAATCCGCCTCCTGCGGATTCAGTTCCCGCCCGGTCACAGCCGGGCGGCCCTCACTGCCTGCCGCTCGCTGACCTGATCGAGCAACGAGTTGTCCGTCATTTTCCCCAAGGCCAGCGCGGCAAGGGGCGGTTGTCCTGCGGCCGGTTGAGCCAGTGATAGATCTTGATCACGGCGCACACCGCCAGGATGGCGATGAGCCAGGGCAGGATGTGGATGAACACGATTACCGCCAGAATGACGGCGCCGATGAGCATTCCGAGTTTAAGAGATGGGTGCATCAAGTTGTCCTTTCGAAACGAACCGGGCCGGACGCGCGGTGGCATCCAGCCTAGTTCTGGTTA
>JBEKAN010000442.1:0-3762 GCA_050015895.1 Verrucomicrobiota bacterium
GTGCGGCATCCATAAGTGGGGGGTTCAAGATTTGCGGCGGATGTCCTCCAAGTCAATGGTACCTTCGCTCTCCATCCTGCGGACGATCTCAATGATTTCCATTTGGGCGGCATCGATCTGGCTGACTTTGAGGGAGTCCAGGAAGCTGATTTCCTCGCGGACGTTCTCGGCGGCGCGTTTGGAGATGCAGGAGAGCATCTTGTTCTTGACGTTGGCGGGGGCGGTCTTGAGAGCCACGGCCAGGGTGCGGAAATCGACTTCCTGGAGGATTTTTTGGAGGGTCTTGGTGTCCAGGCGCTCCAATTGCTCGAAGCTGAGCATTTTTTTCAAGACGGCCTCGCCCAATTCGGCGTTGCGCTCCTTGAGGGCGGTCAAAATGGAATCGGTGATGTTCTTGGGAAGGGCGTTGAGGACTTGGGCGGCGACTTTGACGCCGCCGGTGTGGCTGACGGCGCAGGCGCGTCCTCCGGTGAGCCTGGAACGAAGGGACTCGGCGACGCTTTCGACCACTTCCATGGAGGTGGGCGCCAGGGTGGCCAGGCGCTCGATGATCAGCTCGCGGAGCTCGGGCCGGACCAGGTTCAGGACTTGGGAGGCCTTGTCGGGCGGGAGGTAGCTGACGACCAGGACGACCGTCTGGAGTTGTTCGTTGCGGAGCGCGTTGTAAATGGCGAGGGGCTCCATTTCCAGGATTTCACTCATGGCGGCGACCAAGGGGCGCTGCGAGGAGACCCGTCCCAGGATGTCGGAGGCGCGGAACAAGCCGACCGCTTTTTCGAGAATGGCCTTGACGCGGTCCGCGCCGCCCGCGACGGCGGTGACGGCCTCCACCGCGACCGAGGAGAATTCGAGGAGAATCTCGCCCTGGAGTTCCTGGGAGAGGGAGGAGAATTTGGCCATTTCGGCGGAAACCTCCTCCAATTCCGACTCCTCCAGTTGGGCCATGATGCGGGCCGAGTTGTCGGCGTCCAAAAGCAACAGAAACCCGGCGAGTTTCTGAGGCGGGGTCAGCTTGGAAAACTCGGTGGCTTCCTGGCTCGGCGCGTCGGCGGTGGCATTCATTGATTTCTTTTTGACTATCGTCCATGCGGGACCCCAACCGTTGCTGGCGGCCAAGCTCATGGCCGCGCCGACTGGAAGCGCCCGCTACTCTAGTGTATCGGCGGAATCCGGCGGGAATTGAGGGGGATTTGGCGCCCGGCGAGGCGGAAGCGGCCGTCGGGCGGCCCGCATTGCGCCGGCCCTAAAGTTTTCGGGGCTTCCGCCGATACGCCCATTGCGATGGACCCCCTGGCCGCCATGAAGCGCGTTCCGCTCCCGCCCGACGAGGGCGCGGAGTCTGCCGGCGGGCCAATGCCGGGACGCGGGCGGCGGGCGGCTTGGTCGGTCTCGCGCAGCCCGACGCTCTACCTGGTGATTCTGCGCAAGGCGCTGGGCCATCCGCGGCGTTGCGACCGCGGGCTTGGGCAGAAGTGACCGCGCGCGGTCATCCTCCCTTTTCCAGCTCGCGCAGCAAGTGGTGGACAAACGCCACGTTGTCGCACTGGAGATAGCGCATCCGGCCGCCCATGCGGGAATAGCTTTTGCAGAAGCGCAAATAATAGGCCGGATTGTCCTTGGGCGGCTCGCCTTGCGTCCAATCCCAGCGGCCCCCGTCCTGCAAATCCACGACATAGAAGGTGTGGCGGCGGACAATTCTGCGTCGGGCCTGGAGGCGCAAGTTGTTGACACAACTGAGGCTCTTTTCAAAGACCTGGGGCCCCATGACGGCCGAGCCGACGGAGAGCACAACTCCATCGTCCAGCCCCTCCACAGCGGCGGCGAAGGAGCGGAAATCCATTTCCGCCGCCCGCCCGACGGCCGCGCCGTTGAACATGGGATGGGTGGAGATGATGTCATAGCCGACGCCGGGGTGGACGGTGAGGGCGACGGCGCGACGGAAGCATTGCGCCAGGAGGGAGGTCTCTTTCCACGGATGCACGACCCGGCAGCGGCCGGAGGGGATGCGATGGACGCGCATGGCTTGGAGCAAATCGGCCCGGGCGGGGGCCAGCGGGTGGGCGGGTTCCAGGCGGAGCGCGGCTTTGAGAGAGGCAACGGAGGGAAGGGTGACGCCGTCCTCGAACACGAATTTGCCCAGGGCGCCCCCAAATCCGCGCTCCTCCAGCGCGCCGCCCAGCAAGGCGAGATGAATGAAGCGGCCGGTCTCCTCCCACGCGCCAAAGGTACCGGTGGCGACATTATTGCGGACGCTTTCGGTGGAGGCGCCCAGGAAGGAGAATTCCCAATCGTGAATGGCGCCGGCGCCGTTGGTGGCCAGATGAGTGATCCAGCCGTTCTCCAAAAGGCGGATCAAGATTTTGGCGGCGCCATTTTTGACCAGGTGCGCGCCAAAGACGAGCAGGACGGCGGCTTGTCGTTCCCTGGCGCGGATGATCTGGCGGGCGCAATGGCGGATGAGCGCCAGGTTGGGGGAGGAGCAGGGGGCGGGGGCGGAATCCGGCCCCACCAAAATATCCTCCAGCCGCGCCAGGCTGGCACGCCGGGCCAGCGGGAGCACTTTCAGTTTCGTCAAATCAATCGGTGGTTTCATCGCTCGCGAACCCCATTCCCCACCCGCCAAACCAAGGCGGGAGGCCGCTGGAAATTGTCTCTCCGCCCGGCAAACGGTCAATGACCAATTTTTTGGGAAGGGCGGACAAGATTTTGCTCGACAAGGGATTGGTTATCCGGTATGCGTCACCGTCAGGCAACCAAAACAACAAGAGCCAAGAAACAAATGCAAACGCCCATGAACCCAACCCTCTCCGCGGCGTTTCTGCTGGCGGCGGCCGGTCCCCTTGGCGAGGCGCAGGACAAGGCGGCCACGCTGCTGGACAAGATCCTGGACTACCTGAAAATCCATTCGCCCGAATATCTGATGGGACTGGCCGTGCTGGCGGTTGGATTCATCCTGACTCGATGGGTGGGGGCGATTGTGGCCCGCGCGCTGGAGCGCCAGGCCCTCGAGCCGCCCGTGCGCCTGCTGATGGTGCGGATCTCGCGCCTGCTGGTTTTTGGGCTTTCGGCGGTGGTGGCGCTGGGCGCGGCGGGATTCAACGTGTTGACACTGGTTGCGGGCGTCGGGGTGATCGGGGTGGGCGTTGGGTTTGCGATGCAGGGATTGTTGGGCAACATGGTGGCCGGTCTGGCGATTATTTTCACCAAGCCGTACCGGGTGGGGGAGTACATCGAAATCCTGGGCGTGCAGGGGCAGGTGTCGCAAATCGAGCTGGTTTCCACCACCCTCACACACGCGGACGGCTCGCTGGTGGTCGTGCCGAACCACAAAATCATCGGCGAGATATTGCACAACTACGGCACCACGCGGCAGCTCAGTCTGTCGGTCGGGGTGGGTTACAGGACGGACCTGAACCAGGCGCAGGCGCTGGTGGCAGGCATTCTGGCCGGCAACCCGCGTGTGCTCAAGAGCCCCGCGCCGGCTGTGACGATTGACAACCTGGGGGACTCGGCCATCACCCTCTCCATCAAACCGTGGGTGAAGCTGGAGGACGTGGGCCAGGCGCAAATGGAGTTGAACGCGGCGATTGTGAGCCGGTTTCGCGCCCACGCGATTGAGATTCCGTTCCCGCAGCGGGAAATCCGCGTGATCAATCAATAATTTGGAGGGCAGGGGTGGCGGAGGGGATGTGAGGGAAACCCTTACAGGCTGGGGGATTGACGGGGGGGCGCGCCTGGGCGATTATTTAGATTGTTTTTATC
>JBEKAN010000443.1:0-3754 GCA_050015895.1 Verrucomicrobiota bacterium
GCGACGAACGCCTCGCATTACTGATGGAACTTCGGCAGTTCCGCAAACAAAACCCGGAGGAATTCCGTCGTATCAAAGGGCTGGGGCTGCGCGCCCGCGTTGGCCGGGCCGATGCGAAGCGCGCCGGAGGCACCGTTGCCTTTATCCGCAGCCAGCGGCGCGACGCCTTTTACCGGGCCAAGCCAGACGGTGTCGTGGAGGAAATCGCCCTGCTTGAAGCCGCTGATGAGTTCCGCGCATCCAACCCCGGGGAAAAATCCATCCCGCTCCATTCCGCCCATCACGAGCACATCAATGCCGCCCTTGAGAAATTCAAAGAATCTGTCGTGGCCGAAGCTTTGCACGGCGAAACCGTGAACGCCACCCAAGGTCCAAATGAACAGCGCGCGTTGCGTTACCTGGACGGGTTCAGCAATCTGCCGTTCGTGAATGAAGAGGAACGCGCCTTGATCCAGTCCGCCAAAATCGCCATCCGCCGCGCCCGCTTCCAAAATCTACAGCGCCAGATCAACCAGCTTCAGCGCTCCACCAAAACCGTGAAGGTCACACCCGCCGCGCTGGCGGACAAGCTCATGCAGATTCTGCGCGCCTATCACTTGCAGCAGCCCGATCAATCCCCCGTCACAACCGCGGCCCGCTCCTTCGATACGACGCCGGACATAATTCTGTCGGAATCCTTCGACACGCCATGACGCAGGACCAAATCCAGGCCATCCTCCGCAAGGCATACGACCGGCAAGGTTGGCTTCAAGTCTTGCGCGAAATACTCCCCGGCACCGAGGTCTTTGCCTCCCCGCAAGTTGCAGCCGTCCCCGTTCCCAACGCCCCGCAGGCCGTGCAACTCGCCCGCGTCCGGCTGGGCGACCGCAAGCAGCTTGCTGTGTTGGAAGTCAAAGTGGGCGACCGCATTGACTTGCTTCGTAATCGCGTCGGCTTGCGCAATGTCGTCGCGCGATTCATTGACCAGGCCGAATATCACGGTGTCTTGGCCGTCTTTCTCGCGCCGCAAAGCGATTTCCGCTTCACCTTCGCCGCCCGCATGGCCGAGCTTGACGCCGAAGGGACTCTGGTTCGCCGCGAAACGACGCCCCGGCGTTACACTTACATTCTTGGACCGAATGAATCATGCCGCACCGCCGCCGAGCGTTTCCTCCATCTGTCGGAGAGTGGCCTCGGCGCGACGCTGGCGGACGTGACCGATGCCTTTTCCGTCGAAAAACTGAACAAGGAATTCTTCGATCAATTCCGCAAGTGTTTTGTCCGCATGGCCGACGACATCCTGGCCTCCAACAAGGGTTGGGAGCGACCCGAAGCCGAAGGAGAGACGCAAATGCTTTTGAGCCGCCTCTTGTTCCTTTACTTCATCCAGCGCAAAGGCTGGCTCAATCGCCGGCGCGATTACCTCGTTTCCGCCTTCCGCCGCCACGATGCCCAGGACCCCAATGGCTCCTCTTTCTATGACAAGTTCATCAAACACTTCTTCGTCAAACTCGCCAGCGAGGATGCTTTTTTCCCCAACTTGGACCTGGGCGACCTGCCCTTCCTCAATGGCGGCCTCTTCGATGACGAAATGGAGGCGCTCAACCAGCGCGGCCGCATGAGGGTCAACAACGCCACCTTCCGTTACGTCTTCGACAATTTGCTCGAAGCCTACAACTTTACCGTCCGCGAAGACACCCCGTTGGACCAGGAAGTCGCCATTGACCCCGAAATGCTGGGCAAATTGTTCGAGTCCCTTGTCCTCCAGCTTGAGCAGTCCGATGTCGGGGGCGAGACCTCCCGCCACGACACCGGCAGCTACTACACCCCGCGTCCCATCGTCCACTACCTCTGCCGCGAAGGCATACGCGCCTGGCTCGAACAATTCCCCCCTTCCCCCGTGGCGGCATCTCGGCAGAGCGCCGCTGACTCATCTGCGAAGAAGGATGCCCCGGTTGTCGCCCACGCGGTTGCGCAAATAGACTGGCCCCAACGCCTGGAAAAAATCCTCTCCCTCACCGAGTCCGAGGGGCTGGGAGTTGCCGAGCGCGCGACCCTCGATTCCCTCCTCACCCCGGACGAAGCCACCGAGATCCTCGACCGTCTCGATAATTTCCGCGCCTGCGATCCCGCCGTCGGTTCCGGCGCGCTGCTCGTCGGCCTGCTCCATGAGCTTGTCAGCCTCAAGAGGCTTTGCGCCACACGCGCCCGTGGCAAGGACCCCGCCGAGGGGGACAGCGACTGGTTTTACGAAGCCAAGAAACGGATCATCGAAAACACCCTCTACGGCGTGGACATTCAGGAAAGAGCCGTCGAAATCTGCAAGCTCCGCCTCTGGCTCTCCCTCATGGTGGATTATCCCTTGGACGTGGTCGCCGACAACTGCGCTCTCCCGGAGTTCCGACGGGCGCTCAAAAAAATCACCCCCCTGCCAAACCTGGACTTCAAAATCCGCCGCGCCAATTCCCTCATCGAACAGATTCGCGGCCACGCGGTGGACTTCCCCCAGGCAAACATTGACTCCCGCGACCTGACGTTGAGCCTGAACAAACTGGCCACAGCCAAACATCGCTTCTACGAGGCCCGACGCAACAAGGACAAGCGCCTCGCCCAACTCGACATCCTGGACGCCACGGCGGATTTGGCCAAATACGAATTCAGCGCCGCCAAACTCAAATACGGCATCCTGCCAGGCGATAAGGACGCGGCGCGCGTGGTCGAACTCGCCAAAGCCGAGAGCGAAATGGGGCGGTTGGGATTGCAGATTTCAGCCGCCCGCAGAATGAGCGAACGCCAGAAAGACGAAGCTATCGAGCGATTGAGCCGGGTCTTCAACGACGAGGCCAAGCCCACGTTTGTCTGGCAACTGGACTTCGCCGAGATTTTCCATCATTCGGGAAGCGTAGCCGCCCCGGCTGTCGCCTTCCGAGCCCTCGCGGAAGGATCTCCGTGCGGGGATGCCGCGGACGCGGGCGGGCGCGATGCGTATTCCATTTCCGGCTTCGACCTCGTTCTCGCCAATCCCCCGTACGTGCGTCAGGAAAAATTCAAAGACCAGAAACCAATGCTGGAAAACACCTTCGAATGCTATACCGGCGTGGCCGATCTCTACGTTTATTTTTACGAACGAGGCGTCAGATTGCTGGGCAAGGGCGGGGTCCTCTCATTCATCAGTTCCAATAAATTCTACAGGGCGGGGTACGGCGAGCGATTGCGGGGCTTCCTCGCCCGCGAACTTACGCTGCGCAGGCTCATCGACTTTGGAGACGCTCCCGTGTTCGAGGCCATCGCCTATGCGTCCATTCTTGTGGGCGTGCGCGCCGCGCCTGCGCAACAATCCAGCGCCCTTGCTTACACATGGGAAGAGGAAAAGACGTTCGAGCATATCGCGCAAATCGTTCCTGACCGCGGCCAGCAAATCCGCCAAAGCGAATTGAAGCCGGAAGGCTGGCGGCTGGAATCGCCCGCCGTGTTCAGACTCTTGGAAAAACTCCGCCTCGCAGGAAAGCCGCTGGGCGAATACGTAAATGGACGATTTTATCGAGGCATCTTAACTGGGCTGAACGAGGCTTTCATCGTTGACCGCGAAACGCGAGACAGGTTGATTTGCGAAGACAAATCCTCTGCTACAATTCTCAAACCATTCTTGCGCGGACGCGAGGTGAAGCGATGGGGCATTGAGCCTCAGAATTTTTGGCTCATCTTCACGCGTCGCGGTATTGACATTAAGAAATATCCAGCGATTTACAAACAACTCTTGCCACTCAAGGAGCAA
>JBEKAN010000444.1:0-3716 GCA_050015895.1 Verrucomicrobiota bacterium
GGGATCGCCCTTTACGCCATTCATCCGCAGAACGAGCCGAAGTATAACAACAATGTCTATCCGCAATGCGCCTGGAACGGCCGGGAAATTAACGCGTTCCTGCGCGATTATCTGATTCCCCGGCTAAAGAAGGACGCTGTGGACGTGCAGGTCTGGCTGGGCACTATCGTCAACCCGAACCTGGATGACTACGTGAATCCGGCGCTGGGGGACGCGATGACCGGTCCGGCCATCACCGGGGTGGGTTATCAATGGGAAGGCCAGGAGGCCATGCTGGCCACGCACAACAAGTATCCGGACAAGAAGATGATGCAGACGGAGACGGAGTGTTACAACGGCGCCAACTCCTGGACGGAGGGGATGACGACCTTCCGCAAAATGATCGAGGACATGAACCATTACGCCTGCGGCTACATGTACTGGAACCTGGTGTTGAGCGAAAAATCCACCAGTTCGTGGGGCTGGAAGCAAAACAGCCTGCTGAAGATTGACTCGCAGAGCAAACAGATCATTTACAATCCGGAGTTCTATTCGATGAAACACTTCGGGCATTTTGTGCGGCCGGGGGCCGCGCGCATCGGGCTTTCCGCCGCGTCCGGGGCTGGCGGCGGCGCGCCCGCGCTCACCAGCCAGAACGCGGTCGCGTTCCGCAATCCGTCGGGGGAGTTGGTTTTGATCGTCGGCAACCCAGGCGCCAGCGTATTGCCCGTGACTTTGCAGACGGGCTTTGGTTCCGCCTTGATGGAGATTCCCGCCCGCTCCATGAACACCTTCGTTCTGGCGGGATGGTGAGTTCCTTGTCCCGTCCCAGTCCCGGCAATGGACAGTGTTCCAATTTAATTTGGAAGTGTATGAGTGCCGCCAATCGAACATCCCGGTTGCTCGCCAATTTTGCCAAGAATATTCCAAGGAAGTGAAATCCAAATTCAAATTTGCCATCGCACGAAAAGATCGGCAAGAAGATCGGCAAAATGTGGCTAAAATGGACGCATTATTATCAAACAAGTGCGTGCCATTAGCGGTATTATATGATTTCTTACATCGGCAACAATATCGGCACAAATGGACACCAGGTTTTACGATCATCCATCAGACATAATGGCGGCAAGGATGTCCTCTTCTTCGAGATCGGGATAATCCGCCAAAATCTCATCGTGCGAAGCTCCCGCGCTCAACAACTGCAAGACGTCCGTCACCCGCATCCTCATGCCACGAATGCATGGACGACCGCCGCATTTCCCCGGCTCGATCGTGATGCGCTTGAGCAGTTCAACATTCATGCCCTGACTTTAGCCCAGGACATGTGGGCAAACAAGCCCCATTCAATTCCGGCGCGGGCGCGGTTTTCAGTGGGAATGGCGAACACGAAAGGTTGAGGCGATTCTATTTGCGCATCTCCTCGGTGGGGTGGGATTCGACGAAGGTGAAGAGGAGGGCGGCGACGCCCAGGAAAAGGGCGGTGCCCAGGAGCAGCATTCCCACAGGGAACACCACGCCGACGCCGGTCCATTGAAAAAGGCTCTGCAAGTCGTCGTTGTGGGAGAGGAGGGTTTGCAGGTGGCGCATCATGGAGAGGCTGTTGATGTTGGTGGGGATGGCGCCAATCCCCAACTCGACCACCAACCCGTAGAGCAGCGCCAGGGCCAGGTAACGCTTGGTCACCTGCCCCAGAAACACGCCCAGGGCGCTCCAGGCCAGGACGGCCAGGAATTGCGCCGCCAGGAAAAGTGGAATCAGCGAGGCGAGGGATGGGATTTCGCGCAGGCGGCCCGCCTCGAACAGGAGCAGGCTCTCGGCCAGGGCCACCATCTCCAGCCACGCGGCCTGGCAGAGATATTTCATCAGCAGCAGCGTGGCGCGCCGGACCGGGCGCGTGACCAAAAAGCCCAGGGTGTCGGATTGCAGTTCGTCGCGGACCAGGCCGCCGCAGGCCCGCACACAGCCCAGGGGCAGGATGATGAAGAAATAGAAGTCCACCAGCCAGCGATAGAAGGGGGCGGTTCGGTTCCACGCCGGTTCGCTGACGCGATCCTGGCTCTGGGTAAGGGCTCGGCGGTTGAGAATTCTAAACTGCTCGAATTGGTTTTCGTCCAAAACTGACTTGGCGCGGGCCAGGACGCCATCAAAGTAGGATTGGATCATCTGGCGTTGCTCATCCTCGCTGGTTTCGGGCGTCTTCAAGGCGCGCAAGTCGCTCTCAATCCGATCAGATTCCGATTGGAGAATCTGCCTCAGTTGATCGCGCTGATTGGAGTTAAGCGAACTGCGGCGGCCGTTCTGGAATTCGAACCTTCGCAATTGGGAGGCCGGATCGCCAAGGCGCAGGATTCCGCCGCTGTTCCAGGAGGCGGGGGAGGAGACGGTGAGGTAAACCAGAACGGGCATGATCGCCAGCCCGCCCGCCAGCACCGGCGCCCGCCGCCAGGCAAGCTGGCTTTTCCAGGCAAAGAGCCAGATCCCGCGCAAGGCCCGGAAAAAGGAGGGCCTCGCGGGCGCGGCTTTTCCTGGCGCGACCGGGGTCGGCGGCGGGGGGGCTGCGGGGAGCGGGGCGTTCATCTCACGTTGTCACCTTCTCAAAAATGTTCTGCAACGAGCGGCTCTGGCTGCGGATGGAATAAACCTCCACGCCGCTGTCCAGCAACAGGCCCGTCCACGCCGGGTAGAAGGTGGGCGCGTCCTTCACGCGGATGCTCAGAAGGCCCGCCGCCGGGTCCAGATCGAAGCCCAGGAGAACGCCGGCGTCGAAGAGGCGCCGGGCGAGTTTTTCGGGATCGGAGCATTGGATGGAGAGGGACTCGGACCAGTTTTTGAGGTCGCCGCGAATTTCTTTTTGACTGCCGCTGGCCAGGATGCGGCCCCAGTTGAGGATGAGGATGTTGCGGCAGAGCGACTCCAATTCGGCCAGGATATGGCTGGAGATCAGGATGCTCGCGCCGGCGGCGGCCAGTTCGGTGAGGATTCCGGCCATCTCCTGGCGGCCCATCGGGTCCAGGCCGTTCATCGGTTCGTCCAGGACGAGGAGGTCCGGCTCGTGCAACATGCCTTGGGCAAGTTTGACGCGTTGCTTCATGCCTTTGGAGAACTGGCCCATGCTCTTGCCCCAGTGCTCGCGGGACAGTTTGACCTTGTCCAACATCGCCTCGCAGCGGGCGGGCAGTTCGGAGGGGTCCAGGCCGGAGAGCAGGCCTAGGCCGGTGAGCCAGTCCATCGGGCGCAATTCGTTGGGCACGGCCTCGCGCTCCGGGCAGAAACCGACGCGGCGCAACAAGCCGGGGTTGTTCCAGGGAACTTCGCCGAAGACGGTCAGGCTGCCCGTGCTGGGTTGAAGCTGGCCGGTGATGATCTGGATGAGCGTGCTCTTGCCCGCGCCATTGGGGCCGACCAGACCGGTCAGGCCGGGGGCGATCTCGAAGCTGACGTTGTTCAGCCCCATCACCATTCCGTACCAGCGGCTCAATTCCCGCGCCTGGATGACTGGGTTCATTCCGGTTTGACTCGTTTGTGGATGATCCAGGCCGCCAGCGCGAGCATCGCGGCCAACGCGAGCCAGGCGCCGGCCAGGTTGGGAATGGCCAGGGTGGCCAGGGTGCCGGGGCGGATGCCGGACAGCATTGTGCCCAGGACGGGGATGCTCTCTTGGGCGGTTTTGATGTTGTCGCCCACACGGAAGGTGGCCAGGGCGATTTCATTGAGGTTGAAGCTGAAGCTCAGGTGCC
>JBEKAN010000445.1:0-4646 GCA_050015895.1 Verrucomicrobiota bacterium
GTGGAACGAAAACGCAGGATCGAGTCGGGACTGCAATCGGAGTTTGCGCCGCGGTGCGAACCGGAATAAAAAACCGGAGGGGACAACGTTTTTTCTGTTGACCAGTGCCCTAATGGGTGACCCCTTTTCAGACCCCTTGGACGGGGGTGCGGAGGCGGGATCCGCACTCAGGAGCGTTTGTTGGTCCGGGAGCGGGGCTTGAGGGAGGACCAGACGCAGACGCCATAGACGGCAACTGTGACAGCCATCGAAGCCCAAAACAGAACCAACTGAATGTCCACAGAATCTGTGTTCATGGCGCCAATATACACCAATGTCACAGAATTGCCACATATTTGTAACATAATTGTCACATTTCTTCGCCCCCCCCCCCCTCCCGCGAGGGGCGGGGGAATGGGAAAACCGGGGTGTGGAGGCGGGGGAGAAGACGCGGCAGGTTTCCCCCTCATGAGCCAGCCGTGGGGAGGAGAGAGAAGTGGCTGGGTGCGGGACAAAATTCTTCATGCCTAGAATTTGAAGGGTATGGGAACCCCTCTCTCCGGCTCTCTCCCCGCAAGCGGGGAGAGAGAGAACGCGCGGGCACGACACATATACGATCCCTGGGCAAGTATCGCCCGGCGAAGAATTTTGTCGCGCACCCGAAGTGGCTGGAAATGGGAGAAATGGCGTGACAGGGGTTGGTGGGAGCGTATATTGGAGCACTTTTCGGTGACCCTATCGTCTAGTGGTTAGGACACCGCCCTTTCACGGCGGTAGCAGGGGTTCGACTCCCCTTAGGGTCGCCATTATCCGCCAACCGAAGCCGGGCCGGAACGACGGGATGGGCTTGGCGGACTGTCCAACTGGCGGCCTCCGGGGCCGGTTGAGCCGCCTGCTTGAAACCTGCAAGATCCGGATGCGCGGTTCGTAACCCAATTGTCGCCCGCCCGTTGCTGGACTGAGGCGAAAGCCGGGCAAAGTCGCTCTATGTCAGGGCGCGCCGCCGATCACAATGAAGCGTGTCTCATGACTGGCCAGTGTCAGCGGCACAGCCACGCTGCCCGTCCCCGGCCCGACACCCTCCAGCGGATGAATCGTCCCCGTGGAAGGGTCCCACACATGAACCGGGCCAGTGCCGGCGAGAGTGGCGGCGCGCGTCTGCGTCTCGCCGGATTCGTTGAAGAAGAAATACACTTCCCCATCCTTGTAATTGCGGTGGTTGTATTTGATCGAAGGGCAGGGGCTGTCCAGTTTCACGTCCGGCGGCGGCAGTGCGGCGAGGACGCGGTCGGTGATGTTGCCGGACGGCTCGATCGTGGCAAAGCTCAAGTCCGGCGGGCCTTCGGCCTGCAGGAAGGTCCGGTCCACCACCATAGTCGGGGTCCGGCCGACGAAGACGACCTTGCCGCCGGCGGCGGCAAAGGCCCGGAGGCGCTCCAGCACGGCTTTTGTAATCACGGTGGAGATGGGATAAACGACACCCTTATAGATTTGGCCGCTCAGGTTTTTCAATCCGCCTTTCTCGAGGGTGAGGACGGAGGCCAGCTCATCGGAGTCAATGTGGTCGAAGTCAATCTGATGCTCCAACAACTGGGTCACCACGTTGTTGTTGGTTCTGATTAACACGTCGTCGGATTCCTGGTCATTCATCCACATGCTGTCGGTGGGGTGAAAATAGAGGACCTGCGCCGCCGGGCGGCCAACGGCCAGCAGGTATTGGGCGCGGCTGACGTAGTGGCCGGTTTCGGAGCCTCCGGGGCTGTTGAGGCCGCGGATATTGTTGAAGTTGACGCCGCGGACCAAGTTGTAGTCGGTGATGAACTTCCCGCCCGCCCCCGTCCCGCCGCCCTCTTCCTCCCAGGCCTGGGGATGGCCATTGACGTGGGCGGCCGAGGCGGCGATCTTGGGGAAATCGGCGACGATGCCCGGTCGGAGCTGGTTGAGATTATCAATGCCGGGGACGCCGACATAGCGCATGTCGCGCCAGAAGGAGCCTTCGTTGCTGATCATCCCTTCGCCCCTGCCCAGCATCTTCTCCTCATGGTTGAGATGGATGCAGAATTCCATGTTGCGGGCCACGCACCAGTCCTCCATGTGCTTGTAGAAATTGTCGCGGAACATGGCGCTCCACACGTCGAAATAGTCGGCTCTGGCGCGTTGGGCCTCGGTTGTCAACACGCCGCCGCCAAAGATCAGTGGGATGTAGGGTTTGAAGTCGTAGCCTTTCATCGCTTGAAAGGTTTCCAGCAGCTTGGGGGTCCAAGGGCTGACGCCCGTGTAGTCGGTCTCGTCGGCCCGGAAGCCGAGGATGGTTTTGCCGAACTCGTCGCCCATCACTTTCTCGTAGGCCCCGTAAATGACTTTCAGGTAGGTCTCAGTCGCCACCGGATCCAGATAGTCTATCAGCGTGTAGAGGCTGTCCTTGGTGGCGCCGCTGTCCTCGCCATTATCATTGCGTGTGGGCGAGGAGCGGTAAGCGTGCCGGATGAAAGTCAGCTCCCAAGACCCCGAGCCGGCGGGCGCCGTCCATTTGAGACGCCCGTCCGCGGGCAGCGGCACGACCGCGCCCCCGCTCCGGCCTTCGCCTTCCTCGCCGAATCCCCGCGCCGCGCCCCCGCGTCTGCCGCCGACCGGGCTGGAGAGGAAAATGGCCTTCGTGCCGGCGGGCACGGGGATGGAAAACGGCTCGCCGACCGTGAGGGTGTAGCGCACCCCGGCGTTGGGCAGTTGCAGAGTCAACTCACCCGCTCCGCCCCTGGGCACGGTATATTTGAAGATGCCGTCGGCAGGCAGCGGAAAGTCCCGGTTCGTCGGCGCGCTCGCGTTGGCGGCGGGCGCGGCGGGGGGCGGATAGGCCAGGATGCCCAGAGTGTCAACGGGCAGCGGAATGTCGAGCGTCTGGCCGGCAGCGACGGCGCAATGCGCGTCGGGGACAATGCCCTGCATGCCCAATTGCGGATAGTCCCTGCTGATCAGGCCGCCGGCGAATCCATCGGGATAACCGCAGTCGCCCTCAATCCAGACTTTGATGCCGTTCTTCCTGGCTTCCTGGACGGCGGTGTTCACCATGTCCAGGTACTCCGGCGAGAGGTACGCCGGCTTGACGCCGCGCGAGTTGTTGATCATGTAAACGCCGCCCCCATTGGTGGCGATCATGTCAATGTCCGAGATGATGCGTTGCTTGCTCTGCGGCCCTCCCCAGACGGCCCAGTGGATGGCGCTGTATTCCGGCGGCGGCTTTGGAAACACGGCAGCCGCCTCGGCGATCGTCGGCACAGTGATCTGCCGATAAGGCTGGGCCGCCTGGACGGGCAGGGACAAACCAGCCAGCAGAGCCAGGGGCGCAAGAGATTTCATTTGACGGCGCGGGAACGCGAGCACGGATTTTCTTTGCAGGTTCATGGGGGGACTATGCACCCGGCCCGTTTTTTGGGCAAAGAGAAAATTGCGGGTTGTTCCAAACTCCCCGCGGCTATTTCAACTGGGATGTTGAGAACCGGGTGTTGCGGTCAAGCAGTTGGTTGTCGCTGAACTGTTGTTGGCGGGCGCTGGAAACAAAAAACCCCTCCCGTTTTTCACGGGAGGGGTTTGGAATGATTCTAACTGAGATTAGAATTTGTAGATGACGTTGGCCGCGAAGAGGACTTGGTTCTTCTCGGTCGGAGCGCCGGTGCCACCGAACAGGTCGCCATTATTGACAGAATTGCAGACGTGATCCCAACGAACTTCCAGACGCCATTATTGACAGAATTGCAGACGTGATCCCAACGAACTTCCAGACGGGTGATGACGTTGGCCCAGAGGTTGTACTGCAAGGTGCCGGTGTAGGCCATGATGTCAGCGTTGTAACCAAGCCCCAGCGGACTGACGATGGCGGCACTTCCATGGAAATACTCGCCCCGGGCGCTCAGGCTCAATTTGTCGGTCACCCCATAGACCATGTAACCCGCATAGCTTGTGTTGTAGCCTGTGTTCACCTCAGTGGCAGGGGTTACGGCGCCAAGCGGGAATCCGAATATGTTCATGTCGTCGTTCCACACAGCGTCCCAGGAAGCACCAAAGGTCAGACCTTTGAGCGGGGTGTTGATCGTGGTCCCGACATACAACTCTTCGCGGTCCGCGCCCGGCATGCTGGTGCCCGTGCCCTGATCGTAGCCCGCGGAGAGAGTCGAGCCTGCCAACGACCCCCAGGCCTTGGGAGCGGTCAGGGTGAGCAGACTAATGAAGGATTTCTTGCTCTCCGCCACGCCGGTATTCGCGCCAGCAATGAACGAATTGGCGTTTCCCTGGCTGGTGATGGAATCGGCCACGCCGGCTTCAGCGCTGAACTCCTCGCAGAACTGATAGGACAGCAAAAGGCCCGTGTGGGACACAGGCTCCAGCGAATAGCCATAAGAACGCGTAAAGTTGGGGTTCTTGTAGTCGTCGTTGGATTCATAGCCCAGGATGTTGTCAAACTGACCCATCTGCAGATGCAAGCCGTTGCCGACCGGGGCCACCAAATCCACATAAGCCTGCCGGATGGGAGTTCCACCAAACGGGTTGATCGCGTCGGGGCCGTACTGCAGTTCCAACACGTACCCGGCGGTCCATTTGGTGGTGTCATCCGCAGCTTTGGAGAGTCTGACATCCACGGAGTCCAGGTTGAACCCGTCCTGCTTTTGCGG
>JBEKAN010000446.1:0-3699 GCA_050015895.1 Verrucomicrobiota bacterium
CATCTTGACCTGTTGTTCCGGGGCTGCCGGGGACAGACAAAGGCTAAACACACTACCCGGGTTATACCGGCTATGACGTGTCCCAATGGTCATTGGGGCCGCCGTAATCGGCCAACTCGTAGCTGATATGTTTAAGCAAGTTTTCATCGAACTTGTCTAAAAGCTATCATGGCGTGTGGATTTCGTCAACTACTATTTGAAAATATTTTCACTTTTCTTCATTTCCCTCGAATTCACATATTCGGATTGGTTGATACGAACATCGTCACGCGGCGCGTGTTTAGCGCACCGAATTTTCCATCCTGGCCAGGGGCACCAGGTCAATCCGGCTGCCATTGAACCAGCGGCCATAAAGCGTCAGTGCCAAAACTGACAACACTGTCATGGCCAGACCCGCAACCAGCATGACGACGGAATTCCACGCCATGAAAAACGTTATCCCTGCGCCAAGCAAAGCAATGCTCCAAATAATGGCAATCACGGCCCTTCCAAGTTCTTGGGTGTCATTGGTCCCGGGAGAAATCGGGCCGAAGGCGACGATGGGCTGGGCCATCAATCCCAGTAAGACAAGTTTAATGCCCATCCCAAACACATGGGTTTGGGCGAGATACGGGTTTGCGGCCAAAATGACGAGGGCAGCCAATACAAACGGGACACAAATGGCTATTCTGGCCAGATTGACCTTGAGAACCACACGCATCAGCTCCCAATAGCCGATGGGATAAACAGCATAGATCGGGCTTTGCAAACCCCCGCTTGGCGGCGACAGGAAACCGCGCCAAGTGCCGATAAAACTGACCGCCGCGAAACTGACCGCCGCGAAATAAATGACAAGAAACATCAGCGTTCCCACTACTGAACTCAATCCGGCTGCCAACGTCCAGCCAACCACCACCCCAATCAGCACAGCCGCCAACACTATGCGAACCCAACGCGTCCAGCCCGGATTCGACGCGACCATGAATTCGGCGACAACGCGTTCGCGGGAGTTTAGCAGGCGGCCGGCAAACCGTTCCACGAACCGGGCGTGCTCCCAGTCGAAGCCGTCCAGAAATTGTCGGTTCTGGATCACGGCCCCGGCCTGCTCCGGCTTCTGCATGAGTTGTTCCCCGTATTCCTGAAGCTCCGGCGAACGTCCGTCGCTGGAAAGCCGAGGCTCGCTCCCCTCGAATTCGCGTCGCACCCGCTGGAAGGCGATGGGGGCCAGCGCGAGCACGCACGCCGCAATCAACCCTGGCAACACGTCCAAAACAAGACCTCTGCTTCCAGAAAATCCCAGTGCCTGGAGAATCCATCCCCCAGGCGGAACCAACCACGCGAAATGGCTGAACCATTGGGAATAAAGCGGATGCCTCATGCCGAAAAAGAACAGCAGAACGGCCAATCCCACCAACGACCCACCGATGGCGGCAAAGTATTTGCGCGGACCGAAGGCGAAGAGGCAGACAGCCGCGGCCACGATAAAAAGCCATTGTATCAAGCCAAGCCCAAGCCCGGCGGCGACGGCGTTCCATCTATCGCCGCCGGACGTCAAGAGCAGCGCCGAGTAAAACATCGTGAAATCGAAGACGGACCAAAGAGACCGGCGGAGGAATCGTCTCCATTGCACGGTGAAAATGTCATGATTCGAAATGGGCAGGAAATCATAGACAATCAAATCGGTCGAGCAATAGAGATCGTTGAAAAGTTGCGAGGCCCGGAAAAACATCGCGCCCAGCGTCAAAACTAGGATTACCGCGATGATGAACTCACTGCTCGATCCTTGCAGCAAAAGCAGGAGAGGGAAACTGCATCGCAAAACCGTCATCGGGAACCAAGCCTGGATCTTGTGCCGCCATCGGGCGGCTTTGCGGGCCAGCTTATATTCCGTCCGAAGCGACTCAGACTCGCGCACCGCCTCGCGAACGCGGCGGCGGGTTGACCTCTCAATGGATTTCCAGCGCAACGTCACGAAACATCCTCCTCGCGCAACTGCTCGAAGATCTCATCCAGCCCGGAGGACGGGGCGCCCGGACTTTTGCGCAGATTCGCCGCGGACTCGTTGGCGCGAATCTTCCCGCGGTGAATCACACAAACGCGGTCGGAGAAGCGCTCGGCGGCATCCAGGATTTGAGTGGTGTAAAGCACCGTGCGCCCGTCCGCGGCGGCGGCGCGGGCATGGCGCTTGAAAGCGTTGATTCCGTTCGGGTCCATCCCGGAGGCGAA
The DNA here is from genome assembly GCA_050015895.1 of Verrucomicrobiota bacterium. GTDB lineage: Bacteria > Verrucomicrobiota > Verrucomicrobiia > Limisphaerales > Palsa-1400 > JBEKOF01. Next base: position 2,206 of record JBEKAN010000446.1, read on the forward strand.
CGGCTCGTCCAGCAGCCACACGCGGGGATTGACCGCCAGCAGCGCCACCAACACCGCCTTGTAACGCTGCCCGCGTGAGAGGACGGCGAACGGAACGCCCGCCAGCGGCAGCAGGTCAAATTCCCGCAGCAGTTCCAGGACCGCATCTTCGATTCCCGCTTGTCCGATCCCATACAGGCGCAACACCATGCCGATGTGCTTCAGCGGCGTCCATTCCTCAAACACCGCCGGAAAATCCGGGAGAAACATCAACCGCCGCCGCAAATCCATCCGCTCCCGCAGGAACACCTCGCCCTCGTAGAGAATCCGGCCCTGGTCCGGTGCGACCGTTCCCGCCAGACACCGGAGCAGCGTCGTTTTGCCGGCGCCGTTCGCCCCCACCAGCGCCAACACCTGTCCCGGCTCAAATGTCGCGGAGACCCCTTCCAGCGCTTTGCGCGACTTGTAATTCTTTGTGATCCCCTGCAATTCAATTCTCATATTGTCAAAGGCTGATTGCTTCCCGGGTCTTTGGGGGTCGCATCTTGCAACCACCACCCCGCGATTTGCCAATTCCCTCGCCCCGCGCAGCGGGGAGAGGGCCAGGGTGAGGGGTTCGTTCCATTCAATGCTGGTGGCGCCAAGATACGCGCGTCTTTGGGTTGTCCAGAACCCTATTCACGCAAGCAATCCGCAAGCAACCCTCTCTCGCGGGTTCTTCGGGAACCGGGCCAACCGCAGAATAAGGCCGCGCCAGTCAATTCTCAACGCTGAAATCAACCTCCCCGCGATTCAGCCCGGTCGCATCGCCACCACCACGATGCGATGTTTGCCAATTCCCTCTCCCTGCGGGAGAGGGCCAGGGTGAGGGGTTCGTTCCCTCCAATGGGAGCAGGGCGAAACGCCATACCATCCCCACGCCCATGGGGCGAGACTCCGTCGAGCCGTGACGCTTCCCGTGCGCGCCCTCCGGCTCATCCGCGCACGACTGCGGCTTGACGATCTGCCCGCGGGCGTGTTTACTGCCTCCATGCGAATGGTCATTGGAGTCCTTTGCGCCGCGACTCTGCTCGGCGGCTGCGCCACCCACAAGTCGTCCGCGCCCAAACCCGCCCCGGCCAAAACCGTCGTCACCCCCGATCTGCGGCCGGTTGGACAAGTGGAGTTGGTCAACGCCCAGGGCCGCTTTGTTGTCATCAGTTATCCGCCCGGCGCCGTTCCCAAACCCGGCCTGCGCCTCAATGTCTGGCGCAACGGCCTCAAAGTGGGCGAAGTCAAAGTGGGCGACCAGGAACGCGACAACAACACGGTCGCCGACATCCTGGCTGGCGATGTCAAGGTTCACGACCAGACCCGGGAGGAGTGACGGCCCCTTTCCAGCCCGCCCCGGCTATTTGGTCAGTTGTTTGCGGATGGCCTGCAATTCCTTGCCCCGCGTCCGGCTGGTCTTCGGGTATTGCATATTGAGGCCCTCCAGCGCGTCGAGAATGATCTTGGAGATGATCAACCGCGCGT
>JBEKAN010000447.1:0-3693 GCA_050015895.1 Verrucomicrobiota bacterium
CATCACAGTAAAGATGAGCAAGAATAATCGGCGCAATCCGGTTCGTCTTCGAATAATAAATGGAAAACACCAGGAACATCGCCCCGTAACTCAACGCCAGAGAGGCGCCCTGGTAAAAATGATAACTCGTTTGCAACAGAGTGCTGAAAACAATCGGTTTCCACACGCTGTTTGTCAGTTGCTTCAACTCCGTCATTAGGTATGCCCGCACGATCAGTTCCTCAAAGAAGGGATTCAGGAATTGGAAAAGAACCACAAGAATCGTCACCCCGCCTCCAAACAAGAAATGGGCGACACGGTCAACGGACGCTGCTTGGCCCGTCGAGGTCAGCCCGGTGACGGCGATGACCCTGTAAACCGCACGAGCCGCAGCCGTTCCAAAAATATAAAGCAGGATGGACCAGCCAATGTCCCTCTTCACCCACGAGAGTCCAAGGTCGCAAAAAGTCCTTGATCGCCGCATCAATAAATACCACACCAAGCCAAGGCAGGCTCCCTCATGCAGTCCGCCGTTCACCCAATTCCATGCTCCGACGGTCGAAGTGCCTAGCGATGCGTTCACCCCCAGGCCCGCCGAACTTGCGTTGGAATAGACGATTGCCGAACTGAGAATACTGCTGCCAAATGCTATCAAGCAGACGAGCGCCACTTCGATGATGCGCGTCTCGCGGTCTGTCCAAGCCCTGCCGGAATCTGGATTGGCATCGCTGGACGGAGACGGAGTGTCCACGGGGGCCGGCGCCGATGCCGCAAGTTCCGCGGGAGCGGGCAAAGGCTCCGCCTCACCGCCCGCGAGCAACTCTCCATCAGTCAAACATCGGACGACCTCATCCGGGTATTCCTTGCCGCAATAGGGGCATCTTTTCATCTCGCGCGAGCATGCTTCTTGCTCGCTGGAATCGCAGCCTGCGTTCTTGTCTTACAAAGCGAAAGCCTTTTCGCTCACCCCACTGGCTGGAGGGCGAATTGACTCGAGTGAAAGGGACCCAAGGAGAGGAGGGGGGTGGGGGGCGAATTGACTCAAGATAAAGGAGACCCAGCAGAGGAACGGGGGGGTGGGGGATTCTTCCGACTTGAGTTTGTCCCCCTTTGCACACATTATTCGCTCCATGGAATTTGTCACCGTTTACAGGGCCTTGAATGTCGCCGACGCGGAACTGATGCGCTCGCGGCTCGAATCGGCCGATTTTGTCGTGGACATTGAGAACGAGGACGCCGTCATGGGCAGCGAGGCCGGCATTCTCATCCGTGTGCCGGAGGACCGCGCCGGCGAGGCGCGCGCCTTGCTGGATTACAAAGACGACAAAGACGATTCGCCTTCGTGAAATCCCCCCGGACACGCCGGCTGCTCGAGCTGCAAAAGCTTCTTCCCGCCGGGGAACTGCGTTTCGACCCGGAGTTGTTGCGCAAGCACTCGGGCGACAAGTGGTTTGCCTCCCACCCGCCGGACGCCGTGGCCCTGCCGCGCCGCGCCGAGTCGGTGGCGCGCATCCTGCGCTTTGCCAACTCCCACTCCATCCCCGTCACCGCCCGCGGCTCGGGCGTGGGCTATGTCGGCGGCTGTGTCCCTGTGCGCGGCGGCATCGCCCTCTCGCTGGCCCGCATGAATCGCATCCAGGAAATTCACACCGGCGATTTTGTCGCCGTGGCCCAGCCGGGCGTGATCCTGCAGACCCTTCAACGGGCCGTGGAGAAAAAGGGCCTCTACTATCCGCCCGATCCCGCCAGCCGCGCCGATTGCAGCGTCGGCGGCACCATCGCCACCAACGCCGGCGGGCCTCGCTGCCTCAAATATGGCGTCACCCGCGATTATGTCCTCGGCTTGCAAGTCGCCCTGGCCGACGGAACCCTCGTGGCCCTGGGCGGCCGCACTCATAAGAACAAGTCCGGCTTCGATCTCTGCCGCTTGTTTGTCGGTTCGGAGGGATTGCTCGGCGTCGTGACCGAGGCCGTCTTGAAACTCATTCCGCTGCCCCGCCACCGCGCGCTGCTGGTCGCGGGCTTCGATTCCATGCGCGGCGCCGCCCGCGCCATGCGCGCCATTTTTGCCGCCGGCTTCCTGCCCTGCGCTCTGGAAGTGGCCGATGAATTCACGCTCCAGGCCGCCCGCCGCCGCACCGGCAGCCGCCGTCTGGACGGCTTGCGCGCCATCATCATGGTGGAACTGGACGGACAGCCCTTGTCCGTCCGCGGCGAGACCCGCGCGCTGGAAAGGCTGCTCCGCGCCCAGCGCCCCAGGATGCTCCAGCGCGCCGACGGCTCCGAAAATTGTGAGCGCCTCTGGCAATTGCGCCGCGAATTCTCCTACTCCCTCCGCGACACCGGCCTCATCAAGCTCAATGAGGACATCGTCGTTCCGCGGGGAAGATTGGAGGACCTTTTTGCGTTCACCGCCCGCCTTCAAAAAGAATCCGCGATGCCCATCGCCTGTTTCGGCCACGCCGGCGACGGCAACATCCATGTCAACGTGATGTACGACGACAAATGGCCCCGCGCCCAGGCCAGGAGCCGGGCTGTGTTGGACGCCTTGTTCGCGCAAGTGGTCGCTTGGAAAGGGGTCATCACCGGCGAGCACGGCGTCGGCCTGGCAAAAATGCCCTGGTGGCCTCTGGCCGCTCCCCCCGCCTTGCGCGCACTCCACCAGAAGATCAAGAACGCTCTGGATCCAAAGGGCATTTTGAATCCAGGCAAGTTCGTCTGAATCAACCGGCGCGCAATCAACGCCCAAATCCGCCGCGCCGGTCATCGGCGGAAGACAGCCCGACGCGAAGATCAGCGATACCCGCCGCCGCCGCCACCGCCGCCACTGCTGCCGCGCCGTTCGCCCCCGCGATATCCGCCGCCGCCGCCGCCACCGCCGCCACCGCGATAACCACCCCCGCCGCCGCCGCCGGGCGGACGTTCTTCACGGGGCCGCGCTTCATTGACCGTCAAGGGGCGCCCTTGAAAGTCCTTGGAGTGGAACATTTGAATCGCCTTTTCCGCGTCCTCCTTGGAGGACATTTCGACAAACGCAAAACCGCGGGAGCGCCCCGTCATCCGGTCTTGCATGATATTAACCGAGACGACAACGCCCGCTTGCGCGAAATGATCCTGCAAGTCGTTTTCCGTTGCGGTGAAGGTTAGATTACCGACGAATAATTTTGCTGACATATGACTAACTTTACTTACTTTTTACCCGTTCACTTTGTCGCACGGTCCCCCGTACAGGGCTTCATTAAACCGAACGTTCGGCTCTGGGCACAAGCTGAATGGGCCGACTTTAGGAAAACCCCCGCGTTAAATCAACCAAAAAATGGCCTGAAAACCTCATTTCATTTTTGCGGGGGCGCGATCAGCACCACATATTCCCCCTTTGCCGGCCGCCTTTCCAGCTCTTTCAACAACTCCGCCGGGCTGCCTGTCTGGAATTCCTCGAATTTCTTGGTCAGCTCCCGCCCCAGCACCACTTTCCTATCTGAATACAAATCAACCAGTTCCGTCAGTAATTTTGAGATCCGGTGCGGAGATTCGTAGAGAATCAACGTGCCGGGGATGTCCTTGACACCCTCCAACCGCCGCCGGCGCTGCCCCGACTTGTGCGGCAAAAAACCCAGAAAATGGAATTCTTGGCTGTCCAGCCCGCTGCCGCTCAATGCCGCCACCAGCGCGCACGCGCCCGGCACTGGTTCCACGCGGAACCCTCGCGCCAAC
>JBEKAN010000448.1:0-3686 GCA_050015895.1 Verrucomicrobiota bacterium
CGCCGCCAGATTCTTTCCGTATTCCTCCAGCGCGTCCGCGGTCCGGTTCAGCCGCTCCAATATCTCCCCCCGCAAAAACGCCGTGGCGATCCCCTCGTCCCGGCCGGCCTGCAGCGCAACCATCTCGATGCTGTTCGTCAATGCCTCCTCCGCCCGTCCGGCCTCCAGGAGGATTCGGCAGAGCAGATACTCCCGCTCCCACTTCAAATCTTGCGCCAGGGCGTTCGTCCCCACCCGCCGGATGACCGACTCTCCCTCGTCATAACGCTTCTCATTCAAGTAAGCTTCCCCCAGCAAAAAAAATCCGCTCACCGCCTCCTTGTTGCCGGGGGCGCCGCGCGCCGCGCGCTGGAACTCCCCTGCCGGCCTGGACAACAACTCAATCACCCCAGGCCAGTCCCGCAATTGCGACTTCGCATCCGCCTGCAGGCGGGCCGCGCCCAGGCGCAACGGGGAATCCGCCGGCAGTTTCGCCAGCCATCGGGCGCAACTGGCAATCGCGTTCGTGTAATCCCCCTCCTTGTAATAAGCCTCCGCCATCACTTGCAGCACCCTCGCGTCCTCCACCGGCAGCCTTCGGTTCAGCACATCCAGCGCCCCGGCGTAGTTGGACATCCCAATCCGCGAGCGCGCCAGGAACAGGAAGGCGTTGGTCAGGCTCGCCGAGTTCGTGTAGGTGGCCACAAAACTGGCGAACGCCTTTTCCGCCTGCGGGTAATTGCCATCCACCACGAACAGATTCGTCGCGATCCTGTAGTCCCGGATCTCCTTCGCGCTGGCCGCCTGCGACCGCGCCGGCCCGGCCAGCCCCGCCAGAATCGCCAGCGCCGCCGCCCATCTTGCAAATTGAATTCTCACAGCCACCCACACCTTAATCCTTGCGCCCCCGCTTGAAAACGGGAAAATGACGCCACAACCAATGTTATCGCAAAAATCCATCCCGGCGCGCGAGCGCCTCATCTTCGCCCTCGACGTGCCCACCGTCCAGGAGGCCATGCAATGCGTGGAAAAACTGGGCGACTCCGTGCTCTTCTACAAGCTGGGCCTCCAGATTTTCATGGCCGGCGGCTATTACGAGCTGATCGCCTGGCTGCGCGCGCGCGGCAAAAAAGTCTTCGTGGACCTCAAGTTCTTCGACGTCCCCGAAACCGTCCGCCTGGCCGTCGCCCAGTTGCGCGGCAGAGACGTCGAGTTCGCCACCGTGCATGGCAACGACAGCATCCTCCAGGCCGCCGTCCGCGAGAAGCAATCCCTCAAAATCCTCGCCGTCACCGTCCTGACCAGCCTGGACCGTGGCGACCTCGACGACCTGGGCTTCGCCTGCGACGTGGAGCAACTGGTCCTCTCCCGCGCCCGGCGCGCCCTGCAAATCGGCTGCGACGGCGTCATATCCTCCGGCCTGGAGGCCCCCGGGCTGCGGGAGCATCTGGGCGGCAATTTTCTCATTGTCAGCCCCGGCATCCGCCCCGTGGAAAACAAACCCGTGGACGACCAGAAGCGCACTGTGGACGTGGACCAAGCCTTCCGCAACGGCGCGGATTATATCGTGGTGGGCCGTCCCATCAAGAACGCCGCCGATCCCAGGGCCAAGGCCGAGGAAATCCAAGCCACCATCGCCGCCATATTTCCCGGATGACGCGGCGCGCCGCCTGCTGTAACGTAAAGCGATGCGTCCGACGGACATTCAGCAAATCGGCGGCGAACTGGCCATCAAGTGGGACGATGGCCGGGAGAGCTTCATCCCCCTGGAATCCTTGCGCCGCCACTGTCCCTGCGCCGGGTGCCAGGGCGAGAGGGACATCATGGGCAATCTCTACAAGGGACCCGACGAGCCCCTGACTCCGGCCGCCTTCCAACTCATGCGCGTCGTCAATGTGGGCGGTTACGCCGTGCAGCCGATCTGGGCCGACGGCCACGCCACCGGCCTTTTTTCCTTCGACTACCTCTGGCGTCTGGCCACCGAATCCCAGCAGTCTTAACCCTAATTCCCTCCCCGCGCGAAGCCCGCCGCCCTACGCCTTCCCGCCGAAGGACACAAAATCATCCACATCCAGCAAGTCAAACCAGGTGGACAGGTCCTCCCGTTTGGGAGCGCACTGGCTTTGCAGCTCGCTGAAATGAGCCCGGTTTTCAATGCTCGAAGGCGCGCGCTGCTCCGCGAAGGCCGACCACGCCGCGATTTCCGAGGGCGTCCTCTTGAACTTCGCGTTCGCCTCGATCCATTGCAGGATTTCCCCGTCCCCTTTGCCCTGGGCCAACTGCGCCTTCAACTCCTCGGCCTCGATCCCGGCGAAGCCCAGGAACATCTGGTCCAGCGGGCAGTTGAAGTGATACTCGCCGGCTTTGTTGACGATGGTGGCCCGCCCCTTGTCCAGCGCGCGCGGGAGGATCACGTACCCGCCCAGCCGCGCGCGCGGGCTGCGCGGCGGGCGCTGTGTCAGATCAGTTGCTTGAATTGCCATAATAATAATTTCCTTTCATTTTGTCGCCCGCCAACATCCCCCATCCCCCGCACAAAATCAAGCCGCCTCCGGCAACCCGGAACTTGCCACAAAGCCGACCCAAAGGGGGCCTTCCAGGGGTTTTGAGCCGTTAACCCGTTATCGTCAAACCTGCTTTTATGGTTTGACTGGGTTTGACTGGGTTTGACGCGCCTCTCCATTTCGGGCCTTTTTGGGCATTGGCAGGTCATATCGCCGGGTTGCCGCAGCAGTGCGGTTTTGCCATTTGAAGTGATAAAATTTAATATTTGGGGGCTGAATTTGCTTGAATTCACTTGAATTTGGTCGAATTTCCCGCCTCCGCGCAGCATGACGGGGCCTCCGCCGCCGCTTCGGCCTTCGCCAAAGCTTTGGCGGACAGGCTGGCGCGACAAGTTGGCGCGACAAGTCCGCCTCCGCCGGCGCTCCCGCGGACCCGTTGGCGGGACAGTGCGGCGCGACCCGGAGCACGGCAATTGGGATGCCCCATCACATCTCATGCGTGGGACCGTATCACACTTGCTTACAAATGTCAAGTGTTATTTTGAAATATTTCGCGGCTAAAATGCGCAAAAGACGCAAAGGAAGCTCCGCCCTGGTTGCGCAGGCGGGGGGCAAAATGGCGAACCGTGGAATGCCGCAATGGCCTGGGGTTGATTCCGAACACACCGGAACGGGATCAACAGGAGGGAACAGAGACAAAAGAGACCGGCTCCGCGCTGGTTCCGAACGCAGGGGACGAAATGGGGAAAGCGGAAATGGGTTGGGCCTCGGTTCGAAGTCGGGGAAGATCGCGCAAAAATGGACGCCAGACAAGCGTTGGAATTGGAACTGTCACTTTTCTCGGGCCGACCCTTTTCGGGATTTGTGAATTCTCGGTGACTGATGGGGCCACAGATTGTCACGGATCAACACAGATAAAGCGGTGAGCCTTTCGAAAAGTGTCAATAGTGACCGACAGCGGCTCCTTCTTCGCCGAGCCAAGGTTGATTTGCAGGCACTTGGGCATCGGAAAACCCTCCAGTTGCGAAAGTCGGGTTAACGCAAATCGGCAGGACAAAAGTCAGGGGAATGTTTTGTCAGAGGAATAATCTTGAAAAGGCCTTTTCTCATTCCCTTGACAATCATTCCTCTGACTTTGTTTTGGGCAATGTGTTCCACCAGGCAGTCCGTCCGAGAACCCTCTCCAGAATGAGTGATAATGAA
>JBEKAN010000449.1:0-3685 GCA_050015895.1 Verrucomicrobiota bacterium
GGAGACCCTGGACCTGAAGTCCGGCGCGGTCAAGGTCTGGTCGCCGGAGGAGCTGCTCAAACTGGCGCGAAGCATGAAGACTTGAACCTCCGTGAAACCATTTGAATATGAATCGTGACATGGCATGGATGATCGCGGGCGGGCTGGCCAACGTCGGCGCGGTCCTGCTGGTCGCGCCGTTGTGCGAGGGGTTGCTGCGCAAGGTCACCGCGCGTCTGCAATCGCGCCGGGGACCGCCCCTGTGGCAGCCGTACTTCGACCTGCTCAAGCTGCTCGGCAAGGAGGACATTGAATCGGGCGAATCCCCGGCCCTACAGCGTTTTGTGCCGCGGCTGGCGCTGGCGGTGGTGCTGACGCTGGCCTGCCTGGTGCCGATGGGCTTTCCCGCGCCCATGAACGGCGCGGGCGATGTGATTCTGCTCCTCTACCTGCTGACCCTTTGTGGAATCTGCACGTTGCTCGGCGGCCTGGCGGCGGGGTCCACTTATTCGCTGCTGGGCATCGGACGGGAGATGATGACCATGATCGCCCTGGAGCCGCTGTTTGCCATCGCCCTGCTCATTGGCGCGGTCCATGTGGGATCGTTCCGGCTCGACAAAGTTCTCAACGGCTCGGTCTATGCCGCCCGGGGCGTTCCGTGGTCGGGCTTGATCCTGCTGGTGGTGATGGTGCTCTCCTTCCAGGCCTTTGTGCAACGACTGCCCTTTGACATCTCCGAGGCGGAGACGGAGATCATGGAAGGTCCGCTGGTGGAGTATTCCGGCCCCAAGCTGGCGCTGTTCAAATACGCGCAGATGGCGCGGCTGGTCCTGCACAGCGCTCTGTTCGTCGCGCTGTTCGCGCCGTGGGGGTCGCAATGGGCCTTCCCGCTGGGCTGGATGCTGTTCTGGGCCAAAGTGCTGGGGCTTGTGCTGGTGGTGACGGCCGTCGCCGCCACACACGCGCGCTACCGGATTGACCAGGCCATCCGTTACTTCGCCGGGTTGCTGGCCGCGGCGTTCGCGGCCCTGGCGCTGGCGGCCTGGGGATATTGATGGAGACGTTTTCATGTCCATGATGAGCAAATTGAGAGAAGCGATGGTCGGCCTGAAGGCCGGCTGCGTGACCCTGGATTATCCGGCGCGGCCGGCGCCGGTGGCGGACAACTTCCGCGGCCGGCCTGTCTTTGACGCCCAGAAGTGCATCGGCTGCGCGGGCTGCGCGAACAACTGCCCCGCCCGCGAAATCCTGGTTTTCGATCTCTGCCAGGAAATTCGCGTCCTCCAGTATCTGGGCCGGCGCTGCACCTACTGCGGACGCTGCGCGGATGTCTGCCCGGAGAAGGCCATCACCATGAGCCGCGAATTCGAGACGGCCACCGACAAGATCGGCGACCTGCGGCAGCGGTTGGATTTGTTCATGAGCACCTGCCAGCGCTGCGGGCGCTGTTTCAAGGAAAGTTCGCCCTTGGAACAACTCAAGCTCAAGGGCTACCGCTTTGACGATCTGGCCGGCGAACACTGGGTCTTCCGCTCCCGCTCCTACCTGGAAAACGAGCCGGCGGCGGACGACATCCACATCGAACTGGACTGAACCGCCATGCTCAAAAACCTCTGCCAGAAGATGTTCGGACGCTCGCTCTGGGTTTACCACGCCAACAGCGGCGGCTGCAACGGCTGCGACATCGAGGTGCTCAACGTCCTCACGCCCTATTATGACGTCGAGCGATTCGGCATCAAGCTGGTCGGCTCGCCCCGGCACGCCGATGTCATGCTCTGCCAGGGCCCTGCCATGCGCGCCACCGCGCGCGCCCTGCGCCGCGCCTACGACGCCATGCCCTCGCCCAAGTTGGTCTTCGCCATCGGCGGCTGCGCCTGCGGCGGCGGCATCTGGCACGACTCCTACCCGGTGCTCGGCCCGGTGGAAAAGGTCGTCCCGGTCAACTTCTACATTCCCGGCTGTCCGCCGCGGCCGGAAGCCATCATCTACGGCGTGGCGGTCGCCGTCGGCCTGGTGGACAAGAAAGTGGCGCCGGTGGAGTTCAAGCAACTGGAAATGCCCATTCCGCGCTACCACCCCGCCGACCTGAGCGGCCGGGACGAAATGGTGGTTTACGAGAAGGTCGAGAAGCTTTAGGTTTTGGCCGGATGCACGAGTATTCCATCATGCAAAGCGCGCTCAATCAGGCCTTGCGCGAGGCCCTGCGGGCCGGGGCCGCGCGGGTGCATGAAATCCGGCTCCGCGTCGGCGTCCTGAGCGGCGTCGCGCCCGACACCCTCCGGTTCGCCTTTGAGACCCTTGCGCCCGGAACCTCCGCCGCCGACGCCGTGCTGACGATTGAGGAGGTCCCGGCCCGATTCTGGTGCGCCTCGTGCCGCCGGGAGTTTGTCTCCCCCAATTTGTATGCCGAGTGCCCGGATTGCGGCGGCGCCAGCGGCGAACTTCGCGCCGGCCGGGAACTGGAACTCAGCTCGATGGAGGTGGAACATGTGTGACCAATGCGGCTGCGGATTGTCCGCCGGAATCCCGGTGACCGTTTCCGGCCATGTCCATCCCCACCCCGCGGACCACGATCACCCCCATGACGACCACGGCCACGATCACGATCATCCGCACCATTCTCATTCGCGCGAGCCGGGCGCCCAGGAACGCCGGACGCTGGAGCTGCGGCACGCCATCCTGGAGAAGAACGACCGTCTGGCCGAGCGCAACCGCGGCTTCTTCCGGGCGCGCGGCATTCTGGTCCTCAATGTCCTCTCCTCTCCCGGCTCTGGAAAGACGACGCTGATTGGCGAGACCATTCGCCGGCTCGGCCCGCGCCTGAGGACGGCCGTGATTGTCGGCGATCTGGCCACCGACAACGACGCCCGGCGCCTGCGCGACACCGGCGCGCCCGTCGTGCAGATCAACACCGGCGCCGTCTGCCATCTCGAAGCGGACATGGTGGCCCGCGCCTTCCAGCAACTGGACGTCGCCGGGCCGGAGCTCCTCATCATTGAGAACGTCGGCAATCTGGTCTGCCCGGCCGGCTATGACCTGGGGGAGGACCTGCGCGTCGTACTCTTGTCCGTCACAGAGGGCGAGGACAAGCCGCTGAAATATCCGCCCGCCTTCCATTCGGCCAACGCCGTCATCGTCAGCAAGCTCGATCTGGGCCGGGCCTGCGACTTCAACCGCGAGGCGGCGACCGCCAATCTCCGCCACATGGCGCCGCGCGCGGAGCTGTTCGAAGTTTCCGCCAAGGCCGGCACGGGGATGGATGGCTGGTGCGGCTGGCTGCTCCGGCGGCATGAGGCGCTCAAACACCGCGACCCGATGGCATCGTAGCAAAGCAAGACGCGGGAAGAGGGGGGCGGCGGGGGAAAAGAAAAAGGCCCGGGATTTCTCCCGGGCCTTGTCAAGCGCCGTGATCCGGGGGATCACGACAAAAAACGCGCGTCAAGGCAGACTGTGAGTGGAGGCGGAGATGTTGCAGGTCGGCTTGGTTGCGATGTTCTGCACGGCATAGCTTGTGGCGAAGGTCTGCGAGGGATCCGCCGGGCAAAAGGGCAACTCGCCGACGCCCGTGCGGCCCATATAAGGCTGGATGTCGGTGCCCGCCGGAGTGGAGGTGTTCGAGCCGTTGTGCTCCAACGCCCACTGCTGCTTGGACGAATCAATTATTCGGAGATTGTTGATGCAAGCGTTTTGTTGCGACGTCGTGCGG
>JBEKAN010000450.1:0-3673 GCA_050015895.1 Verrucomicrobiota bacterium
CTCGAAGAACCAGTCCTTGTGGTAATCGCTCTTGCCAATGGTGTAAGTGATGTCGTTGGGGAAGAGCAGCGGGTAGCGCACACACCAGCCCCAGAGCCAGTAATTGGAGCCGTCGCCCTTGAAGAATTTGCCGCCGGTGCGGTCGGGGTAGCCGATTTCCCAGATTTGTTTGCCGTAGCGGACGGGCTTCCAATCCAGACTGCCCAAGTCCAGCGGCTTGCCCGCGGCGACGGTGATGTTGTAATTGGTGTATTCGCCCAGCACACCGTTGGCAAAGGCGTGCATCGTGTAGGCGCCGGGACGGACATTGGGGATGGAGAAATGGCCGTCATCGCCGCCTTGTGCCCAGAACTGGTAGTAATTGGCGTCGTGCTCCCAGGTGACGCGGGTGCCGTTGCCCGCGCGCGCCGCAAAGCCTCCGGCCGGGCCGTTGAAATCCGGGTGGGTGAGGCCGACCCACAAATTGGTCAGCACCTTCGAGGCCGCCTGCGGGTCGTTGAGAACCAGCTTGCCCGTGACGGTGGCGCGACCGTCTTTCTGCGGGTAATCCACGCCTTGCACCCAAGGCAGGGGCCACAAGGCTTGAATGCTCTTGGCTTGGTTGAGGGCGTCCTGAAACAAAGCGTCCGCGTTGGCCGTCCAGGAGGCCGGGACAGTGGGGTTGCCGGCCGTGGCGGCCAGGGTGTCCAGTTCGGCTTGGGTGGTGGGCCTGGGGTCGGCCAAGGAGTTGTAATAGACAAAGATCGGGCCGACGACTTTGTTCCAGACCATGCCGGCGGGAATGTCGCACGCGGCTCCGCCAGCGTAATGGCCCGAAGTCCAGTAGTCGAGCATGGTCGCCCCCAGGTGGCAGACCAGATCAATGCGGGTGGGACCGCCGCCGATGTATTCGTTGGCGGGGTTGATGAACCAAGTGCCGACGTGACGCTTGGTGCTCGACCAGCCATAGGCGGGAAGTTTGTACATCTCGGCGCAGTAGCTGTACTTGTGCTCCACGGAATTTTTGTAGATGCCGGTGGGGAGGATGTGCTGCTCCTTGGCATGAATCTGGATGCCCCCACCCGAGGACATGATCATGTTGCGGTCCTGGTCCACCGAGAGCCAGTCGAAGTCGGAGGTGAGCTGGTTGATGTAGCGGTTTTCCCCATAGCGCCCGGCGGGAGAACTGGCCCCGTGAGTGTAAATGGCGTAGGTGTAGTAGCCGCTGACGCCGCGTTCCAGGGTGTAGCGCACCTCGATGGCTATGGCCCCGCCCAGACCCTTGACGGCCACTTCGGCCCGTTCGCCGCCGTTTTTCGCGGGGTCAATCGTGAGCGACGGGGTGGTTGGGTTGGCGGGATATTGCTCCCAGCCCTCCGAGCTGCGGGTCAGCGTCTCGCTGCCCTTGTACATCAGGGAGGCGAGTTTCCCGGAGCTTTTCAACACCGTCGCCTTGATGATGCCGTTGTCCAAGACGAAGTTGGCGCCGCTGTCGGTGACGGTGACGGGGGTGTTGACGCTGGGTTTGGCGACCGCCGGCAGGCCTTCGGCGGCGCGCAGCGCGGGCACGGCCAGGGCCAGGGAAAGGAAGGCGGACACAAGGAGGCCGCGCGGGGCGGCGGAGAAAGGCATTTTCATGGGCGGGAAAATACCGCAACTGGACGGGGTGAAGCAAGAACATTTTGGAAGAACATTTTGGAAGAGACCGCACGGCGGGTGTGTGGCTCATAAGGGGCCGTATGAGAACGCTGGAGAACTCCCTTCCCCGACCCTTGAACAACAGGCCCCGGCCAATTATCAGCAAAATCTGCAAATCGGCTCCTGGGATTTACTGGAGCTGCAATTGATAGAATTTCTGCGGCTGGTTTGAAGTGACGACATTGGAGAGGGTCAGGGAAAAATTCCCGCCCGCATCGAATTGATTGGTGGCCACCGGCGTCCAGGGCGCCGCGGGCGGCGCCAGATTGGTCGAGGCGAGAACATAATACGTCCAGCAGGGGATTCCGCCCGAACCGCTAAGAAACAAATTGGCGCCAACAATGGCGGATTGTCCAATGGTGGGCGGCAAATACGCGGCCACGGAAAGGATGCCGGAGACATTGAGCAGGTTGGTGTTCCAAACCAGGCCGGAGGTCAAAGGGGGCAGGAGAAATCCAGCAAAAGAGCCGGAATAATTGGTCGCGCCGAAGAGTTTGAAACTGTCGCCCGACGACAACGCAGCCAGACCGCTGTTGGTGACGTTGAGAGCGCCGCCTTGGGTCAACGCGCCGGAAACAGTGACGGAGTTGTTGGTGAGGGGCGAGTGCTGGACTCGGATGAAGGTCGTTGCGCCCGCGGAGAGCGTCAGGCTGTTGCTGATGGTCAAGGAGCCGAGCGGGTTGCCCGGCGCGAGCGCGCCGCCGGAGTTCACGGTGACGGGGCCGAAAATGACGCCGGTTCCGCCAAGCGCGCCACCGGCGGCCACGGTGACCAAGCCCGAACCAGCGCCGCTGCCGCCGAGGTTGTTGACCAGCAACGCGCCGCCGAGGATGGTCGTGCCGCCACTGTACGTGTTGGCGCCCGTGAGAGTGAGAATGCCAGCCCCGGTCTTGGCAACGGCGGTGGCGCCGACGGTTCCATTGGCGATGGTCCCGTCAAATTCCGTGTTCGCGCCGGCCCCGCCGATGGTGTAGGTCATATTGGCTCCGCCGGAGCTGTTGTCGCCTTGGAGTTGCGTGGCGGAACCGCCGGCCAATCCACCCAGGGCAATCGCTGTTGTGATGGTGTAGCGGACATTGGCAACGGCCGTCCCGGCCCCCAAGTTGAAAACGGCGTTGCCGTCGCCCGTCGTCCCGTTGAAACGCAACGTCATTGGCGAGCTTCCAAGGACAAGATTTCCCGATCCGGTCATGGTGCCGGTCAGATCAAACACATCGCTGCCACCGCTGACGAATAGAGTCAGAATTCCCGCGTCGTCCAACGTGGCGATGCCCGTGCCACTGAGGCCGTTGCCAGTGATTGCATTGGTGCCGTTCACGAGGACATTCGGCAACGAATTGGCGGTCGTCACCGCCACGGTGCCGGTATTGTTCAGCGTCAAGGTTCCGCTCGAAGGAATGGCGGTGCCGGCGGAAAATACCAGTTGGCCGCTATTGAGGATGGTACCGCCGGTATAAGTATTGGTCCCGCTCAAAGTCACATTGCCGTTCACGGTCAGCCCGCTGGCGGCACCGGCGATATTGCCGGACACGTTGAACGTGTTGGCGGAAGTATTTGTGACCAGCAAACTGCCGTTGACGGTCATTGGCGCGGAAATCGTGTCGCCCTTGCTCGTGGAGAGTTCAATGAGCGAGGCCGTTCCAGGCGTGTTGTCGAGCGTGAGCGTCCCGCCATTGGCCGCGAGGGTGAAAGCGCCACCGGAAGCGCCGAGGCTCAACGAGCCAACGGTGACCGCCTGGTTCAAATTGATGGTCTGGTTCGCCGCGATGGGGGAGGTGACGAAGGCGACGGCCTTCGTGCCGTTCGGAAAGGCCGCCGCGTTGACCCAGTTGGCGTTCACATTCCAGCTTTGCGCCGAAGCGGTGATGTTGTTCGTCCAGTATATGCCCCCCACAGCGACCGACGGCGTCGCGCTGGCCTGCGCGGAAAGCGGACTCTGGCCGTTCGGCCCCTGTGAATAGACGACGTAATAATAACTAGTGCCGTTGATCAGCCC
>JBEKAN010000451.1:0-3669 GCA_050015895.1 Verrucomicrobiota bacterium
CTTTATACGGAGGACCAAGTAGGTTACTTTGTTCCTGGGTCTTACGCGCAGTGGAAATTGGAGATGCCGGCGCAAACCATATGGTTTTTTAATTCCACCAACACGTTGCAGCTTTTTGGCGGCGCAGGGAACGACGTCCTTCTTCAGCCGTATTCGGGCGATCCCTATGGAGCAAACGAGAACCTGTTGTTTAACAACTGGGCGAGTATAAATTTTGGGGCCCTGGGAGTCCGCGCCAACGAGGTGGATGTCAATGCGCAATTGAACGCCAATTCCGGGATGCAAGTGGCCAATGGCTTCCTTTACTTGAACGGAGATTCCGACGCTCTCCTCGCCAGCCCGACAATAGCTTTCATGAACAGCTCCACCAACATCAACGCCCGATCCTGGGCCTTTGACGGCCATTTTGCCACAAGCCCAAGCGCCATGGGCTTCTTCGTCAACTTCAACAACGGCCTGAGCGACGTGCCGTACTTCGGCCCGGGCTGGGGAAAGGAGATCATGGAGCTGCAGACCAACAATGTCTGGTTCCCCTACGGCCTGACCGCCTCCACCGTGGTCGTCACCAACGCCCTGCAGCTTGCCGACACCAATATCAGCGCTCCCGGCACGACCTTCACCGTCGCCCCCAACCAGCAGTTCTTTGCCGTGACCGTCGCCGCGGGCAGCCAGTACGCATTCGTGACCAACACCGTCTTCAACACCAACACGATGGTTCTGGCCACCCTGAACACCGACGACGCCACCGCCGCCAGTGTCGCCGCTATTCCAAACCCCGGTTACTGCACCCTCAAGATCATCCCCCCTCCCACGGGGAACGTTGCTGTGACGGTTCGGTGGCAGAATCCTTGATCCAGCGGACTGTTTTTTCAGTCCATTTGATTTCCCGGCAAAGGGAAACTCTTTGAGCGCCGATCTTGCTTGCGGGAAGGCTGAACCGAGGCCAAACTAAGTTATGACGAAAAAAGAGTTCCTTATCGCGTTGGGGGAGGTGGTCGGAGGGGACGCCGGCGGCATTCGGGGAGATGAGTCATTGAGAGATCTGGACGGTTGGGATTCCATGGCATCGGTGGCTTTCATGGCCATGGCCGATGAGCGCCTCGGGAAGTTGGTGGGGGCCGCAGACCTGGCCGCTTGCAAAACGGTGTCGGATTTGATGGCTTTGTTTCCCGGCCAAATTTCCTGACCGGCGCGGAGCATTTGAGACCCTTCAAGCCCTATGAAAGCCTTCATTAAAGCCATCGAATACCACCTGCCCGAAACCATCTTGGACAACCAGCAGTTGGCGGTGGAGTTCCCAGACTGGAGCGCGGAGAAAATCATGGCGAAGACAGGCATTGCTCAACGACATATTGCAAGAAACGACGAATGCGCCTCTGATTTGGGCGTGCTCGCCGCCAGGAAATTGTTGGCCTCCGGCGTAGCTGCCGCGAAGGATCTTGACTTTCTTATTCTTTGTACCCAGAGTCCCGACTATTTTCTGCCAACGACCGCGTGCCTGATGCAAGACCGGCTGGGATTGCCAAGAAGTTGCGGCGCCTTGGATGTCAATTTGGGCTGTTCTGGATTTGTCTATATTTTAGGCATGGCCAAAGGATTGATTGAAACCGGACAAGCCAGAAATGTGCTCCTGATCACCGCCGAAACTTACAGCAAGCATATCAATGTTCGTGATAAAAGTGTCCGCACCGTTTTTGGCGATGGCGCGGCCGCAACCCTGGTCTCGGCATTCGCATCAAGGAAATCTCCGATTGGGCCCTTCGTGTATGGGACCGACGGCTCCGGGGCGGCGAACCTCATGGTTCCGACCGGCGGAATGCGAAAACCGCGCGTTGCTGGCGCCCCTCTCGAACAAG
This sequence comes from Verrucomicrobiota bacterium, assembly GCA_050015895.1. Lineage (GTDB taxonomy): Bacteria > Verrucomicrobiota > Verrucomicrobiia > Limisphaerales > Palsa-1400 > JBEKOF01. The sequence goes on from JBEKAN010000451.1 coordinate 1,857, forward strand.
ACCAGAGCAACAATCAGCGTACTGAAAATGATCTTTTCATGAACGGACCGGAGATTTTCAACTTTACGTTGCGTGTGATTCCTCCGATGGTTGAGCAGATGTTACAAAAGTCAGGATTGCGCCTTGAGCAAATTGATTTGTGGGTGTTTCATCAAGCTAACCAGTTCATGTTGGAGCACATCAGGAAAAAGCTCGGCGTTTCCGAGTCTCGGTTCGTCCTCTCCTTTGCCGATTGTGGCAACACAGTTTCTTCAACCATCCCGATTGCGCTTAAGAACGCGGCGGAGAAAGGTCAGATGAAGACAGGATGCAAAGTCGCAATTGCCGGGTTTGGTGTTGGTTACTCATGGGCTGGAACCGTGATGGAATGGAAGGGGCCTGATCGAATGACAAGATGAGGATTTCCTTCGAAATGAACCATTCCGTTTCCATTGCCGGATATAACACCCGCCTCAGGCCGGTAAGAATTCTGGATGCTGAGTTTATCTTGCGGCTGCGCAACATGCCGCATGTGGTCGGCACCGTGGGCGACACCGTGCCGGAGGTGGCCGGGCAGCGCCGTTGGATTCAGGATTATTTCCAAAGGAACAACGACTATTACTTCATCATAGAATCCCTTCTGGGTCATCCTTGGGGCACAATCGGTATTTATAACTTCACGGCGGGCGGCGCGGAATGGGGGCGGTGGATCATATTGCCCGGCATCATGGCCGCCGTGCCCAGCGCTGTCTTGGTCCATCAACTGGCCTTTCAACATTTTGGACTCGCCGAACTCAGAGGCGAGGTGGTCAGCGGCAACTCCAAGGTTTTGTCATTTCAACGACGCTTCGGCTGCTTGGAGACCGGCATCGTCCGACAAAACCGGATCATCCAAGGCAAACCTGTGGAGATGGTGCGATTCGTCATGTCGCGAATTCAATGGACCGGGGCCTGTAAAAGACTGAATCTGCTGGCGGAGGTGGCGGGTCGGTCCCTGGAGGAGGTCCAAATTTGATGGTGAATTCGCAAGTTCCCATCGCCATTCAAACCATCACAATTTAGGCCCGCCCATGAACCTCAAAGACTGCAAACTCATTGACCTGCCCAAGATTGCCGACGCGCGCGGCAACCTGACCTTTGTGGAAGGCGGACGGCATGTGCCGTTCGAAATCAAACGGGTGTTTTATCTCTACGATGTGCCCGGAGGCGCGGACCGGGGCGGGCACGCGCTCAAATCGTGCCATCAATTCCTCATCGCCATGTCTGGCAGCTTTGATGTCATTCTCTACGACGGCAAGGAAAAGCAGCGAATCCATCTGAATCGCTCTTACCATGGATTGCACATTCCCCCCATGATCTGGCGGGAAATGGACAACTTCTCCTCCGGCTCGGTCTGCCTTGCCCTGGCCTCCAGCAATTACGATCCCGAAGATTATTACCGTGATTACAACGAGTATCTCAAGGCGCTCGCCGTTTGCCAGCCGGCCAAATGAAAATTCCTTTCAACGACTTTGCCTCCCCATATCAGGAGTTGAAGGCCGATCTTGACGAGGCTTACGCACGCTTCATGCAGTCGGGGTGGTATGTTTTGGGCCAGGAGGTCGAGGCTTTTGAGAAGGAATATGCCGCGTATTGCGGCTCGAGGTTCTGCGTCGGTGTGGGCAACTGTCTCGATGCGATGCAAATGGTTTTGAGGGGCTGGGGAATAGGCCCTGGTGATGAAGTCATCGTGCCTTCGAACACCTACATCGCCACTTGGTTGGCGGTTTCCCATGCGGGCGCGAGGCCGGTCGCGGTCGAGCCGGACCCCGGAACCTACAATCTGGATGCGAAT
>JBEKAN010000452.1:0-3657 GCA_050015895.1 Verrucomicrobiota bacterium
TCGGTTTACAGTCGGCTACGGCACTCTTAAGCGCGCTACAGTCCGCTACTGGCGTGGGTTCGCGTTTGGGTTCGCGTCGCGCGGCTGGACTCGCGGAAAGCCTTGAGGATGAGGTGGATACGGATGGAGGCGAGGGTCGGAATCGAACCGACGAATGCAGCTTTTGCAGAGCCGTGCCTTACCACTTGGCTACCCCGCCCAACGGGCAAAGCGTACCGCTTTCCCGCCCCGACGCAAGTTAAGATTCGCCCCTCCATTTTTTCCAAATTATCATGAAGCTCGGGGCAAAGTCGCCCGGACGACGCCCCACCCACTGGCTCACCTCGCCGGGGGTGAACCAGCCCCCCCGCTCGATCTCCGACGCCTGCGGCGTGAACGGCCCTTCCGCCTCGCACCGATAGACCCGCACAAACTCCGCGCCCGTCTCCGCGCGCGCCGCGATTTTGAACAGCGGCTCCAGCGGCGTCTTGACAGTCAAACCTAATTCTTCCCTCAGTTCCCGCGCGGCGCACGCGTCGTATTCCTCCCCGCTCTCCAGATGGCCCGACGCCGAGGAGTCCCACACACCGGGAAACGTGTCCTTGCTCATCGAGCGCTTTTGCAGAAACACACTCCCCCGCGAATTGAACACCAGCACGTGGATCGCCCGGTGCTTGCGGCCCTCGCGATGGACGATGGCGCGCGGCAGCCGCCCGATCACCTCGTCGTTGTCGTTGACAATGTCAAAAATCTCCTCGCTCATGGGATCCTTCCTTCGCGCCGCGCCGAGGATTTCCGCCAGACCGGTGAATTGTTCCAGGCTGGCGGCTTCGGCTCGTATCTGCGGCGGCAGGTTCACGGCCCGGAAGGCTTCCGCCAGCTCCGCCTCCGGCCAATCCTGCTTGAGCAGTTTGAACATCATCTTGCGCCGCTGCGAAAAGCCGCGCTTGACGATGGCGGTGAACAACCGCTCCAATCCGGGCCGCAGCAGCGGCCGCGTCCGCCGGTTCAGCCGGACGCAGGCGGAATCCACCTCCGGCGCGGGGAAAAAACAGGATGCCGGAATTTTGAGCCAGCCGCCCGGTTCATAGCGCAGTTGGAGCAGCAGGCTCAGGATGCCGTAATGTTCGCTGCCCGTCCCGGCGACGATGCGTTGGGCCACCTCCATTTGCAACGTCGCCACCAGGCGTTCCGGCGGGCTTTCCGCCTGGGCCAGCTCCACCAGGATCGGCGAGGCCACCGAATACGGCAGGTTGGACACCAGCTTCCAACCGCCCCAGTCGTGGTGGCTCTTCACGTGTCGGAGGGCGTCCTCATGCAGCAACTCCAACCGGCCGACGCCGGAAAATTTTTGCGCCAGGAAATCGAAAAGCCGTTTGTCCTTCTCGATGGCCAGCACCTGCCCGCCCCGTTCCAGAAGCGCCTCCGTCAACGGCCCCAAGCCCGGGCCGATCTCCAGTATTTTATCGCCTTCCGCCACCTCCGCCGCGGCCACGATCCGGCGGATCTGGTTCTGGTCGTGCAGAAAATTCTGCCCCAGGGATTTGGACAGTTGCAAATCCCGCTCGGAGAGAATTTCCCGGATGTCGGATAATTTCATGGCGCGGGCAAGTCGGCGACAGCCCCTCCCAACGCGCGCGCGGCGGACGCCAGTTGGGACCCCGTGACGGTCAGCGGCGGAGTGAAACTGATGATGTTGGACGCCTCGCCTTCCGGCAGAACAATGAAACCGGCGCGCAACATTTCGCCCACCACGCGCAACGCGGCGGCGGTGGCGGGCGCGCCGCTTGGGACGCGCTTCGACACGGCCCCTGATCGAGAAAACGAACCCCTCTCCCTAACCCTCTCCCCACTTCGTGGGGCGAGGGAATCAGACCATTGCACGGGGGCCGTGTCAAGACGCGGCGGGCCACCCGGCAGGCGCATTTCCACGCCGGTCATCAATCCCAGTCCGCGAATCTCGATTTGATATTTCGACGCGGGAATCGCGGCGCGAAGTTCTCGCAAAAAAAATTCGCCCAGCGCGCCGGCGCGCTCCGGGAGCCTCCTCTCCGCGATCTCCTGGATTTGCGCCAGCGCCATCGCGCAGCCGACCGGATGGCCCAGATAGGTGCTGGTGTGGATGGCCTCGCCGGTCGAGCGCGGCCAGGCGGCGTCCATCAGATCCGCGCGGCCCACGCAGGCCGAGAGGGGAAATCCGCCCGTCAGCGCCTTGCCCAGGCAAATCACGTCGGGAACTGTGGCGCTGTGCTCGCAGGCGAACCACTTGCCCGTGCGTCCAAAGCCGGTGTAGATTTCGTCAAGTATAAGAAGTGCGCCAACCTCGTCGCAAAGTTTGCGCAGCAGCGGCAGAAAACCGGCGGGCGGAACATTGACGCCCCCCCGCCCCTGCACCGGCTCCGCCAAAATCGCGCCGAAGGGATTCGCCGCGAACAATTTGCGGACGCGCTTTTCGACTGCCGCCAGGTCCGCGTCGCTTTTTGGAAAGGGCGCCACAGAACTGAATCCTCCAAGCTGGGATCGAAACGGGCCGCGAAAAAACTCGCGGTGCGTGACGTTGAGCGCGCCGTAACCCAGGCCGTGATACGCGCCGGTGAAGGCCACAATCCACCGCCGGCCCGTCGCCAGGATCGCCGTTTTCAGGGCCGCCTCCACCGCTTCAAAGCCCGAGTTGGCAAAGATGGTCTTGCCGGAGCGCCGGGCCGATTTGGGGCGGCTGGCGGTCCATCGCTCGAAGGTGATGCGGCTCAGTTCGCGGGCCAGTTCCGCCTTGCGCGCGTGCGGATACACATCGCCCATGGCGTGGAGCAGCGCCCCCATCTGCCGCCGCCCCGCCGCCACCACGCGGGGATTGGCGTGCCCCGCCGCCGCCACTCCAAACGCCGCGGTCAAGTCGAGATATTTCTTCCCGGCCGCGTCCCAGACATGCACTCCCGCCGCCCGCTCCCAGACGACCGGCGCGGACAAGTCCGGCGCGATCGCCAGCACATTGGGCGACTCGTATTCGCGCAGCAGGCTCAGAATTTGTTGGGTTCGTGTCATCTCACACCCCCCGCTGGTCCGGCGGCCAGATGAATTTGTGCGTTTGCAGTTGGAACCGCACGGGGAGCGCGTCGGCGATGATTTTTTCCACGAGCTGCAGCCGCGTGATGGCCTTCTGCCCGGCCGGAACCTCGCGCAGGGACTTGTCCCGCTGATGCGGCAGCAGCGGGGTCACCCACGAAAAGAGCACCGGACAGATTTGGGCGAGTTTGTGCTTGGCGAGTGTTTGCTTGGCCCACTCGTAATCCTGCTCCGTGCCGATCACGAATTTGATTTCGTCGGTCTCCTTCAAAAGCGGCAGATTCTCCCACCGATTGCGCTCCACCTCCCCGCTGGACGGGCATTTCAAGTCCATGATGCGGCGGACGCGCGGATCCACCCCCGCGATGTCCATCGCGCCGCCGGTCTCCAGCAGGACGGTGTAGGCCCCGTCGCACAACATTTTCATCAACGGCAGCGAGTTTTTTTGGAGGAGCGGCTCGCCGCCGGTCAGTTCAACCAAAGGAAGAGGAGAATTGAGAATAGGGAATAGGGAATAGGGAATTGGGAATTGGGAATTGGGAATAGGCAATTGGGAATTGGGAATTGGGAATTGGGAATTGGGAATTGCACAGCCAGATGGGACGGCGCGATAGG
>JBEKAN010000453.1:0-3632 GCA_050015895.1 Verrucomicrobiota bacterium
GCGCCCGCTGGTCGGCGTCCCGCCCGCGATGGGATGTTTGATGGGCAAATTGGTTGGATGGTTCATGCGCGACGTTTTCCTCACCCGCGACGAAATTCGCGGCCTGATGTCCAATCTCCTTTGCGTCAACACCCCGCCCACCGGGAAGACAGCATTGACAGCTTGGATGTCGAAAAACGCCGCCACCCTGGGCCGTCGTTACGCCAGCGAACTGCATCGCCGCCGCAACCGCCAGACTCCCTACTTCGCCGACGCCCCCTGACGCCCCCCGCGCTCGCTCAGAGCGCGAAAGGTGGGGCGCGCACTCAGTGCGCGCCGTCGTTCCGTCGAGCCGTGATTGGCCTTGCCATTTTTTGCCTATTGGGGGCATGGGGGGGACATTTTTTTGGTTTGATTAACCTTCATTAACCTTCATTAGCCTTCATTGGCCTTCATTGGAGGCATAGTTCAGAAAGGCTAAAGGCTGATTTTGAGGGCTTTTCAGGAGCGGTGCTGTTGCGCGGGTGTCGGGTCATGGAATTAATTTTCAATTTTCAAGGGTTAAATTTGGTTAAATTTGGTTAAATCCAGTGTAATTCAGTGATATTGGGGCGGATGGGGCGATTTGGCCGGAGAGCGCCGGAGAGGTTTGGAACCGCGGAAAACGCGAAATACGCCAACTGGAGGGTCTTCAGCGGCGATTCTCTGGGGACCTCCCCACCAGACCGGCAATTTGACTGACTGGCCATTTTTCCTTTCACGCGAAAGACCGTATCACAATTGCGGATGTCTGTCAATCTTTTTCGACGATTATTTGCCGCAAAGACTCGCAAAACGCGCAAATGAAGCTCCTTCTTGAACCGGGGGGCGGGCAAATTTCCCCATTCCCTATTCGCTATTCCCTATTCCTCGCCGCTTTGCCTTGATTCCAGATCCGGGGGGCAAGATTTTTCACGCAAAGACGCCAAGGCGCAAAGGCTTCACCTTGGTGCCAATTCCGGGGAGCGGATTCATCCGCGAATTGCGCGAATTGGCGCGAATGAACCTCTTTGATTCCAAATCCGGGGCGGGGACGAAATCTCACGCAAAGACGCCAAGGCGCAAAGCTGGCCTCGCCCTGGTTCCGAATGCAGGGGACCAAAATGTCAGGGGAATTGTCGGCAGGGGAATGGCAGAGGCAGAAAACAGCAGGGAACGGAGTTTTTTCACCGCGAACCACGCGAACCACGCGAACATTTCCGAGGGTGACGTCACACCCGGCGCTTTGATTTGCCCGGTTGCGGTGATATGCTCGGCGCCCAGAGGAACGATGACAACGGCACTCGATGACGATTTGAAAAAGCTCGGAGCGCGCGCTTTTGACAGGGCTGAATGGGCGGAGGGGGTTCTCCGCCGTTATCACGCCGCGACCCCGAATCTTGACGCCGAGGTTGCTCAACAACTGCGGGCGCTTTACGACTGGATGTTGGTCCCAACAACGCTTTGGCCGTTCAATGTCCAAGATGTGCTGGAGGATTGCCTCGCGGTTCTGGAAAAGGGAAAACGGCTTAACGCGCGGCACCGTCTTCTCATCGAACTGCTGCCGGAACCACCGGGCGAAACCGTCTGCGACGCTGTGGCCGACCACGAACTCCACGTTCAAAGGGGCGCCTACGAAAATCTGGTCAAAACGCAGGCCAAATATGCCCAGAACGAACTCGCCATCCGCACCGAGCCTGAGCTTCGCCGCCAATGGAAGCGCATCAAATCCGCCTTCAATGTCCAAGCCTACCGCGACCACAAAGGCGTGGTCCGCCGGACCATGAGCGCGGAGCGCAACCTGCGCCCGTGGTTCTCCGTCAACCTGCGCCGCCGGGATGATGTTTTTCACGCCGCGTTCGACGCGTTCTGCCTCCGCTGGAACCTTTATGGAATGCAAAACGACGAACCGCTCCTTCTCAAACTCGCCGTCAACATCACGCCCTTTGGGACGATGATCCACATCCCCGCCTATTGGTCCTTTGACCCGAAGCGGGACATCCGCTGGGATGCCATCGCCACCCTGCACCGTGCGCGCGTCCCTGGGCGTCAAGGCTCCGCCCTTGCCGAAGGATATGCCGAACGGATGAAAGCCGCCGGGAAACTCCGCCATCTCGACAAAGAGGCCCTCCGCCTCGGCTTGAAAGGTGAAAAGAAGCACGAGTTCCTCTGCGCTGGTCTTGGCTTGGACGCGCGCACAAGCCCAAAGCGTCTCAGCCGGCTCCGGGCGGAATTCAAGAACCGTCCGGCGGTGGAGAAAACGAAGTGAATCTTGGGACAAGGATTGGGGACATTCAGTTCCTTTGATCCGCACCCACGACAGGTGGATGCTCTGATCCATGCTGAAGTTGGATCAATTGCGTGTTGCGGTGGCCGCGGCCAAGCGGCACTTCGACCTGATTCGGAAGAAACACCCGGATCTGGACGCCAAACTCTGGAACGGCGACCCGGTTTCGTTCTTGGTCCTGTCATTGCCTGGCGGACAGACCGGGATCAACAGTTCCCCGACACAAATTCTTCGCGAGTTCCCTGCAATGGTCGTTGACGACACCGCCAAAACAAGTGCGTTGGATCTCCTGGCCCGCCTGAAGATATTGGACTGGAAAGCCGCAACAGGCCCCGAAACAGAACGACTGAAGGAGCAGTTGGATCGGCTCGGCCCTCAACTCAAATACGATGAGCACTGCCAGGTGGAGATTCGCTTCAACGACCTCACCTACGATTTGGTCTGGAAATTGCAAAAGGACGATCTGGTGGACCGGGATCTGACGCCCCAGACCAAAGCCTCCATCCGCATCGTCTTGGGCACGCTTGCTCACTTCGGGAGGACAGACCATGAAGACTGATTCCAAGCAAGTGCCCGACACGGCGCCCGAAGGTCAAGGGAAAACTGGAAATCCGGCGAAGATCATCTGCGATCTGGCCGAGGCCAACGCGTTTTATGAGGATTATAAAAGGCCACATGCTCCGATAATCTCCAATTTTGGGGCGGGTTGTCTGCATGCATGCAGATTGCATGGTTCATGGGATCTGGCTCGGATGGTCTCTGAGAATGCCGATGCCCTATTCCGATCCATCCGCAACCTTCCTTGCCAAGACGACAAAGACACCTCGCAGCATTGGGATGATCTCACTTTTCAATTCGGCCCTCGGGCATTTCTCTATGCCGATGTCAACAGGCTCATTGGTTTCGCGGCCACGCCGATGGAAGCTGAGCGTCTGGTGGCACAGTTTAGCAAGACGTACAGGAAGCCCAAGCCTCCCGCCGCGTCTGGCGGGACATTTTATCTAATCCAGCATGAGGGAAACAGTATCAGCCCGAAAGAAGTCTGTTTATCCCCCGACACAGTCCTCAAGCCGGAAAAACTCAGCCTTCACTACGGCAGTGGCAGCCGAGAATGGCATCAGAGCTTTATCGGCAAACTCTGCCAGAGAGCCAGCGGCCTCTCGATCATTGAGGGGAAGCCTGGCACGGGCAAAACATTCTATCTCCGCCACGTCATGGGCGAACTCAAGGACTCGCATCGCTTCTACTTTATACCAACCTCGAGCTTGGGCATTCTTTCACGGCCCGATTTTATCGGCTTTTGGGCCAGTCAGCGCTGGCAGAATTCCAACAAAACATTTGTTGTGAT
>JBEKAN010000454.1:0-3613 GCA_050015895.1 Verrucomicrobiota bacterium
CGACATTGCCCGTGAGGGCCAGGTAACCGCCGCTGGCGGCAAAATGATAGCTGTGCGATCCGCCCTGGGGGCTGACGGGCAGGGTGAGGGAATAGATTTTGCGACCAAGGAACTCGCGGTCTTTGATGGCGTCGGTTCCTTGAATCGCCTGAGCCGCCAGGCTCAGGATCACCTTGAGGGAGGCGGCCAGTTTCTCCGGGTCGGGGGAGCCGATGAGGTAAATGTCGGGGGCCTGCTGGAGACCGTCCAGGGTGTTGAGGACGGGGTTTCTCTGGTAGGTGATGATGTCGTCGCCCAAACTGCCGAGCAATTCGGCTTTGAGATCATATTTCTCATCCTTGTCCTTGCCCGCCAGGCCGAAGACGTAGTTCAACATCTGGGCGTATTGGGGATTGATCTGGTTGAGGGTGGATTCAAAGGCCTTCCAACTGCTGGGAAGATCCAGGCGGACGCGGCTGAACTTGACGGCGTCGGCCGGGACAAAGGGCGGGGGTCCGGAGTTTTTCGCCTCGGTGGCCAGGATTTTCAGCAGGCCGCGACGGGTGGATTCCGGAGCGCCGACGAAGAAGTCAACGCTCAGGCCGTCGGAGGTGGAGCGACAGGCGACGGAGGCGGAAGTCAGGCCGGTGAAACCCAGGGCGGACATGGTGCCATCGGAGGCCAGGGGGCCCGCGGCGGAATTGCCGGACTGCGGGGCCTGTTGCTTTTCCAAATTGGAAAGGAACGCTTTGATGTTGACCCAGGCGTAGAGGGGCGTGTCGTGGAGACGGGCGGCGAAGTCGGACTGGAAGGCGGGTTGCTCGTCCAGAGCGGGAAGGAGGCCGCCGGCCTGGCGGACGAGGATTTTTTCGATGACTTCGCGGGACTGGCTGACGAGGAGCAGGGAACCGGATTGTCCAAAGGTCAACTGGATTTTGTCGGGGGCGGGCTTGGGGAGGAGGTCGTCGGAATCGTTGGTGTCCACCAGACCGGGCAGGAGTTTGCGCAGGGAAAGGGCGTCGGAGGAGGTGAAGAGGGTGGCGAAATCCAAGTCGCGGATTTTCTCAGATTTGAGGGAGTTGCCGGCGTCGGTCCACTTTTTCTTCAAAGCGGCGAGGTTGGTGGCCAGTTGGGCGGAGTGGTCGCCGGAGTCGAGCAGAAACACCGTGGCGTTGCCCCCCGCGGCATCCGCATTGGCGGGGTCGTCGGGATGAGTGAAGGGAACGAGGGCGAGGGTCATTTGGCCGCGGGCCAATCCCTGGTAATCGGCGAAGTGGACGCCCAATTGCTGTTCGAGCGGGGCGAGGACGGCGGTGTTGAGGCGGTCGGCGAATTTGTCGGTGAAGGCCTTCATGGCGGGATCGCGCCACAAGCGGGCCATGGAGGAGTTGGTGACAAAGCGCCAGCCGTTGGTGGAGTCGGGCATGGTGACGAGCAGGAGGGTGTTGGCGGGGAGGAGTTTCTGGGGGGGAAGCGTGGCGGCGCCAGCCCCCAAAAGGCCTGGCAAGAAGGCCAGGAGGGCAAGAAGGCGAATTTGCATGGATGGGAGACCGGGTTTCACTGGGCGGAGGTGTTCCGGATCCGGCGGGGCGGTTCCAGGTAGCGGTAGGGATTGCTGGGATTGTCGTTATCGTAGGCGAAGGAATCGCGGTGGTTGAGGAAGAAGCGGACGGCCTCAACCGGGATGGCAAACCCGAGGCCCTCGCCGGAGGTGATTTTCATGTTGGTGACGCCGACGACTTCGCCGCGCATGTTGAAAAGGGGACCGCCGCTGTTGCCGGGGTTGATCTGGGCGGTGGTCTGCAAATAGAGTTCGCCCTGCATTTGGCGGGTCTTGGTGCTGACGATGCCCTCGGTGACGGTGCGTTCCAGCCCCAGCGGGCTGCCAATGGCAAAAACCCGCTCGCCGACGGCCAGGCTGTCGGAGTCGCCGATCGAGACGGAGGCGAATTTGGGCGCGCCGCTGTCCTCGACCTTGAGCAAGGCCAGGTCGGCGAATTTATTGAGGGAGACGATTTTGACCTGCTTGTAAACTTTGCGCTCCAGCTCGCCGTTTCGCTGCTGGTAAACTTCGACCGAAATCTGGGTCTCGCCCTCTGTCACATGAAAGTTGGTGATGAGAAAGCCGTCCTCGTTGATGAAGAAGCCGGATCCCAGCCCCTCCGGAGTCCGCACCTGGACGACGGCCGCGCCCAATTCGGCGGCCAGATCGCGCACACTGCGTTCATTGAGATTGCCAGTGGAGGTTTGGTAGAATCCCCGGCCCGCGGCGGACTGGCTGGAGGGGGACGCGGCCATGTGCGTTTCGGGAATCGCCGCGGCGGGCGCAGTCAGCGAAACGGGGCCGGTCTCCGGAGTCTGTCCAATGGAAGCGGCGGCGGGTTTGTTGGGTAAGGGGAGATTGGCTTTTGCCGGGGGCGTTTTGGCGGAGCCCAGGCCGGGGTTCATCATCACGGGATAACGCGCGGGGGGATTGGCGTCGGGCGCGGGCGCATTGTCGTTGAGGAGCGAGAGGATCTGGCTGCGGGGAATGACCAGGACGGTGTAGCCGATGTCCACGACAATTTGGTCGGGCTTTTCGGCCAGGATTTTGCCGCTGACCGAGGCCTGGTCCTTCAATTGCACCGTGGCGGCGGGAAGAGCCAAGCCGCCGAGCAGCAGGGGCGCGCACAATATCAGTTTCCACATGGCTAAATAGTAGCCGATCCCTGCGATATGACAAGCCCGCCGCACAGAAAATCCGCCGTTCCCAGGGCCATTCATGAGGGTGCCATGGAGGGGAACGTTGCGGCCACCCGCCGCTCTGGATGACCGGCGATGCGAGGAAGCGTGGAGAACACGCAGAATCAGGCACCCAGGAGGGTTTGACCAAAGAAAACGCACGATTATGCACGATTGGACACGATTTCCTCCTCCGCTTCCTCCTTCGCTGACGCTACGGCGGACAGGAAAGCCTCCACCTTCGCTCCGGCTGCCGGAGCTACGGCGGACGGGACGGAGGACAGGTGGGCCTGGCTGCACGGGTTCATTGCGACCCAGCCATTTTTTGCCATTGTTTGTCATTTGGTCTCGAAAAAATATTTTTTTTTACCTTTATTGACCTTTATCCACCTTTATTGGGATGGTCTGGCGCCGAAGGGCACGCAGGCCTGGCGCACGGCGGAACGGAAGCGACTGTGCGCCACTTTGGCGCAAGACCCCCTGGGCGGCGGCGGACGGAATGCCGTCCCGGCCGATGCTGACGTTTGTGGGCTCCAACCTCATGCTGCTTACAGGGGTATCACATAGCGAAGGAATTGTCAAGGCCAATCTGGAAGAAAGTTCGCGGGGGGGCGCATTCCACGTTTTCGGGTGGTTATTTCCTCTTCTTCAGCCCTAATCTCAGGCGTGGACCAGGATTAGGATTAGGATTACGAGGGGAACCCATAAAAGTGAAATTGCCAAGTGGCTTGCTTCACACGGGTTTGTGCGCGACGCCGAAATGAATGCCGCTCCCCGCCACTGATTTGAGCATTCCGAGCCGTTTCAGCGCCGGTTTGCGATAGGCCTTCTTTTTCACATCCTCTTTGATCTGGCGGCGCAAAACTTGGGAGGCTTGCTGGTTCTGTTTCATAACGCGGTGTTGGGTTTGGTT
>JBEKAN010000455.1:0-3600 GCA_050015895.1 Verrucomicrobiota bacterium
GGGATGATCTGATTTTTTGGTGCTTCTCGGTGTGTATTGACCACCTTTATCCACTTTTCGCAGTTGACGAAATGTCCTTGCTGCAAAGCACCACCGAAAACCTCAAAGGCCCCAAGCTCTACCCGGCTTCCGGTTCGCTGGCTCAGGAATGCCATCGGTTGGTCGCGATGGCGCCTCCTGAAGGCGACGTGGTTCACCGCAGCCAGGTGCTCAGAATCGCCGCCGCGGTGTTGTCGGCGGAATTCCAGAGCGCGCGAAGCAACCGGGCCGGGTTCGTGCGAATCGAAGATCACATGATGCGGGTGCTGGAGGAATTGTCCCAGACCGAGCTTTTGACGCTGTCGGTTGGCGAGATGGCGCAGAAATTCAGTTGCAGCCGGCGCCATCTGAACCGCCTGTTTCATCAACATTTTGGGTGTGCGGTCGCCTCCCTGAGAATGGAGTTGCGGCTCTTGAAGGCGTTGTCGTTATTGCGGGATCCGGGCGTGAAAATCATCAACGTGGCCGAGCAATGCGGATTCAATCATTTGGGGCTCTTTAACGCGTGCTTCAAGAGACGCTTTGGCAACACGCCGAGTCAGTGGCGGAAGGGGGCTTCGAATGGGGAAAGCCCGGTTTGCGCTCCAGATGCGGGGCATCCGGCGTGTTCCATGCGCCACAGCGGCTTGTGCCCTTGGGTGCCAAAACCGGACAACGGCGCCGTAACGGAGCAAAAGGCGGCGCAAACGCAAAAATCAGGCCGGTCGAACGGCCCCGCCAGGTCCGAACGTCGGGAAAGGTTCATTCGCGAGCTGCGCGGGGTGAGTGCTCAAATGACAGTCAAATCCAGTTCCGGAATCAGTTCTGGAATCAAATTGCAAACTTCATCTTGAGCCAATGAAACCACCCCTCGCATCATGGGATTTCACGGCAGCCGAGAATCGTTGCCGTTGTCGCATTCTCACCACTTTCATGCTTTTGGCCTCTGGAGCGGCCTTCGCGCAGGACGCCTTGAGATACTCCCTGGCTGGCGACGCGGCGGCGGAGGCCCAGCGCCAACAGATGGCGTCCCAGCCCTACACCTGGAAGACGGGCGATTTCCGGCTGCTGCTGGTGCCCTCGGTGGAAATGGATTACAACGACAATGTCACCATTTCGAAGACGGACCCGCAATCAGATTTCATCCTGAAGCCCCTCCTGCAAATGTCGGGGAGTTATCCAATAACGCAACAGAACTTCCTCAGTTTTTCCGCCGGTGTGGGCTACGACGAGTACCTGCGCCACAGTCGGTACAGCGCCATGCGCGTGAATTCCGACTCCCAACTTTTGTTTGATATGCGCGTCAAGGATTTTCTGTTTGATTTCCACGACCGGTTCTCGTTTTATGAGGATCCCAGCGCCGAGGCCGCTTTGGCTGGCACCGCGACCTACGGGGGACTCCAGAATACGGCGGGCCTCGCCGCCACTTGGGATTTGGAACAAGTGGTTTTGACTCTTGGCTACGACCACCAGAATTTTATCTCCTCGTCGGAGCAATTCAGTTATCTCAACCGCGCCTCGGAGCTTCCGCTGGTCCGGGCCGGATATCAGTTCGATTCGCGACTGACCGCCGGCGTCGAGGGCGGCGCCTCCTTCACCAGTTATGACCAAGAGGTGTTGAACGACAACAGCAGTTACAGCGCCGGCGTTTACGCCGACTGGAAACTGGGGCCGTACTTCGAGGTGCAGCCCCGGGCCGGCTACACCGTTTATCAATTCCAACACACCAGCCAACCAGCCCTGGTTCACAGCTTCTCGCTCTCCGGCGCCCCGATCGTCGCGCTGGCGGGCGAATCCATTCAAACGGCAGACTTGGACGCTTGGTACGCCAGTTTGACCTTGTCCCACGAAGTCAGCAAGGCCGTCAGCTATGGCTTGAGCGCCGGACACGAGATTCGCCTCGGAATCCAGTCTGATGTGATTGAAGACTGGTACTTTAAGCCGAACATTTCGTGGAACTTCATAAAAGATGTGACTCTGAACACATCGCCTTTCTACGAGCACGGGAACCAGGGCGGGGGCAATGTGTCGGGAAATCTTACCGAGACCTACGACTGGTATGGAGGAGAAGTGACGCTCAGCTATCCGCTGATGAAGAAACTGATGCTGAGTTTGAATTACCGTCTCACCCTCCGGTCCTCCGACATCCCCGACCGGGATTACGCGCAGAACATCGTGGGAATCAAACTTGCCTACCAACCCCAATGAAACTCAATCCACCCCGCATTCAGTCCTTTTTCAGGCCCGCTCCTGCGATGGCCTTCCTGGCGTGCGTTTCCTTCTTCCTGGGGCTGAACGCCGCGGTGTCCGCCGCCGAAGCGCCCGATGCAGGCACACAGAGCAATGCTGTGGCGCCCGGTCCACACTCCGGCGTCCCCGCCGTCGCAACCAACCTGTTGGGTGCTGAAACGACGAACATCGCGTCCATCCTGGACGACAAACATAAGCTGGCGATTGGCGACCGCCTGAGTTTTCGGATCGTGGAGGACGAGGAGGACCCCAAGCCGCTCTTCGTCACCGACTCCGGCGACTTGGAAGTGCCTTATATTGGCCGTGTACCGGCGGAGAACAAGACCTGTCGGCAGTTGGGGGCTGAAATCAAAGCCGCGCTGGAGAAAAAATATTACTACCAGGCCACCGTGATCATCGCGGTGGATGTGATGGCCAAGAGCCAGGGGAGGGTTTATTTGGTGGGAGCGGTGCGACTGCCCGGCCCGGTGGAGATTCCAAACGACGAGATCCTCACCCTGGGGAAGGCCATCCTCCGGGCGGGGGGGTTCACCGATTACGCCGACCGCCGTCATGTGAAAGTCACGCGAAAGGACACCGCGGGCAAAGACGTTGCGACCGGCGACATTGTGGTCAAAGACGCCGCGACCAACAACACCACCGGGAAGGACGCTGCGGTCAAAGAGGACAAAGAGACGTTCACGGTGGACGTGGGCAAGATCTTTGACAAAGGCGACATCGAGGCGGATTTGCCGGTCGTATCCGGGGATCTCATCTTTGTTCCTGACCGCCTGATCCGCTTTTGATGAGATTATGCGAGCGTTAACTCCAATGCCTCCAATGCCGCCAGGGCCTCCCCAGGACTATTCATCCATGGGACCGATGGACGATTATGGCGCCGGCGGTTCGTCCAACGGCATGAACCGGTTCTTTGTTTTTCTCCGAAGATATTGGTGGGTTCCGGCCCTCACCTTGTTGCTCGGCATTGGGGGGGCGGCCGCATTCATTGTGTGGGCGCCGCCAGTCTATGTCTCCTCCGCCAGCATGTGGGAGACCGAGCGGCTTCATTTGTCGGAAGGCTCTCTATTCACGGAGGACCCGCAGACTTACATCGGCACTCAGATGGAGGTGTTGAAGAGCGGCCGGATGTGGCAGGCGGCCATGGAACGTCTGCGGGCATCCGGCACCAACGCCGTCCCGCTCGGCAAGGATGGCTTGCCGCTGCCAGTCACCCTCAATTTCAAGGAGGCCCCCAAGAGCGCGGTCTTTTTGATCACCGCCAGCAGCGCGGATGCCGCCTTCAGCCGGAATTTTCTCGACGCCCTCATGAATGAGTATCTGGAGTACAAGAAA
>JBEKAN010000456.1:0-3568 GCA_050015895.1 Verrucomicrobiota bacterium
GCCAGGTCGAAGTATGGCTGCCAGACTCGCGGGCCGCGCCGGTTCTGCAGCTTGGCCTTCCAGTTCCGGATCAGCCCGCCCAGCAGCGGCGCCAGCAACAACAGCAACGCGGTTTGCGCGAAGATGCTTGGAAGGTCCAGGTTCATAATGCGAACAACAGCAGCAATAGCAACGTGACGAATATGTACAACAGGTAGGCGTGAATGCTCCCCGCCTGCAGCCCGCGAACCCGCCGCGAGACCCGCAATATCCAAATGCGCAACGGCCGGTAGAGCCGTTCCACAAACACCTCCTCTATGTGGCTCTCGAACCGGATGTTCGTCGCAAAATACGGCGAGAAGTCGTACTCGCGCTGCACGTCCCGCCGCGGCCGGAAGAGCGCCTTGAATATCATCCGCACCGGCTTGGAAAAACCCGTCGCCGTGTATTCCATCTGCGGGGTCAGCACCGCCTGCCCGCACGCCCAGGTCGGCCCCCGCCGCGTCCGGGCCTTCCTTCCGAAAATCAGCCACAGGACCAGCGGAATCGGCAGAAGACAAATCCCCGTCAACGCCAGGCCGGGCATGGAAACGGTGCCCGCCTTTTCCGTGAGCAATCCCAGTACCAGACCGTGGTTCAGGCTCAGTTGGGCGCTCAGTTGCTCCCCGGTCAGTTGTTGCGTCAGGGGGTCCAGCAAACGGATGAACGCCGTCGGGAATAGTCCCAGCACCACACAAGCCGCGGCCAGCACCGCCATCCCGGCCCGCATCGAGGGCGGGGCCTCTTGCGCGTTCCCCGCCGCCTCGCTGCGCGCTTGCGCCAGAAACGTGATGCCGAACGCCTTGACAAAACATGCCGCCGCCAGCGCGCCCGTCAATGCCAGCATCGCCCCGCTCAATGGAAAGATCAGCCGCCACATGCTGTCCGTCACCCCAAAACCCTGCAGCAAGGACTGGTAGGTGAGCCATTCGCTGACAAATCCGTTGAGCGGCGGCAGCGCGGAGATGGCCACAGCGCCCAGCAGAAAGTAAAACGCCGTTTGCGGCATTCGTTTCGCCAGCCCCCCCATTTCCTCCATGTTCCGCGTATGCGTCGCGTGCAGCACCGCGCCCGCGCCCAGGAACAACAACCCTTTGAAGCACCCGTGATTGAGCGTGTGGTACATCCCCGCGATCAATCCCAGCGTCGCCAATAGCGGGTGCCCGGTGTGCAGGAAAATCAGCGCCGCCCCCAGGCCCATCAAAATGATCCCGATGTTCTCGATGCTGTGATAGGCCAGCAGCCTCTTCAGATCGTGTTCCATCAACGCGTACAGCACCCCCAGCACCGCCGACACCGTGCCGGCCGCCAGTATCGCCACACCCCACCCCAACGGCGGCGGGCCTAGAAAATCAAAACAGACCCGCGTCAGCCCGTAGATGCCGGCCTTGATGATCACCCCGGACATCAGCGCCGACACATTGCTGGGCGCCACCGGATGGGCCGCCGGCAGCCAAATGTGCAAGGGCACGATGCCGCACTTGATTCCGAATCCCAGCAGGAACAGCACAAAGGCCGCGTCCCGCTTGCCGGCGGACATCGTCGCCCCCACACCGTGCAGACTGGCGAAGCTGTAATCGCCCGACGCCTGGTATAGCAGCAGAAAGCCCAGAATCACGCACCCCGCGTCAATGTGCGACATGATGAAAAAAAGCACGCCCGCCTGCCGCGTCCCCGGCTTCTCATGCTCGAAGCTGACCAGGCAGTAAGCCGTCAGCGCCATCAGTTCCCAGGCGATGAGGAAAATCCAGATGTTGTCCGCCACGAACGTCAGCGTCGTCGCCAGCAGCATCGCGTTGTAGAAAGCGCCAAGCGCCCCGACGCTTTTTCGGCCGAAGAAACCTTTCGCGTAACCCAGAGAATAAATCGAGATCGCCACTCCGAGCAGGGAGACCAGGACCAAAAAAAACGCGCTCAATGGATCCAGCCCGACGGCCAACTGGATGTAAGGGACGGGGGCGGGCAGCAATTCGAATCGCGGCGCGGGTGTCCCCGCCCCCCCGCCCAGAACCCCAAGTCCGGCCAGCAGTCCGCTCAAAGCCGAGAGCGCCGCCGCCCCAAAGGAAAAAACGTTCGCCACCTTCTCGCGGCGCATGCACAACAACCCGCCCGCCGCCCCGATGGCATATCCGCAAAGCGCGGCCTTGAGCAGGGTGGCGGGGTGAATGTTCATCGCGATGTCGGCCGGTTCCCGTCGGCGTCACTCGGCGGCCCGCGCCGGCCGGAAATCTGTGTCCCCGTTGTGCATACTTCTTCCGCGCCCGGGCAACGCGAATTCCGCATTTTGCGCAAGCCACTCCTGCAGTCCCCTCCGTCGGCGCGCCCTCACTTGGACCGGGCCAGCGCCTTGCGTTTTGGCCCGCTTTTCTTCCTGGCGGCTTTTGCCTCCGGCTCCGCTTCCGGGACTCCGACCGGCGCGGCGGGCGGCAAATACAGGTAGCGTCCGCAATTCTCGCACATCTGGATGTCCTCCCCGTGCATCAGCGTGTTGATGGCGCCGATGGGGATGGTCATGTGGCAGCCCGTGCAAACCTGATTGCGCACGATGGCCACTCCTTTCTTGCCCCGGATGACCAGACGGTCGTAGTGCTCGAGGATGGGCAGCGGGATTTTTCGCCGCAGTTCGGATATCCTCGCCTCCTTGTTGCTCTGGCTCACTTCGCCAAACTCAAACTCCTGGAGCTTGAGCAGGTTCTGAAACAGTTCTTTCATGGCTTTGCTTTCATGCGCGGGCATTATCCACAAGGGAGACCAAAAAAGCAACCCCAGAACCGACACCCCAGAACCGACGGGCGCATCTTGCAACCACCACCATGCGATTTGTCAATTCCCTCGCCCCGCGAACGGAGGACGGGGCGAGACTCCTCGCACCGTTGGCTCGCACCGTTGGTGCGCTTCCCTAATTTGTTCCATCTCGCTTCCGTAATTTGTTCTGTCTGCGAGCCGTGACTCTTCCCTCGCCCCGCCCAGCGGGGAGAACCGGGTGGGGGGCGCGAGATCAAAACGGAGATCGGTCGGTTGGGTCTGATCCGTCCGAGATGCCACAATGCCCCCGGGCGCGAGAGATCAAAACCTCCATCCGTCCCATCCGTCCCATCCGTCCAAGACACCACAATGCCCCGGGGGGCAACCCCAATTTATGGGTTCCCCTCTTAATCCTAATCCTAATCTTAATCCTGCCCCACCCCTGAGATTAGGGCTGAAGATGAGGAAAAAACCACCCAAAAACGTGGAATGCGCCTCCCCCCCCCGCACTTTTTTCCAAATTTGCCTTGACATTTCCTTCGCTATGTGATACCGCTGTAAGCACCATGAGGCCAGAGGGAACAACAGACAAAACCGGCCCGGACGTCCGCCCGTCCGGGGCGGCGCGGCGCGCCGTATTTTGGGCCAAACTGGCGCACAGCCGCTCCCGCCCCGCGAGGATTTCTGACCACGGATTTCGCGGATTGCACGGATGGGAACCCCGTCTCTTCTTATCCGTGTCATCCGTGAAATCCGTTCGCACCTCTGGTGCGCTTCCCCCTATTCTGCTGACTGTTGAATTCCT